>CANFIN010000010.1 GCA_947447155.1 Bacteroidota bacterium | reverse complement strand
CGTAATAATTTCTCTTCTGGAGAAGGATCTGTTTCACCTTTCGGAGTGATTTTACCAATTAAGATATCGCCTTCAATAACTTCAGCACCTACACGAATCAATCCATGCTCATCTAGCTCACGGGTTGCCTCTTCACTAACGTTAGGGATATCCGCAGTAAGTTCTTCTAGTCCGCGCTTTGTATCACGCACTTCTAAGCTATATTCATCAATGTGTAATGATGTAAAAATATCTTCACGAACAACGCGTTCAGAAATCACAATCGCATCTTCAAAGTTATATCCTTTCCAAGGCATGAACGCTACTTTCATATTGCGTCCTAATGCCAACTCACCGCCTTGCGTAGCATAACCTTCGCATAATACCTGACCTGCTTTTACTTTGTCGCCTTTCTTAACGATTGGCTTAAGATTAATACAAGTATTTTGGTTTGTCTTCTGATATTTAGTAAGTCTGTAAACTTTCAAATCGTCGTCAAAGCTTACTAACTTTTCATCGTTAGTTCTTACGCAACGAATATGAATTTCATTTGCATCTACATACTCAACTGTTCCTGAATAATCAGCGTTTATTAAAACTCTGCTATCACGAACAACATGTCCTTCGAGACCAGTACCAACAATTGGCGCCTGTGGACGAAGTAATGGAACTGCTTGGCGTTGCATGTTTGATCCCATCAATGCACGGTTCGCATCATCATGTTCAAGGAACGGAATCAATGATGCCGCGATTGAAGCAATCTGATTAGGCGCAACGTCTACTAAATGGATATCTTTTGGATCTACAATTGGAAAATCGCCTTCGAAACGAGCCTTCACTTTTTTATCAGCAAATACTCCTTTCTCATCTACATCCGCATTTGCTTGCGCAATTACTTTTGTATCCTCTTCTTCAGCGGTCAAATAGATTGGTGCTGTTTGAATATCAATTTTTCCATCCGTTACTGTACGATAAGGAGTAGAAATAAATCCTAATTGATTAATCTTTGCATAAACACATAAAGAAGAAATCAAACCGATATTCGGACCTTCAGGAGTTTCAATAGTACATAAACGACCATAATGAGTATAATGAACGTCACGAACCTCGAAACCTGCACGCTCACGACTCAAACCACCGGGCCCAAGTGCTGATAAACGACGCTTATGCGTTATTTCAGCTAATGGATTGGTTTGATCCATGAACTGACTTAACTGATTTGTTCCAAAGAAAGAGTTAATTACACTTGATAATGTTTTTGCATTAATCAGATCAGCAGGAGTAAACACCTCATTATCGCGAACATTCATACGCTCACGGATTGTACGCGCCATACGTGCTAAACCAACTCCGAATTGAGAATATAACTGCTCACCAACTGTTCTCACACGACGATTACTCAAGTGATCGATATCATCCACAATTGCTTTCGCATTGATCAATTCAATTAAGAATTTAATGATCTGAATAATATCTTCTTTTGTTAAGACTTTCGTATCCTCATCGATATTCAATCTTAACTTACGGTTCATTCTATAACGACCCACTTCTCCTAAGTCATAACGCTTATCAGAGAAGAATAACTTGTCGATAATACCACGCGCCGTTTCTTCATCTGGTGGCTCTGCATTTCTTAATTGACGATAGATATGTTCCACCGCTTCTTTTTCAGAGTTAGATGTATCTTTTTGAAGTGTATTGTAAATGATAGCGTAGTCATTTGTATTTGCATCTTCTTTATGCAAAATAACAGACTTAACACCTGCATCAACAATCAAATCGATATGTTCATCTTCAAGAATAGTTTCGCGTTCCAAAATAACTTCATTACGCTCGATAGATACTACTTCACCAGTATCCTCGTCAACGAAGTCTTCCAACCAGCTTCTTAAAACTCTGGCTGCTAAACGACGACCAACTACTTTTTTTAATCCTGCTTTACTAACCTTCACTTCGTCAGCTAAACCGAAAATTTCAAGGATATCTTTATCCGTTTGAAAACCGATTGCACGAAGTAATGTCGTTACAGGGAATTTTTTCTTACGATCGATGTACGCATACATGACACTATTAATGTCTGTTGCGAACTCAATCCAAGATCCTTTAAAAGGAATTACACGAGCAGAGTATAATTTTGTTCCGTTCGCATGGCGACTTTGACCAAAGAATACACCTGGAGAACGATGAAGTTGAGACACAACTACACGCTCTGCCCCATTAACAACAAAAGTACCTTTAGGAGTCATATATGGGATTGTTCCCAGATAAACATCCTGTACAATTGTTTCAAAATCCTCGTGCTCAGGATCTGTACAATAAAGTTTTAGTTTAGCCTTTAGAGGCACACTATACGTTAAACCTCTTTCGATACATTCCTCAATAGAATAGCGAGGAGGATCGACGAAATAATCCAAGAATTCAAGAACGAAATTATTTCTTGAATCCGTAATTGGAAAATTCTCGCTGAAAACTTTATAAAGCCCTTCCTGGGTTCTGTTGTCAGCTGTTGTTTCTAATTGAAAGAAATCTTTAAAAGACTTCAATTGAATTTCGAGAAAATCCGGGTATTCAACCGGGTTTTTACTCTTACTGAAATTGATACGGTTTGCCGTCTTCTCTGATGTGAGACTGTTTATAGTAGTCAAGTGGAAGGAGTTTTAATGTTAATATTTAACAACCGTTCATAATAAGCGGTATTCAGCTTATAAAATGGTAAAGACCTGCACCACCGGTTTAGTGGCGCAGGTCTGATAATTAATTGAATTTCAATTACTTGATATCAACTTCTGCACCAGCCTCAACTAATTGAGATTTTAATGCATTAGCTTCATCTTTAGAAACACCTTCTTTTAATGGTTTTGGTGCTCCGTCTACTAAATCTTTAGCTTCTTTCAAGCCTAAGCCAGTTAAATCTTTTACTAACTTAACGATAGCTAATTTATTTGCACCAGCACTCTTAAGAATTACATCGAATGATGTTTGCTCTTCTGCTGCTGCTGCGCCGCCACCTGCTGGAGCTGCTATTGCAACTGCTGCTGCTGCTGGCTCAATGCCATACTCATCTTTAAGAATTTGAGCAAGTTCCTGAACTTCTTTTACAGTAAGATTAACTAACTGTTCAGCGAATGATTTCAAATCTGCCATTTTTTTTATTTTTTTTAAGGATTTTTAAATAATTTATAGATTTTGTTTTTTGAAGATTTAAGCTGCAATTATGCTGCACGCTCTTCCAACGTTTTGAGGATGCCGGCAATTTTGCCTCCTTGACCTTTAAGGCCAGAGATAACAGATTGCGCAGGCGATTGAAGTAATCCAACGATATCGCCGATAAGTTCATTTTTCGATTTTAATGCAGCTAATGATTCTAACTGATTATCTCCGACATAAATACCTCCATCGATAGAAGCGGCCTTCAATACAGGGCGATCACTCTCCTTGCGAAAGTCTTTGATCAACTTAGCTGGAACGTTAGGGATTTCAGCAACCATCACTGCAGATGAACCTTTCATTGCAGGAATCATTTGGCTGTAATCACCTTCTATACGCTCTAGAGCTTTTTTAATCAGAGAATTCTTCGCAACTTTCAATTGCACTTGTCTGTTGTAGCACAAACGACGCAACTTACTAGTCTTTTCTGAATTCAGAGTACCGATATCTGTAATATAGAAGCTTCCTGTACTAGAAAGCACCGATACTAGCTCATCGATAATCTGGTTTTTTTCTTCTCTGGTCATTTGACGTTACGAATTAATGTTTTTAAATGGAATTATTAAATCGATTTTGGTTCGATTGAAATTCCCGGACTCATTGTGCTGCTCATAGAAATACTTTTCATGTATGTACCTTTAGCAGCTGATGGTTTTAACTTTACAATTGTAGATAATAACTCATGAGCATTATCGGATAGCTTTTGAGCATCGAATGATACTTTACCGATTGAAGCGTGTATAATTCCACTTTTATCAACCTTAAAATCTATCTTACCCGCTTTTACTTCTGCTACAGCTTTACCAACATCATTGGTTACTGTTCCTGTCTTAGGATTAGGCATTAAGTTTCGCGGTCCCAGGATTTTACCCAATTTACCAACTTTCGCCATTACACTCGGCATGGTGATGATGATATCAACATCTGTCCATCCGCCTTCAATCTTTTGGATGAAATCATCCAATCCAACAAATTCAGCACCGGCATCTTTTGCCTCTTGCTCTTTGTCAGGCGTACATAATACCAACACGCGCACTGTTTTACCAGTTCCGTGAGGAAGTGTCACGATACCACGAACCATTTGATTCGCTTTACGTGGATCAACTCCAAGGCGTACGCTAAGATCTACAGAAGCATCAAATTTTGCAAAAGAAATTTCTTTTACAAGTTTTGAAGCATCCTGCAAAGTGTAAGCTTTATTAGCATCTACTTTTGCATAAGCCACCTTCTGGTTCTTAGTTAACTTAGCCATTTTAATTTTTGTTTTTGTTTAAATGTATATCGATCACGGGAAGCAGCAAGCGATAACGATACTACATAGGGTTTATAATTACTCAGCCCAAGGAGATGTCCCTGTTACATTGATACCAGCACTACGAGCTGAACCTGCTACCATTTTCATGGCAGAATCAACAGTAAAACAATTCATGTCTACCATTTTCGCTTCAGCAATTGCACGTACTTGTTCCCATGTTACAGAACCAACTTTCTTTCTGTTAGACTCAGCAGAACCTTTCTGAATTTTTGCAGCCTCCATCAATTGAATGAATACTGGAGGTGTCTTGATGATAAAGTCGAATGACTTATCTGTATATACTGTAATAATTACTGGTAATACTTGACCTGCTTTATCCTGAGTTCTTGCATTAAATTGCTTACAGAACTCCATAATGTTCACCCCTTTCGCTCCTAATGCAGGACCAATTGGAGGTGCTGGATTTGCAGAACCACCTTTTACTTGTAACTTAATCAGTGCGCCTATTTCCTTTGCCATTTTGTTTAATTATTAGTATTTATCATTTTTCTTAGATGGAGAATCCTAATCTTGAAATGTGGAAGCATCAACCAAGGTAGGCATCAAAGTGTTTATGATTCTTTTTCAACTTGAACATAACTTAACTCCAAAGGAGTCTTACGTCCAAAAATTTTAACCATTACTTTTAATTTCTTCTTTTCTTCATTTACTTCCTCAATAATTCCAGAGAAGCTATTGAACGGTCCGTCAGTTACTTTAACTGTTTCACCAACAACATAAGGCACATTGATTACCTCTTCACTATCAGCCAATTCATCAACCTTACCTAAAATTCTATTCACCTCAGATATTCTTAAAGGTGCGGGGGCTTCTCCTTTAGCACCTAAGAAACCAATCACGCCCGTAGTGTTTTGAATTACATGGGGTACCTCTCCCATTAAGTTTGCTTCAATCAAAATATAGCCAGGATAAAAACTTCTTTCCTTGCTAACTTTTTTACCATCTTTAATTTGATAATATTTCTCCATTGGAATCAATACCTGAGAAACATAATCAGAAAGACCTGCGCGTAAAACCTCAGATTCAAGGTATTGTTTTACCTTTTTCTCCTGACCACTAACCGCACGGATCACATACCATTTTTTGCCTGTAGAATCTGACATAGAAATTAAGAGAACAAATTATAAATCAAATTCAACGAACCTTGGAATACTGTGTCTATTAAAAAAACGACAACCCCAAACAATAAAGTGGCAATTAAAACTACCATTGAACTACTTTGCAATTCAGCCCATGTTGGCCATGATACTTTATTCATCAGCTCATTATATGAATCACTGATATAAGCGCGTAATTTTTGCATAACTATGTCGTTTATTTTTCTCTTTTTGCACGGGTGGAGAGACTCGAACTCCCAGCCAACGGTTTTGGAGACCGCTACTCTACCAATTGAGCTACACCCGTAAATTTCTCAATGTGGTTACTTAATACAATTGTATTTAACACAATTTTATTTTGTTTTTTTCCGTCAAAATCATTAAATTCCTCCGAAAAAAATACCACCTTTTTAAATAGGTATGTCCCGACTCTTCGCCGGGACATACTATTCAATTACTTTGTATAATTAGGCGATGATTTCAGTTACCTGACCTGCACCTACCGTACGACCACCTTCACGGATAGCGAAACGAAGACCTTTGTCCATAGCAACTGGTTGAATTAACTCAACAGTGATTGTTACGTTATCTCCTGGCATTACCATCTCACGTCCTTCTGGTAAAGTAATTTCACCAGTTACATCAGTTGTACGTAAATAGAACTGAGGACGATATTTTTGATGGAATGGAGTGTGACGTCCACCTTCTTCTTTCTTCAATACATAAATTTCAGCCTTGAACTTCGTGTGAGGAGTAATTGAACCTGGCTTGGCGATAACCATACCACGACGGATATCAGTTTTCTCAATACCACGTAACAATAAACCTACGTTATCTCCAGCTTCTCCACGATCAAGAATCTTACGAAACATCTCAACACCAGTACAAGTAGAAGTTAATTTCTCAGGCTGCATCCCGATGATTTCAACTGAATCATTTGAGTTGATAACTCCACGCTCGATACGTCCTGTAGCTACTGTTCCACGACCTGTAATTGAGAACACATCCTCAACTGGCATAAGGAAAGGTAGGTCAACTTGACGAGGAGGAATTGGAATAAATGTATCAACTGCTTCCATTAATTCAAGAATCTTAGGCATCCAGTTCGCATCAAGGTTTAACCCACCTAATGCAGAACCACGGATAACTGGTGTATTGTCACCATCATATTCATAGAATGATAGTAACTCACGAATTTCCATTTCTACTAAGTCTAACAATTCAGGATCGTCAACCATGTCAACCTTGTTCATGAAAACAACGATTTTAGGTACACCTACCTGACGAGCTAAAAGGATATGCTCACGAGTTTGAGGCATAGGACCATCAGTAGCAGCAACTACTAGAATAGCACCGTCCATTTGAGCCGCACCTGTAACCATGTTCTTCACATAATCCGCGTGACCTGGACAGTCAACGTGTGCATAGTGACGATTAGCAGTTTGGTACTCTACGTGTGCAGTGTTAATAGTGATACCACGCTCTTTTTCTTCAGGAGCGTTATCGATAGAGGCGAAATCCCTCTTCTCTGCAAGACCTGATTGAGCAAGTACGTTGGTAATTGCAGCTGTCAGAGTGGTCTTACCGTGGTCTACGTGACCGATCGTTCCGATGTTTACGTGAGGTTTGGAGCGATCAAATTTCTCTTTTGCCATTTTATTAGATTTGTTTTTTGTTTAATTATTATTATTTATTTTAATTCTTATATTATCTACTTTGAGCCAATGACCAGGATCGAACTGGTGACCTCATCCTTACCATGGATGTGCTCTACCGACTGAGCTACATTGGCATGATACATTTGACATACCTGAGATCAATCGCGGAAAACAATCACGCCTTCAACTTCACAAATCATTTAACCTTGAGCGGAAGACCGGGCTCGAACCGGCCACCCTCAGCTTGGAAGGCTGATGCTCTACCAAATGAGCTACTTCCGCTAATTAAATAAATGCACTTTTGTGCATCACTATTCAAAGATCGAAGGCAAGATTTCTTGCCAATATAATTTTGCCCTACTTATTATGTAAAGCATTCGTGGGGAGAACAGGATTCGAACCTGTGAAGACGTATGTCAACAGATTTACAGTCTGTCCTCGTTAGCCACTTGAGTATCTCCCCTAAGCCTTTTTTCCGGATACTTCCGAAAAATTAGAAACGGATTCAAGGACTCTTACTAAACACCACATTCTAACTCACTACGTCTTAAATCTACAACAATTGGAGCCGATGGAGGGATTCGAACCCCCGACCTACTGATTACAAATCAGTAGCTCTGACCAACTGAGCTACATCGGCTTGAATTTCAATGAACTAAATTAACATCTCTTAAAATCGGATTGCAAATTTACTAAATGATTTGATTGAAACAAGCATTCTGCATAAAAATTTTTGATATCCCCTAATATTTTTTATCAAGTTTGTAAAAAATCTTTAATCAAACAGGGTAAAAATAAAAAATGCGAGTTAATGCCCGCATCTTTTATTCAAATTTATTTCAGAATTCAATTGCCACGCAATTTCCCTTTATACTTTGTGATTTGCTTTCTTAATGCATCAACTGCAATGTCTGTTGCCTCTTCAAAAGACTTACATTGCTCGCTTGCAAACATCGTTTTGCCAGGTGTGTTCAATTTTATTTCAGCAATTTTGTTTTCTTTCTCAGAGTTTTTATCAAGTCGAAGAAAAACCTCTCCGTCAATAATATCTTCATAAAAATGAGTCAATTTTTCGATTTTCTCCTCAACAAAGGACAACAATTTACGGTCTGCATCAAAATGGATGGATTGAACTTTTAGTTTCATAAGTCTTATTTTTAAAAATTAGTTTTTATGCTTTAGGGAAGGCCTGTTTATAGACTTCCTTTAGTTTTTCAATTGTGTTATGCGTATAAACTTGAGTAGCTGATAGATTTCTATGACCTAATATTTCTTTGATTGCATTGATGTCTGCTCCATTATTTAACATTGCTGTAGCGAAAGTGTGCCTTAAAACATGTGGACTCTTCTTCTTACCTGTGCTTACCATTTTGATATTAGCCTTAACAATACGATAAACGAAGACCGGATACATTTTGTTACCTTTATTATCAATAAAAAAATAATGATTATCCAAGCCTTCCGATTTTAAAAATTCATTGCGTAGTACAATATACTTTTCTATCGCCTGTTTAAAACCCATTGAAATTGGGATTTGTCGTACTTTATTACGCTTTCCAGTGACAGTAATTGTTAAATTGTACAGATTAACATCCGAAATTTTTAATTCAATTAACTCCGATAAACGAACACCCGTTCTGTAAAAAAAATCAAGAATTAAAAAGTCACGCACCTCGAAATAATCATTGCCATCATTGGCCATATTGTCAAACAAGGCCTCCATTTTTTTTTCATCTAAAAACTCGGGAAGTTTTTTCGAAATCTTGGGAGCCTGAATTTTAAGCATTGGATTTTTATCCAACACTTCAATTTTTATTAAAAACTTATAAAAAGATCTTAATGTAGTTATCTTTCTACTAACCGATTTCGGGTCAATCCCGGTCTCCATAAGCGACACTATCCATGATCTTATGTAAAGATGACTTACCTCTTTAATGTCATCTATTTCGTAAGTGTCCTTGATGTATTTTGTAAATTGAAGGATGTCTGTCTGATAGCTAGTAATCGTATGTTTTGAAAATCTACGTTCAACAATCAAATATTTTAAAAAAAGTTCAGATTCCTTCACAAGTATTTATTTAAACTTCTAACGTAAAGATAACCTTGATTAGTGCGCATTGCACTTAATAGTTAAAATAAAATCAAATACTTATTGACAGCATATTAACAAAATAAAAATCCTGACCCAATTATTATTGAGTCAGGATATAGTATCAGATATTAATGCCTAAAACTAAGCTTGAATTTGTGAAATCAAATGATTCTTATAAATCGCCTTCTTAATTTCCGTACGACGAGATATAGATGGTTTTTCGAATGCTTGACGCGATCTTAACTGCTTTACAATACCTGTCTTTTCGAATTTCTTCTTGAATTTCTTAAGTGCCTTGTCAATTGTTTCGTTTTCCTTAATAGGTACAATAATCATAATTTAAATTCCTCTAGTTTTTATTAAACGGATGGCAAAATTAAAAATATTTTTAATCAAAACAAATGTAATTTTAAAAATATGTTTACAAATTGGCTAAAAATAGCTTCCCTAAGTCTTTTACGGCTGCTTTAAACTCTATTTCTAATTGCAAAGCTATTCCTTTTAACCCTGAACTATCACCATTTCGCCCTTTAGATTCCATTTCTTTACAAAGTGCAGATAATTTTATGGCTCCTATATTTAAGCAAGTGCCTTTTAGTTTATGTGCAGACTTCCAAACCATATCTAAATCATTTTGATTTAAACCCGCGTTAATATCTGCAATTAGTTTTGGCACTTGGATGGCAAACATTTCCAAAAGTTGAGCTGTAAAATTTTTATCAGAAGCATTTCCTATATCAATTAAGCGTTTAACGGCTGTTAAATCTAAGTTGTCAGAAATTGCAACATTACTCGGCTGTGCATTTTTGCTTTGGCTAATTGTTATTTCAGGATTAGGATTTTTTACCCATTTAACGAGCATACGCTCTAAATCATCGATTGTGATTGGCTTGGAAACATAATCATCCATCCCAGCATCAATACAAGCCTTTCTATCTTCTGGAGAAGCGAAGGCCGTCATGGCAATTATCACAGGACACATTTGACCAAATTGAGCTCTAATTTTCTTGGTAGCTTCAAATCCATCCATCCCATTCATTTGTATATCCATGAACACCACATCGTACTTGTTTTTACCAACTGCAATAACTGCATCACTGCCGTCATTAACGGATTCTATTTGATAACCAATTCTACCAAATAGCTTAGATGCGAGCAATCTGTTTATTTCATTGTCCTCCACCAATAAAATTTTGGCAGGCAATTGTTTTCCCATTTCAAAATTAGGCTTGCCTGCTATTTGATTTCTCGGACGAGCATCTTTAACTTTTGTTTCCACAATTTTTGTCTCTTTTGTTTTAATTGTAAAATAAAAATCACTACCCTTTCCCACTTCACTTTCAGCCCAAATTTTACCTCCCATAAGCATTACTAAGGTTTTACAAATAGCTAAACCCAATCCTGTTCCTCCATACTTTCGAAATGTGGTTTGATCGGCTTGAGTAAACGCGTTAAAAGCAATATCCATTTGTTCTTTCGTCATACCCATTCCGGTATCACTAACACCGAATTTTAAAAATAATCCATCGTTCGAGTTTTCTGCATTTTCTGCAATAGCTATTATTTCAACGCTACCGCGATCAGTAAATTTAATTGCATTACCTACCAAGTTCATAAGCACTTGACGAAGCCGAGCCTTATCGCCAACCACAGCTTCGGGAACATTTAATGCGATTTTTGATTTAATAAGCAAGCCTTTTTCTTTAGCCTTTGCAGATAATATATCAATTGTTTCCTCGACCACATCAGCAACATGAAAAGGCGCTTCTTCCAACTGCATTTTATTGGCTTCTATTTTTGAGAAATCAAGAATGTCATTTATTACTTGTAGTAAAGCTTCTCCGCTTAGTCTCATGATGTCAACAAACTCTTTTTGTTGTTCATCAAGCTTAGTGTTATTTAACAATTCCGAAATTCCAATCAATCCATTTAAAGGTGTACGAATCTCATGGCTCATAATCGCTAAAAACTCCGACTTGGCGACTGTTGCAGCCTCTGCTTTATCTTTTGCCACTTTTAACTCCTCTTCCTTTTGCAAACGTTCAGTAATATCTCTTGCAGAAAAACTTAATCCGGTAATTAGCCCTAACTCATTTCTCATTGGATAAAGCATAACCTCATAAAAAGCAAAAGCGCCATTGATTTGATGGCTATCATTATAATTAACGGTCTCTCCTTTTAGCACCGATTGAATACGACCAACCCACAATTGCTTGTAACCTGGCTTTAGTTTATTAATAAGATTATCCCCTTCCTCTAACATTACCTCATAACATTCTCGAAAAAGAATTTTAGCTTGACTATTAATAACAGTAATAATTCCTATCGCGTTCATAGACATAATTGACTCGCCCGTATTTTCAACTAGGTCAATTAGGTTCTCTCTGTTTGAAAGAAGATTATCGATTGTTTTTTTAGAATCGGTATTGTCAAATGCGGTAATAAAGACAACATTTCTAGAGGGAAGAAAAGCCGCCATTAAATCAACGACTGCCTTTTTCCTATTCTTAGTAATAATGCTTCGCTCTACGCTCGAAACAGTAGAAACGCCTTTTACTAAATCACTGAGCCATTTTTGATGAATAACAGAATGCGTTGGATGAATTAAATCCTGCAATGTTATTTTTTTCAACTCTTCTACGGAGTACCCAGTAATATAAGCAAAGTGCTCATTCACATCAACAAACCTTTGAAATACATCAATTACAGCTACCGCATTACTATCATCTTTAATTGAATCAATTTCAATAGGCAATTGAACTCTTTCATGCTTTTCTTCAACAGGAAATTGATGAGTTTTTTCCTGGGTTTCTTCAAAGTAAGATTTAACTATTGAATTTCCAACAACGTTTCCTGAACCTTGATTTATTACTTCTTGCTCTTTATCAGAAACATGATCGAACTTGCATACAAAATCTCCATTTTTAAATCGCAGCATTGATAATACCAATGGAAGAATATTCCCGTTCCGGTTAATGCAATTTATAGTCTGACGAGTCAAACCTCCATTTTCTCCAGCAATTAACAAGAAATTGACCTCCTCATTAGTTAATTTTTCATCAAAAAAATCAGAAAAAACTAACTCTTTCAATATCGATCTTTGATAAATCGCAAATAGCTGAAGTGCCATCTGATTAGCATCGATAGCTTTATAGCTTTTATGACTAAACAAGATACATGGTACATCTTGCTGCTCTAAATAAAGCGATAACGACAAATCTTCTTTTTCTTCCTTACTCCCTTTAACAAAATGCCTAGAAACAAAATAAGCTGTGACCCCAATTAATATCAAGGCCAAAACAAATAAAATCCAAACAGAAACTGGTATCATCTAAGAAACTACACTTTTTGAGGGTTTGTTAATCGAAAAACTTCTCAAAAAGTTACAATAAAAGCTGCTTTTTTCAATTTATTTCCTTGATTTTACTTTCTAAAAACCCAGCGAGCTCTTTAACATAAGCTTCTGAAAAATCAAACTCGATACCTGCCGTTTTATAAATTTCTCCGATTGTCTTAGTATAACCTAAGGATAGTGCTTCCAAATACTTTTGCAATGTCGCACTTTCATTCTTTGAAAAGTTCATCCACATAGCAACGGCTCCTAACTGAGCAAATCCATATTCTATATAATAAAATGGAACTTCAAATATATGCAATTGCTTTTGCCATAAATTTTCTCTAGCATCCTCAATGCCTTCCCAATTTACTGTCTTGCCTGCAAAACGGGAATAAGTATTTTTCCATTGAGCTCTCCTCTCTAATCGAGTATGATTGGGATTTAAATAAATCCAATGTTGAAATGCATCAACAGCAGCTATCCATGGTAACCCTTTTATCACATCTGCAAGATGTTTCTTTTGAGCTCTTTTTAGCTCTTCTGCATCCGTAAAATAACTACCCCAATACTTCATAGACATTAATTCCATCGACATAGATGCTAACTCAGCAACTTCGCTTGGCAAACTTTTAAAATCTACTAGCCCCAAGGGCTGATCCACAATAGACTGAACAGCATGTCCACCTTCATGAACCATTGTAACTAAATCCCTAAGTGTATTGGTGGAATTCATAAATATAAATGGCAATCCAGACTCATATAACGGATAATTGTATCCACCCGGAGCTTTACCCTTTCTAGATTCTAAATCTAAATGTTTTCTTTCCTGAAGTTCTTTAATACAACTCCCTAAAAAAGGATTTAGCTGATTAAAACAATTCACTGTTTTTTGAATTAAGTCAGCGTGTCCATCAAAAGGTTTTAATACAGACTTTCCTTCAGGTTCTGCGGCTAAATCCCATGGCCTAAGCTCCGATAATTTTAAATCGTTTTGATGTTCTAGTTCACTTTGTTCTACTAATTGAACTAAATGTTTTTCGACTGCTTCATGAAATTTAAAACAATCTGCTGGTGTATAATCGAAGCGGCCTAAGCTTGCGAACATATAATCTCTAAAATTCTCAAACCCTGCGTTTAGGGCGATTTTATTGCGCAATAATAAAAGTTCATCGAACAAATCGTCCAGTTTTTCCCTGTCCTGCAGCCTTCTGTTCATCATTTTACGATAAACCTCCTCTCTTTTATTTCTGTCGTGAAGTTCTAAATAGTTACTGGCTTGTTGCATTGTTAACTCTTTGCCATCAATTTCAACCGACATCGCTCCAGCAATAGACGCATACTCTTGCTCCTTGTTCTGCAATTCAGCGATCAATGGAATATTCTCTTCACGAAAAAGCTCTACTCTTTTTTTTATTTGGCGTAACAAGATACCAAAACCATCTTTATTATAGTTATTCAATCCTTCGTAAGCGAGCAATTTCAAATCAAGATCGTTGCTGTAAGGAGCTATTTTAGGCTGAAGCACTGTCACAAAAAAAGTATAATCTTTAGCAAATTCTTCATTTGCTGTATCACAACTCATACGAATATACTTCCAACCAACATTCTCTTGCAAAGCAGCTTCAAGTTCGCTTCTGTTGTTTAGCCATTTTTCAATATCGCTTTCATTTAAAAAAGTTCTGTTTTTTAAATCTTCGAAATAATCGCGAATATCTTCCCAATTTTGAAATGTAAAATTTTCAGGTAGATAACTTCTAGTTAATTTATAGCTCAGTAAATCGTTTGTAAATTCCATGATTAATTATAAAAATAAAGCCCCTAAGGTAGGGGCTTTATTTTTATTTTGTTTCGTTATCGATTGTTTTTTTCGAGGCTCTTTTTTTGGGAGTTTTGACTTCCTTCATTTCTTCTACTTTTTCTTCTGCAACGGGCTCCTCCACGCTTTCAACTTGTGGATTCATGATAGCTTCGCTTTCAGGAGTGCCAACTAAATCTTTCAGCAAATTATACCATGAGAATATTTTACGGATATCTGAAATATGAACACGCTCTTCATCGTACTCAGGCAATACTTTCTTTAATACTGCTTTCAAATCTGCAGGCTCCGATTTTGTTGTAATAGAAGAAGAACTTGCATCATCGTCTTTCATTTTTTTAAAAGCATCATAAAGAGGCATATCCTCTTCGTAAGTATATATTGCCACATCTTTTAACATCACAATTCTTTGTGTGGAAGAAACTGGCATTCTCTTATTATCAGATAAACCTTCAACGATAAATCCGCCATTACGCATTTGAGCAACCATTTTGTATAAACCTGGCATACCCGGCACTGAAATAATTTTCTCGAAACTCATAGTCTTATTTTTATTAAGGATGCAAAGTTAAAATAATGTTTGATATAATATAAATTCATTTCTTATTAAATTTCCTGAGCCTTTGTACTTAATAAAAATGAATTGCCTGAACAAAATAAGCTTGGAAATTGGTTGAATTCTTTTTTTGAAGAATCAAATTTAGACCAGCATATTTTGCTATATTCGAAAGATTAAAATTCTTTTATTTTTATGTCGAAGAGAACTATCAAGAAAGTTGCGGTTTTAGGTTCAGGGATAATGGGTTCGCGTATTGCTTGTCATTTTGCAAATATTGGTTTGTCAGTTTTGCTTATTGATATTAGTCCAAAAGAATTATCAGAAGAAGAAATAAAAAAGGGCTTTTTGAAAGACCATCCATCTTTTAAGAACAGAATTGTTGATTCATCATTAATAACAGCAATTGCCTCAAAACCCTCTCCTCTTTATTCTAATTCGGCAATAAATTTTATACAAACCGGGAACTTTACTGACGACTTAACGAAAATTAGTGACTGCGATTGGATAATTGAAGTTATAATTGAAAATGCTGCCATCAAACAAGAGCTTTATGAAGAAATAGAAAAACACAGAAAGCCAGACACGCTAATCACAACAAACACTTCTGGAATTCCGATTGAATTATTGACAGAGGAAAGAAGTGAAAACTTTAAACAACATTTTTGCGGTACTCACTTTTTCAACCCACCCAGATACCTTAAGCTATTAGAAATTATTCCTGGTAAAGAGACTAAAAGAGAGGTGGTCGATTTTCTGATGCAATATGGTTCATTATACTTAGGTAAAACAACTATCGAATGTTTGGATACGCCAGCTTTTATTGCGAACCGAATAGGAGTTTACAGTATAGCCTCTTTATTTCACCAAGTAGATCAATCTGACTTCAGCATTAACGATATTGATTTATTCACGGGGCCTATTATCGGTCGACCTAAATCAGCAACATTTAGAACCTGTGATGTAGTTGGCCTTGACACGTTGGTGCATGTCAGCAATAATTTAGCTGCAGCTCTTCCCGAAGGAGAAGAAAAGAAAACTTTTGAATTGCCAGCGTTTATTCAGCAGATGGCTAACAATAAATGGTTAGGAGATAAAACGAAACAAGGATTCTTCAAAAAATCAAAAGATGAAAAAGGGGAAACCATTTATTTATCACTTGATTTAAAAACGTTTGAATACAGTCTTCAGAAAAAGAATAAATACGAATCGATTGAAAGTGCAAAAGGCATTGATGATACAAGACAGCGAATTACTTTACTAATTCAAGCGAAAGATAAGGTTGGCGACTTTTACAGAAAATCATTCTTTAGTTTATTTGAATTTGTATCGAACAAAGTCAATGAAATATCGCCCGATTTATTTCGTATAGACGAAGCGTTAGAGGCTGGTTTTGGTTGGGAATTAGGTCCGTTTAAAACATGGGATGCGGTTGGTATTAAAGAATCGGTTAAAGCAATGGAACAACTAGGATTCACACCTGCTCCATGGGTTTATAAGATGATTGAATCAGACATTACTTCATTTTTCAAGTATGAAAATGGCAACAGCTTTTACTTTGATCCAAATACGAATTCGTACCACAGCAATTCGAATCAAGAATCTACCATTCAACTCTATCCGTTAAGAAAAGAAAAAACTATTTGGAAGAATAATGGGTGCAATATAATTGACATAGGAGAAGATGTTATCTGTTGTGAGTTCACAACAAAAATGAACACTATGGGTGGGGAAGTAATTGCAGGAGTTAATAAAGCAATCGAACTTGCTGAAAAAAGCTACAAGGGACTAGTTATAGGAAACGAAGGTGCAAACTTTTCAGCTGGGGCCAATTTAGCAATGATTTTTATGATGGCTATTGAGCAAGAATATGAAGAGATTGATATGGCCATTCGTATGTTTCAGAACATGAATATGCGTGTGCGTTATTCGTCGATACCAGTTGTTGTTGCGCCTTTTGGACTTACCCTTGGAGGCGGATGCGAAATGACTTTACATGCAGATAAAGTTCAAGCACATGCAGAACTATATTCAGGACTTGTAGAATTCGGTGTTGGATTAATACCAGGCGGAGGAGGTACAAAAGAAATGGCTTTACGATTTTCTAACCAATTAAAAGATGGCGATATCGAATTAAACGCACTACGAGCTAATTTTTTAACTATTGGGCAAGCGAAAGTATCAACATCCGCTAAAGAAGCATTTGAACTAGGAATATTAAAAACAGGTCGTGATGCAATAACTATGAATAAAAGTCATTTGCTTTTTGACGCCAGAAACGCTGCTATTGGTCTAGCTGATGCGGGATATACGCAACCCGTCCAGCAAAACAACATCAAAGTTTTAGGAAAACAGGGCTTAGGGCTAATTTGGGCAGGGGCAAATAGTATGAGAAGCGGGAATTATATATCCAGTCATGATGAATTAATTAGCAAAAAGCTTGGCTATGTATTATGCGGAGGCGAGTTGTCAGCACCAACGGAAGTTTCAGAACAGTACCTTTTAGACCTTGAAAGAGAGGCGTTTTTATCATTAATCGGTGAAAAAAAGACATTAGAACGCATTCAATCGATATTAACTACCGGAAAACCTTTGAGAAATTAAATAAGTTATTAATTTTAACACCTGAAAAAACTGTTGCATATGCATAAGTACAAAATCTTATTCTTGTCCCTTCTGATGATTCCTTTTATTAGCTTCTCGCAAACAGAGGAAAAACCGAAGTATGCGCCGGGCAAAGAAAAACATCGTAATAAGACCGATGAGTTTGGTCAAAAGCAAGGAACTTGGAAGACCTTTAACTCCTACGGAGACATCATGACAGAGGTTGAATATCTAAATGATAAGCGTCAAGGTGTTTCTAAACGCTATTATCCGTATGGAAAGATAATGGAAGAACAAGAATTCCAAAACGGAATAAAAGAGGGTGTTTATAAAAGGTATTACTATTCTGGAACAGTAAAACAAGAAGGTGAATACATAGCTGGAAAGAAAGATGGTAAATGGACGCGCTATTTTGAAGATGGCGAGATAGCATCGGAAGGTGCATACAAGAATAACAAAAAAGATGGCGAGTGGCGCACTTTTAATCGCAAAGGACAGTTGATAGCAACCTCTACTTTTAAAGACGGTATCGATCAAAAAGCTGCTGCTGAAGAAGCGAGAAAAGCTGCTGATGCTAAGAAAGCTGCTGATGCTAAGAAAGCAAAAACCCCTGGAAAGCCAGCTGGTACTACATCGCCGGCGGGTGGAAATAATAGCGCACCGGCGGACACTACCAAGAAGTAACTTCAAATCCAACCCGCTGATAAGCGGGTTTTTTTATATCATTTTATGAACGCATATATTGTTACCGGATTTCGATCTGCCGTAGGCAAAGCACCTAAAGGCAAGTTAAAAAATGTACGACCTGATGATCTAGCATCAACTGTAGTGAAATATTTGATTAGCTCATTGGATAATTTTGATGTAAACCTTATTGAGGATGTTATTGTTGGTAATGCCACACCAGAGGCAGAGCAGGGATTAAACATTGGTCGAATGATTTCATTAATGGGATTGAACACGGTCAAGGTGCCAGGCATGACGGTTAATCGTTATTGTGCATCAGGACTAGAAACAATCGCTATTGCAGCTGCTAAAATTAATGCAGGCTTATCAGATTGCATTCTTGCTGGTGGTGTTGAAAGCATGTCGCCTATTCCGTTTGGTGGTTGGCGAATCGTACCTAACTATGAAGTAGCAAAATCAAATCCTGAATACTATTGGGGTATGGGACTGACTGCAGAGGCAGTAGCTAAAGAATACCAGGTTTCGCGTGAAGACCAGGACATGTTTTCTTATAACAGTCATCAGAAAGCAGTAAAAGCAATTAAAGAAGGTAAATTCAAATCGCAGATTTCACCTATTCATGTTGACGAACTGTTACTTGATGAAAACTTCAAGCAAAAGAAAGTCAGCTTCACATTTGATACAGATGAAGGTCCCCGTGCAGATACTTCAATTGAAAAGTTGAGCACTTTAAAGCCTGTATTTGATGCGCAAGGATGTATAACAGCTGGCAATTCATCGCAGACATCGGATGGAGCTGCATTTGTTCTGGTAGTATCTGAGAAGTTTTTAAAAGAACATAATTTAACTCCACGATTGCGTTTTGTAAACTATGCTGTTGTTGGTGTAGAACCACGCATAATGGGCATTGGACCTATTGAAGCGATACCGATGGTATTAAAGAAATCAGGATTAACATTAAACAATATTGATTTGATTGAACTGAACGAAGCATTTGCATCGCAGTCATTAGCTGTATTGCGTAAGCTTGATATCAATCAGGATATAGTTAATGTTAACGGTGGTGCGATAGCGTTAGGTCATCCATTAGGTTGTAGTGGCGCAAAGCTGACAGTTCAATTAATGAATGAATTAGAATTGACAAACAAAAAATACGGAATGGTTACCATGTGTGTTGGTACTGGACAAGGTGCTGCGGGTATTTTTGAAAAAGTTTAGAAAATCATTATGCCGTTAAAAGAGCAATGGATATTATTAATCAGCGCACCGATTTACATTTTGGTGATACTGGCTGAAATTATTTTAAGTAATATTCAACTTAGAAAATTTTATTCTTTTAAAGAAACTATACTGAATATTTACTTAAGCATTTTGAATGGTGGTATTGATGTTTTATTCCGTGTGATATATGTAGGAGTACTTTTATGGTTTTACGAGCATCGTATAATAGAAACATGGAACAATTCCCTACTCTACTGGATTGCCATTTTTATTGCTGAAGATTTTATGTATTACTGGGAACATCGCTTCGATCATCAAATACGATTATTCTGGGCTGTGCATGTTACACATCATTCATCTGAAGAATTTAATTTAACTACTGGATTTCGCTCATCGGTATTTCAGCCACTTTATCGATTTGTGTATTTTATTCCATTAGCGATATTAGGGTTTTCTCCGTTGGATATCATTTTTGTTTTTGCAGCTACGCAGATATACGGAATATTAGTGCATACGCAGTATATTGATAAAATGCCAGCATGGTTTGAGTCTGTATTTGTAAGCCCTTCACACCATCGAGTACATCATGCAAGCAATGTCAGATATCTTGATAGGAACATGGGAATGGTTTTGATAATTTGGGATAAATTATTCGGAACATTTGAAGAAGAAAATGGTGAAGAAAAAATTTTTTACGGCTTGACGAAGCCGCTAGATGAAAGATATCATCCCGTAAGAATAGTAACGCACGAATGGCAATCGATATGGAGTGATTTTAAAAAACCTGTTGGCTTAAAAAACAAACTTAAGTACTTATTTATGCCACCAGGATGGAGTCATGATGGCACTACAAAAACATCAGACCAATTAAGAGCTGAAATAAACAACGAATAACGTTTTACTTTTAAAAATATGGCTCACCAAAAATCGCTAACAAAAAAACTCCAATCCGTTTGGGGAAAAGTCGGTCCAGGATTAGTGACAGGTGCGAGTGATGATGACCCATCAGGAATTGCTACCTACTCGCAGGCCGGAGCGGCATTTGGGTTAAAAACATTATGGACTGCCATCGTTGCTTTTCCTTTAATGGCAGTTATCCAACAGATGTGTGCAAAGATTGGATTAGTTACATCGCAAGGGTTAACAGGCACATTAAAAAAAAATTATCCGAGATGGGTTTTATATGTAATGCTCTTATTCAGCTTTCCTGCCATTGTTTTAAACATCGGTGCAGATATAGCAGGTATGGGAGCTGTAGGCAATTTGTTATTCCCATCCATTGACCAAAGTTATTTTTCGGTACTGTTCACCGTTATATTGTTGATAATGATTGTTTATCTGCCCTATCAGCGCATGGCTTCTTTATTAAAGAATTTATGTGTGGTAATGTTGGTTTACTTCATCGTTCCATTTTTGTACAAACAAGATCTATCAGCAATCATTAAAGCTACGTTTATCCCCTCGTTCGAGTGGAGCAAAGCGTATCTGATGGTGTTAGTAGGCATACTCGGAACAACTATTTCTCCTTATTTATTTTTTTGGCAGGCTTCGGTTGAAGTAGAAGAAATGAAAAATCGAAGAAACCATCTAATCGTGAATAAGAAAATAATTCATGAAATGAAAAATGATGTTGATTTTGGAATGGCGATATCCGGTTTAGTGATGTATTTTATTATTCTAACTACAGGTAGTGTTTTATTTCCGGCAGGGGTTACGCAAATAGATACAGTTGAACAAGCAGCATTGGCATTAAAACCATTGGCTGGCGATATGGCCTACTTATTATTTGCTATTGGTGTGATTGGAACTGGACTTATCGCAATACCAGTATTAAGTGGATCCCTGTCATATATTTTCACAGAGACATTTGGATGGGAACAAGGATTAGATAAAAAATTTCACGAAGCAAAAGGTTTTTATGTGATTATTGCTATTTCATTATTGGTGGGCTTATCAATTAACTATATTGGCCTCTCTCCTATTAAAGCATTAATTTATACAGCTATTTTATACGGCATTACGGCGCCGGTTTTAATTGGAATCATTTTACATATCTCAAATAATAAAAGTGTGATGGGCGAATTTGTGAATGACAGAAAGACAAATATTATTGGATTCGCGGCTTTAATAATTATGAGTATTGCTGCAGGAATGCTGATTTATTTTCAAATCAACTGAGCAAAATAGTCGCTTTTAAAAAATTGTGGAATCTTTAGAAAATAAGATTCCATTTTTTAATGAATATGAAATTTTTCCTGCGTACCTTGCAAAAAAAAATTAATGGCAAAATCCAGTAGCACATCTACTAAGAAAGATAGAGAAAAGAGAAAGCAAAAAGAGCGTAAAGAAAAGCTAGAGAAAAAGGCTGATCGAAAAACAACAAAGGCAAAATCATTCGATGAAATGATAGCTTATGTAGATGAATTCGGACGAATCTCTTCCACACCGCCTCCACAACGACTTCCAGTTGACCTGGATAGTATTGAAATTTCAGTTACCCGCCAAACGGCCAATGAAGAACCAGAAATTAAAACGGGCACTGTTTTCTCATTTGATGAAGCTAAGGGTTATGGATTTATAAAAGATTCTAATAGTAATGATAGTATTTTTGTTCACTCCTCAGCACTAAGCACACCGATTAAACCGGGAAATAAAGTAACATTTGATATTGAAAAAGGTGACCGTGGATTTTATGCGGTGAATGTAAAGCTTGTAGTTTAAACAAGAATTGCAAAAATCCAATTACGGCTTTTCTGATTTATTTCTATACCCATTTGATTTGAGTACAAATAAAAAGCCCATCCAGGTTTCTACAAGGATGGGCTAGTGTTTATTAAAGAATTTAATTATGCTAACTTTACATTAACAGCATTTAAACCTTTTTTACCGTTCTCGACATCAAAAGTCACGTTGTCATTTTCACGGATGTCATCTTTTAAACCACTTACGTGTACAAAGATTTCTTCTCCAGTTTCTGCGTCTTTAATAAAACCAAATCCTTTTGTTGAATTAAAGAATTTAACTACTCCATTTTTCATTTTTTATTTTTTTTAATTTATTGAATGACAAACATACACATAATAATCCATCTTTTCGACATTTATTTCAATAAATCTTGTGAATTTCAAATAATTAGATGGAAACACCCTTATAATTGTCATAATATAATGGATTAATTCACTTAAATACGTGACATCCTAATTAAAACTGAGCCTATTAAAAACGACCGAACGCACTCTCATAAAATCAATGAATCGTGATTAATTCATGTTTTCTGCAGAACAATTATGCATCAGGGATATTAGGCTCCACCAAACACTTTAGCTTATCAAGTGATTCTTGCCAGCCGAGATAACACATTTCAACAGGAATAATATCAGGGATCCCCTCTTGAGAAGCGATAAGCTCGGTACCACATACTACTTTACGCAATTCGATTCTTGTGATTATTTGACCTGGCAAATTCGGATCTGCGAACTCATCGGTGTACACTAATAGCTCATTGGGAATGATTTCGAGGTACTCTCCACCAAAAGCATGACTGTTGCCTGTTGTAAAATTAGTAAACGACATTTTATAATGTCCGCCCACTTTTAAATCCATTTGATGCACCTTACCAATAAATCCGTTAGGAGGCATCCATGATGCTAATGAGTCTGCATCCACAAATGCTTCATAAACTTTTTCAGGACTTGCCTTTAAGATTCTATGTAATGAAATTTTGTTGCCTACCATGTTATTGGTTTAAGAGTAGCAAAATTAGTATTAAAACTAAAGCGATTATTCAAATGAAAAATGGTTAGAGGATCTGAGATTTTGAATCTTCAAAATCAGATAAGGGAACAGTATGCTATGGTTGGACTTTATGCTTGACTTGAGGATTCCTTAAAACAAGAAACCGTTGATTTCGTTTAATGATTGGTTGATATACTAAGTGAGGGAACTTTTAGTACTCGAGGGAGATATCGGTAATTCTTTGGAACATAAGTTGAAAATCAGCCCACCAAAACCCGTCATTTTAAAAGCCCAATTACAACTATCAGCATACTCAACGTTCATAGATTATTGGTGCCAGTTTTAGACTTAGGCGACAGAAAAAAACCGCATAGAATACTATGCGGTTTTTTGGTTTTTTTTAAGAGATGAAATATTACATTTCTCTGCAATGTTTTGCTGCTGTACGACAGTCAGTGGCGCATTTTTTACAATTGGCATTACTGAACTTGTCGCATTCTGTTGCGCACTTTTCACATACTGTGGCAGTTTCTAAACACTTGTCCTTGATTTTTGGATTGTTTGCTTTGATTGCTTTAACACAATCTGCACAAGAAGCAGCGCATTCCTTACAGAGTTTTGCGCACTCTGCCATTTTCGTGTTTTTTTCTTTCGAATGCATCGCTTGTACTTTTTTGCAAGAAGCAATACAAGTATTACATGCTTCAATGCAAGCCTTATTCTTGTCGTTTAGGATGTAAGTGTTATTTGCTGAAGAAGTTTTTGTTGCAGCTGCAATAAAGCCAACTGCAATTAATAATAAGATTAGTTTTTTCATTTTTTAATTTTTTTTATTTATTAATTGATGATTTATTAAATAGAAGATTAACGTCAATAAAAAATGTGACATAGATGTCGTTCATTTACATATATGATTTCGCTAAGTTCTTATGAAAATAAAAGTAATATTCAAAAACCTATTTTAAGTTATAGAATAATACCTTTTAGTTTTAGGATTCACATATGAATATGTCACATTTAAATTATCAAGTTTGATTTTTAGGGATAAGCAATATGCTATTGGATATAACGCTTTTCAGCTATTTAAGGGGCTTAACTTTCAATACGCTAAAATGCTATTGGGACGTCTTAAGAAAAAGAAATGAAAATCAGCGAAGCTATATCCCTATTTTAATAGGCATTTCCAAGGGCTTGCTTTTATAATTATTTAATCACAAATCAGATTTCTTGTTCGCACCTACACTGCATAGCATTTGCTACAAGCTATTTTAATTATTATGGATGCACCTACTAATTAATCTGCTTAGATATTCAAAACCCAGCAACTGTTATTTTCTAAAAAAGGATTTTTATCTCCGATTCTTTCTTCTTGAATTTGCTGCATATTCGAAACCTTACATTTTCGTATCTAGCTTCTTTTAAAAGAGCCGTGATTTCTTCTACTGAATAAAAATTAATAAAATCGAGTTTAACCTCTTCCTTTATTTCATTGTTGCTGCAGGGTTAGCTCCTCTTTCAGTTGTAATTATTTACATTTGTCGTAATTTAACTAGATTAAAATGAAGCTGAAAAATCCTAGAACTAATTCATTAGATCAAAAAAAAGGAATTATCGAAAATAATAACCGACTAAATCGGATTTTAGCTTGGATAATTTTTGGAATAGGTTTTTTTCTATATTGGAATACACTTCATCATAACTATGTTTTAGATGATTTTTCTACAATAGCGGATAATAGTATAACTACTCAAGGTCCAAGGGCTATAGTTGATATTTTCACACACCATTATCGATATGGATACTATACATCTAATGACGGATTATATCGTCCATTACCGGTTGCCATTTTCGCACTTGAATGGTGGATAACTCCAAACAACCCTTCACTAGCTCATTTAGTTAACATACTTTTATATGCATTAACAGGCTATTTTATATTTATGACATTTACCAAACTAATGAAGAATTACAATATCGTTCTTCCTTTGATTGTTACAATGCTCTTTATTACACATCCAATTCATACCGAAGTTGTAGCAAATATTAAAAGCTTGGATGAAATACTAGGATTTTTATTTTCGTTTGCAGCATTAAATGTTTTTTGTGATTATTTCGAAAACAAATCAATGTCAAGATTGGGGACAGGAATGGTTTTCTTTTTTTTAGCATTAATTTCTAAAGAAAGCACAATTACTATGGTTGCTGGAATACCCTTATGTTTTTTATATTTCAGATCCAATGATAGAAAAGAAATAGTTACCACCGCAATTAGTCTTTTTGCTGTAGCCATCCTCTTTTTGATTATTCGTTTTTATGTTTTAAGTAGAAGTACGGGGGATGAATCGTTAAATGGATTATTAAATCCACTTATATTATCTACTGATTCATTTCATAGATTTACAAATGAGGTTCGAATATTAGTTTATTACTTGAAGTTGCTAATTTATCCTAGCCCATTATTATATGATTATTCATTTAACCAAATACCTTTAGAGAATAGCTACAGTATTCCATCGATACTTTCGATTTTAATATACGTTGGATTATTTATTTATGGAGTAATAGGTTTTTTAAAGAAGCATTTACTTGCATTTGGGGTTCTTTTTTATTTAGTAACTCTTTCTATTTTCAGTAATATGTTTTTCCTTCTAGGTGTATCGATGGCTGAACGTTTTATCTATTTTGCTTCATTCGGGTTTTGCTTTTCAATTGGATTGTTGTTAATGAAATTTACAAACACCCAACTTAATGCCATCAACTATGTTAATTTTAATTCTTTCTTTAATAGCAATAAGAAAATTATTTTAATATGTTCTTTGATTGGATTTATTTATTCGATAGGAACAATAAGCAGAAATCGTGATTGGAAAGATAATTTCACTCTTTTTTCACATGATATTGAATACATGCCTAAAAATGCTCGAGCTCATAGTTTCCTGGGAAATGAAATTATTAAAACAATAGCTCCTAATGAAAATGATCGATCGACATTTGTTGATTTGAACTTAAGAGGAATAGAAGAATTGAAAAAGTCAATAGAAATTTATCCTAAAAATTATGACGCATTAAATTGTTTAGGTTCGGGTTATCTTTTAATTGACAGTATCGATAATGCAGAATTTTACTTTAAGAAAGCACTAGAAATAAACCCAAAAGATAAAAGTTATTTAGCAAGTGCGTATTTTACAAAAGGTGAATATGATAAAGCAATAGATTTATATAGTAAAATAATTAATGACAATCCTAAAAATCTTGATGCATTAGTTTATTTGGGAATAGCTTATGGAACTAAAAATAATTACCCACAAGCGATAGACTGCTTTAAAAAAGCAACTATTATTCAACCAAAAGGTTCACAAATATATTATTATCTTTCTTCTGCATATAAACTTAATGGTGATTCCATCAATGCTGAGCAGAGTTTTCAGCAAGCATATAAACTTGACCCTTCATTAGAAAGACCTTAATTTGAATTAAAGTTAAAAAGCTTAATAGTTACTACTTGGTAAATGAATTTTAAAATTGTTTATAAGTACTAATCTGTTTTTAGTGTATTGCCTCCTACTCGATTGTTTGTTATTGACAATCCAAGAAAATGCTACCTGATTTATGCTAATCATAATGCTATTTATAATTATTTGCTAAGAATCATTAGTAAATATCTATAAAGCAAAAACAATTACCAAAGACGATTTTATAACTATTAACAAATTTAATATCTTGAAATTGGTTAAAGAAAATTAATAGATTAAATCTATCGATACAGTTTTGCTTCATCATACCGCTTTTTGCCAAATGAATTGCAATGAACTTTATGGATAAGCATCACTTTATTGTTTATATAAATATGTTGCGATTCCAAAACAGCAATCTCATTCCATGATTTCAATTCTTGGATAAAGCCTTCTTGATCATTTATCCACCAGCATTTTAATTCGGCACACCACTGCGCTTTGAATTTCAATTTTATTCTGGCTATTAAATTCTCGTTGTATCTAAAATATAACAACCATACATTACGCGAACGAATGAATCCACGACGGACCATAATTTTAATTTTTGATTTCATTCTGCAAATAAATAATCAAAAAATCAGAATAGCCGTTTACAAACGTTTAGTTTTTAACGGTATTGTTTTATTTGTTTTTTTGACACTCTTATTATTTATTTTTTTGATGCTCTTATTATTTGATTTTTTGATGCTCTTATTATTTGATTTTTTGATGCTCTTATTATTTGATTTTTCGATACTCTTGTTATTTGATTTGTTGATGCTCTTGTTATTTGATTTTTCAATACTCTTATCGTTAAAAACGCCTTGTAATTTCTTTTGCAAAACCCTTTTACTCGGTAATTGAGTTTTATATTCAGCTACCATAGTTGGCGACAAGCTTCTGCTTAATGCGTATTCGACTACTTCATGATCCTTATCTTTACAAAGTAAAATACCAATACTCGGATTTTCTTTTGACTTTCGAACATCACGATCCAATGCTTCCAAATAAAAATTCATTTGTCCGATATGCTCCATTTTAAATTTATCAGACTTCAATTCGATTGCTATTAAACAATGCAATGTTCGATGATAAAAAAGCAAATCAATATAAAAATCACTCTTGCCAACTTGCAGTTTATATTGTTCTGCAACGAATAAAAAATCTTTCCCAAATTCAAGCATTGCACTTTTCATTTGTTTTATTATTCCTGTTTGCAGATCCTTTTCATTATGCAAGTGAGGAAGATTTAAAAATTCGAAAACATAACTATCTTTAAAGGTATTAGTTATGTCATTTTGAATTACTCTCACCAGTGGTGAGAGTTTTGAATTTCCAATCATTGTCCGTTCAAACAGACTGGCAGAAATTTGTCGCTCTAAGTCACGTTTACTATAGTTTTCTTGTATTGATAACTTAATATAAAACTCTCTTTCCTCAGTGGCTTTGCACCGTGAAATTATTGCCAAATTGTGCGTCCAGCTAATTTCTCTCACCAGTGGTGAGAGTTTTGGTTGATCCTTGTAGGATTCATAAAACTGCTTCATTCTCCAAAGATTTTTATCAGAAAATCCTTTAAATCCAGGTTCGTTCTTTTGAATGTAATTGGCTAATTCCAGCACTATCGCATCGCCCCATTCCGACTTTTGAATTTTATTGCTAATATGTTCACCGATGCGCCAATACAGATTTATCATTTCTGTATTGACAGCTTTAATAGCATTAAAACGAGCCTCGTTAATCAAGCGAACTACATCTTGAAATCGTTTATCCATAACGTAAAAAAATTATTTATACAAAGCCATTGAAAAATGAGCCTCTATTGTAGGAACAAATAAACTAATTAAAAATCAGGATAGCCGTTTACAAACGTTTAGTTTTAAAACAATCAATTTTTTAGAATGCATATTGGTTCAACCTTTAAAAGCAGCTCTATTCAAACGATCGTTAATGGCAAGGCCTAAGTTGATGCTTGGTAATAAGAAGGCAAATATTTCTTTTACACTTTCATCAGTATCTAGCATCCGAAGAAAAGAAAAAAGATTAGAGGCAGCTTCTTTATAATTGGCAGTTGGTGATAGATTATAAACTTGTGCGTTTGTGCTATTTTCAAATTGTCCGAATACAATTATTGCAGCCTGATTAGTTGAATCGCTAAGATTAAAATCATCTGCAATAATTTTCAAGGGTTTTAATGGTGCATAGTGACTATTTAACATGCCTGGTGCTTTAGGGTCGGAAGATGAATTGACTTCTACTTTAATATCCCCACACACATTGCGTATATCCTCAATCGTTAGTCCACCTAAACGATATACAACGGGCAGCTCACCTTCAAATCCAACAATGGTACTTTCAACCCCGACTTCACATGAACCTCCATCTAATATCATCGGAATTTTATTTTGCAATTGAGCAAAAACATGTTGTGGAGTTGTAGGACTAATATATCCGAATGGGTTTGCACTTGGAGCAGCTAATGGAAAATCAAGTTGATTCAACAATTGCAATGTCAAAGAATGATTCGGCATACGAATACCAACAGTTTCTAATCCGGAAGTTACTTCATCTGGAACAATTTCTTGCTTAGGCAAAATCACTGTTAACGGACCAGGCCAAAATGTATCCATTAATTTTTGTGCATTCGTAGGAATTTGTCGCGCATATAATGAAACATCCGATTTATTTCCAATGTGCACAATTAACGGATCAAATGAAGGCCGCTGTTTAGCATTGAAAATTTCAATCACTGCATTTTTATCCAAAGCATTTGCAGCCAATCCGTAAACAGTCTCTGTAGGAATTGCAACCAGCTGCCCTTGCTTTAATAGCATCTTCGCCTGTTCAATTGAAGAAGAAATAATGGTTTCCACAATGCGAAAATAAGGAATGTCAGTGAATATTAAACGGGTGTCATTTCCAACACTAATAAGTATCACAGTAAAATGACAACCAAACCTTGTTATTCATCTTAGTAATTCGCAGTTTTGTTTAAAATTTAACATCCATGGAAAACATCAATAAACACTTGAAAGGCGGAGCTTTTTTAATTAATGAATCAGATTACACAGCGAACTTTATTCCTGAGGAATTCAACGAGGAGCATAAATTAATGGAAGATGCTGCACATGAATTTTTAAAGCAGTATGTTAATCCGCAGCTAGATAAAATTGATGCGATGGAACCAGGACTCATGCCATCATTGCTAGATAAAGCCGGGGAGCTGGGATTGTTGGGAGTAGCCATTCCAGAACAATATGGAGGATTTGGAAAGGATTTTATTACATCCATATTAATGACCGAAGTTTTAGGTGCAGGTCATTCTTTTTCGGTGGCAATGGCAGCGCATACAGGTATTGGAACGTTGCCTATTTTATATTTTGGAAATGATGAACAGAAAGAAAAATATTTGCCCAAGCTTGCGACTGGCGAATGGAAAGGAAGTTATTGTTTAACGGAACCAGGATCAGGGTCAGATGCATTGGCTGCAAAGACAAAAGCGGTTTTATCTGAAGATGGAAAGCACTATATTTTAAACGGACAAAAAATGTGGATTACCAATGCTGGATTCGCAGATGTATTTACGGTATTTGCTCAGGTTGATGGCGATAAATTCACAGGGTTTATTGTAGAGAAATCATTTGAAGGAATTTCGTTAGGAGAAGAAGAACACAAAATGGGAATTAAAGGTTCCTCAACGCGACAAGTGTTTTTTAATGATTGTAAAGTTCCAGTAGAAAATGTTTTAGGCGAAATTGGTAAAGGACATTTAATTGCTTTTAACATCTTAAATATTGGTCGTGCGAAATTAGCTGCTGCTGCTTTAGGCGGAGGAAAACAGGTGATTAATCAGTCCGTGGAATATGCTAATACAAGAATGCAATTTAAATTACCAATTGCAAAATTTGGTGCCATCCGTCATAAACTTGCTGAACAAGCTATAAGAACCTTCGCGGTGGAGTCGGCAATATACCGGGTGAGCGATTTAATTGAAGCAAAAGAAATTGAGTTAGAACAATCAGGTAAAAATGCGAATTCTGCATTACTTGGAGCAGCAGAGGAATACGCTGTTGAATGTGCGATTTTAAAAGTGGCAGGATCTGAATTACTGGATTTTGTAGTTGATGAAGGTGTTCAGATTTATGGTGGTTATGGATTCTCTGCTGATTTTCCAATGGACCGCTCCTATCGTGACTCTCGTATTAATCGAATTTTCGAAGGGACAAATGAAATCAATCGTCTGTTGATAGTAGATATGTTATTGAAGCGTGCTATGAAAGGCGAGCTAGACCTAACGACTCCAGCAATGGCCGTACAAAAAGAATTAATGTCGATACCAGACTTTGGCACAGAGGAAGAAACATTATTTAGTGCGGAGAAAAAGATTTTAGCACAATTGAAAAAATCTATTTTAATGGTGGCGGGAACAGCAGTTCAGAAATACATGATGTCGTTAGCAAAAGAACAAGAAATATTAATGAACATTGCGGATATGGCCATTGATGTTTTTGTTGCCGAATCGCTTTTATTGCGTTTACAGAAACTGGTTGCTATGAAAGGAGAAAATGCATGTGCATTAGAGCTTGATATATTACGCGTTTACATGAGTGCGGTAATTGACAGAGTAAATGTAAACGGAAGAACAGCAGTTAACTCAATGTGCGAAGGTGATGAACAACGAATGTTATTGATGGGGATTAAACGATTTACAAAACCATCGTTGTTTAACACTAAAGAAGGCAGACGACGTATAGCCGCAGCGTTATGTGAAGCCAATCGTTATTGCTTTTAATTAAAGTTCGTGAAGAAAATTGCGTTAAGTGTTTTAGTTTTTTTGCTAGCAATTTGCATTTGGCAATATGCTTTATTGCAGTATGTATTGGTACAATTAGCAGGGCAATTGTCTTTAATTTATCATACGCAACCTATGGAAGAAGTAATAAAAGATAAAAACTTCCCGAAGGAAGAAAAAGAAAAGCTATTACTGATTGCGGATATAAAACAATTTGCAGTTGACGAACTTGGATTTCAATACAACGAAAATTATACTACCTTTTACGATCAGCATAATCAACCTTTGATGTATGTTGTCAGTGCTTGTCCGAAGTACAGCATGCAAGAACACGAATGGCACTTCCCTATTGCTGGCTCTTTTACATACAAAGGATTTTTCCGTCGTGATATGGCAGATGAAGAAGTTAGTACGAGAAAGAAAGAAGGACTAGATGTTTACTTAGGAACTGCTTCGGGATGGTCGACATTAGGTTGGTTAAAAGACCCTGTATTGTCGGGTATGCTCAATAAAAGTAAGGGCGAATTGACCGAGTTAATTATTCACGAGCTGACGCATTCATTCAAGTATGATAAAAACAACGTTACTTTCAATGAGAATCTGGCTACGTTTGTTGGTCAGAAGGGAGCCTTAAATTTTATCAGCAAGCGATATGGGTCTTCATCTACTGAAATAAAAGCTTACGAAGCACGATTGCATGATAATCAGTTGTTCGACGAACATATGACAACAGGCTATTACGAGCTGGATAGTCTTTATAATTCATTTGACGGATCTACTTCCGAGAAAGATAAAAGCCGTATGAAACAAAGTTTAATTGATGAGATAATTGCTTCAATAAAACAGCTTGATTTAAGAAATAATAATCGCTACAATTTCATCTTTGAGAAGAAAAATAAGATTAACAACGCTTGGTTTGCTTCTTTTAAACGCTATCATACTTTTCAAATTGAATTCGAACGAAGTTTAAACGCTAAAGGTGGGAACCTCAGAAAATGGCTCAAAACCACTGATTTTTCGCAGTTTTCGAGGGAATAAGGTCGAGAAAAGGGAACACCCCTATTGTTTTCGACCAAATATTTGGTTTTTCATAGAATAAATTCCCTAAATTCGCTCCCCTAAAACCACAGCAAAAAAGAGCATGGCGATTACAGCAATTTCTAAAAAATCAAAAGCTGCCAAGCAAGTAGCGAAGGCGCTTATTTTAATCGTAGAAGATGACGCTTTACAAGCAGAAATTTTAAAAGATCATCTAAAAAGCAGTACTGAAAACTGCACAATCATCAGCTATTCCAGCGGTGAAGAATGTATCAAAGGAATAGGAAGTAAAAAGCCAAGGATTGCATTCATCGATTTCAACTTAAATTCTAAGAATAAGAAAGCGATGGACGGATTGAAACTATCGAAGAAAATAAAGGAATTAAGTCCAAAGTGTGAAACAATTCTTTTGTCAGACAAAAACACGCAGAAGACCATCAATGAAGCTTTGAAAAAGTCTTCCATTAAGTTCATAGCGAAAGATGAGAAATCATTAGATTTAGCTTCTGCTGTAGTTCAAGATACTACGAATCCTTTTCAGGCTATGATTCAACGTTTTGATATCGCATCAAAAATTATTGGATTAGAGCAGGATGTTTATAATGTTATTAAGAATCCATCAAAATTAGTTGAGGTTAGTTTACCGATTAAAATGGATGACGGAAGTATTCAATCATTCGATGGATACCGCGTTATTCACTCTACCGCATTAGGACCCTCAAAAGGTGGAATTCGTTATTCAACAGCTGTTGATGCAGATGAAGTAAAAGCATTAGCGGCATGGATGACTTATAAATGTGCAATTGCAGATATTCCTTACGGTGGTGCAAAAGGCGGAATCAATTGTGAGCCTTCAAAAATGTCGGTTGGCGAATTAGAACGTTTAACACGTGCTTATACTGCTGCGATGCAAGATATATTTGGAGTTGATAAAGATATTCCAGCTCCTGATATGAATACAGGTCCAAGAGAAATGGCTTGGATTGTTGATGAATTCAGCAAGATTAAAGGAAGTTTTACACCTGGTATTGTTACAGGCAAGCCTTTACATTTAGGTGGTTCATTAGGACGTGTTGAAGCAACTGGTCGTGGGGTATGTACATCAGCGTTAGAAGCGCTTTTAAAAATGAAAATATCTCCCAAAAAATGTACTGCTGCAGTACAAGGTTTTGGAAATGTAGGTTCGATTACTGCTAAACATTTTGCAATGCACGGAATTAAAGTTGTTGCAATATCAGATCATACAGCTGCTTTTTACGACACTAAAGGAATTGATATTGAGAAAGCAATGGCCTATCGTGACGCTAACAAAGGTGTATTAAAAGGATATAAAGCTGGAAAACTAATTACCAATTCAGAATTGCTTGAATTACCAGTTGACATTTTAGCTCCTTGTGCATTAGAAAATCAAATTACTGCATCAAACGCAAGCAATATTAAGGCGAAATTAATAGTAGAAGGCGCTAACGGACCAACAACTGCGGGGGCTGATGAAATCCTAAATAAAAAAGGAACGATTGTAATACCTGATATATTGGCTAACGGTGGTGGAGTTACGGTATCTTATTTTGAGTGGGTTCAAAACAGAACTGGATACTACTACAGTGAAGAAGAAATTAACAAGCGTGCAGACCGTTGGATGAAACAAGCATTCGCTAACGTATGGAATGTTTCATCTAAGCATAAAATCTCAATGCGTATTGCAGCTTATGTATTCGCATTAGAAAAAGTGGCGAAAGCGATTCGCTCTAGAGGAAGTTATTAATTATAAAAAACAATAAGCGCAGGTTGAGTAAAAATCAGCCTGCGTTTTTAATAAAACCAAACTATGACAATTCACCGCGAAGGATATAAGATACTAAGTGTATCAGCAATTATTATGATTGCATTAAATGCGATTATTTATTACACAACAGGAAGCCTTTTGACTAGTGTTGTGGTTTTTTGCGTGGTATGGTACCTTTTATTTCTTCAATTCTTCCGTTACCCAAAACGCGACTTAACAATAGGAAGCAATTTAGTAGTTGCTCCTGCTGATGGAAAAGTTGTAGTTATTGAAGAAGTTTACGAAGGTGAATACTTCAAAGACAAACGTCTTCAGGTTTCCATTTTTATGTCGCCAATAAACGTACACGCTAACTGGTATCCTATTGCTGGATTAATTAAATATGTTGCTTACCATAAAGGAAAATATTTAGTGGCATGGCATCCGAAGGCGAGTACAGAAAACGAAAGAAGTACAATCGTTATCCAAAAAGATGATGGTCGCGAAATTTTATTACGTCAGATAGCAGGTGCATTAGCAAAACGCATTGTTTACTATCCACATCAAAATGATAAAGTTCGTCAATGTGGCGAATTGGGATTTATTAAATTTGGTTCTCGTGTAGATTTATATTTTCCGTTAGGAACAAAAATCACAGCTCAAATTGGTCAGAAAACAAAGGGCGGCGTTACTGTAATTGCTGAAATGTAATTAATATACTTTGTGCCAATATTGCATGGTAGTAAGTAACACAATTCTGTGAAAAATGCCTTCGTCGTTAAATTCAGGCTTTGCATATTCTAGAGATAAAAGCATAACACCATCCTCCCCTATAGAATTTTTTATTTGATTCAACTTACGATTGCGTTCTTCACGCATTCGGTAAGCGCGCTGATCAAACGCTGACAGTGCTTCAACTTGTGCATCATCCTGTAACTTTGCGAAGTAATCATATTGCTTGATACCTTTTAAAAAACTGTTGGATGACTTATAAAACATACGATTAAAATAAGTTCCTAATCCAGCTTCGTAGGCACCAGAGTCGCAAGTTATCATAGACTTTCGTCCTGTCGCGCTATCTGCTCCGGTCCATTGCAAATCGTTAGATAAAATAAAATTTTGTCTGACCACGGTGTTTAAATCTGAATCCCAAAATGAAAGTGGATCTTTTTTATTTACTGTTAACTCTGTTTGCACCCCACCAGTTATTGCTGCAATTCTCTTCCACCCTGCTAAATCAGCAGCCTTGTTTGCAGATTTAGTAACAAATAATGAATGAACAATGATTCTCTTTTCTACGGCTTGCTCACATATTTTCACATACTCATAGCCGTTAGAAGACACGGAGCCATTTCCTACAATAAAAATCATTTTAAGCGCATTCTCTTTCTTAGACCATGACATTTCGCTTACAGCAATTGATAATGCGGCACTTACAATCTGATCTCCTTTTTCAATTGAAGGTTTCAACCTGTACAGCTCTGCATCGATGTAATCGAGATTATAAGATAAGTCTGAAAAAACTTTTACATAACCATTGTTTTTACCAAAACTAGGGCGTGAAAAACAAATAACGCCAAGTCGGAAATCGGGCTTTGGCTGCATTGCATTCAACTGATTTACTAATAACCACAAATTATCCCGAACATCATTTACTAAACCATTCGTACTTCCGCTTAAATCTAAACAGAATACAATGTCAAGCGGTCGAGAATTAGTTTGCTGTGTCTTTGCATTTAAAGGAAAGCACAGAACTGTAAAAAGAAAAAGCGTTATAAGATGTTTCATTTTATTATATTCAAAAATAATCGACTATTCGATAGTAAACACACTAATTAAAAAATGCTTTCAACAGCGATTTTACAGATATTAACATTAAGCTATTAACGGACGAACGGCATCAATCAAACCTGTTAATGCCTCTTTAATCTTCCAGCTTTCACGATTGCGAGGCTCAACATAATTACTTATGGCGCGTAGTTGTAAGGCAGGAATTCCAAACTGATTAGCAACATAAAAGACAGCTGCGCCTTCCATTGATTCAATATCAGCCGTGTAATATTTATTCAATTTTAACAAAGAATTCGATGAACCAGTTACCGTTTGAACAGTAAGTCCGTGTACTTTCTTGTAAGTAGCAATTGAAAAATCTGTTGGTAGAGGAACAAGTTTCCTATTTGTAAATGGGGTCTCATCGGCCGTATGCAAATTCAAATCAAACACCGACAAATAATCATCATTATCCTCGGAACCCCAGAAGGCAAATTCATCGTCAATAACATTAACAACCTCTTCCAAAAGCAAATTACGATTAATAGCACCGGCGAGGCCAATATTCATTATTCGCAAATATTCGTCTTTTTGCAGGGCTTGGGATAGATGAAATACTGTTTGTACCATACCTACCCCGGTGACTAGCACATTCCAATTTTCATTGAGTGGCGTGACCTTATAAAGATCAAATGGGCTACACAACCCTGAGACCTCTGCAATAGTAGATGCAACTAATAGCGACTTTTGCTTCATGTAGCAAATTTATAACATAGTTTGAAGGTATTTACAATGATTTTCTTTAAAATAAACTAATTTTGTACATCCTTGTTCAAGGAGGGCAATAAACCCAAAAATATGATTTACATAACAAGAAAAGAGCACTTTAACGCAGCCCACAAACTACACCGCCCTGATTGGTCGGAGGAGAAGAATTCAGAAATATTTGGCAAATGCTCCAACCCCAATTGGCATGGTCATAACTACGAAATTTTTGTAACTGTGAAAGGAGAGCCTGCAGAAGAAACAGGTTTCGTAGTTGACTTAAAGTTTTTAAGCAAACTGATCAAAGAACGTGTGATTGATAAGTTAGATCACAAGAACATCAACATGGATGTTGACTTTATGGCTGGCAAAATGGCTTCGACCGAAATATTAACAATTGCTATCTGGAATCAATTAGAAACGGAGATTGCTAATAAAGGATGCTTCTTACATTGTGTTAAACTTTATGAAACAGAAAACAACTTCGTAGAATACTTTGGAGGGAAATAAAATGGAACACTCAACTAACGATAACGGATATACCAAAACGGATATTTACAATCAGGATAAGATTGACTCTATATCTGGTTATTATAAAAAAATCCTTTTAGATCTTGGAGAAAATCCGGAGCGCGAAGGCTTAATAAAAACACCTGAGCGAGTAGCCAAATCGTTGCAATATTTAACTCATGGTTACGACCTTGATCCGGTTGCAATTTTAAACTCTGCAAAATTCAAAGAAGAGTACAAGCAGATGGTTATTGTGAAGGATATTGAATTGTATTCAATGTGCGAGCACCATATGCTTCCTTTCTTCGGGAAAGCGCACGTAGCATATATTCCTAATCATTATATTGTTGGATTAAGTAAGATCCCAAGAATAGTTGATGCCTTTTCAAGAAGACTGCAAGTGCAAGAACGCTTAACCACAGAAATCAGAGATTGTATTCAGAATACTTTAAATCCGTTAGGTGTAGCTGTTGTGATTGAAGCACAACATTTATGTATGCAGATGCGTGGTGTACAAAAACAAAACTCAATCACTACCACATCGGCATTTACAGGAGAATTTGAAAACGATAGAACACGAAAAGAATTTATCAGTTTAATATCTAATAATAGACATATTTAAATAAAATGAAAGCATATATCTTTCCTGGACAAGGGTCTCAGTTTGTAGGAATGGGTAAAGAGTTATATGAAAACTCTCCATTAGCAAAAGAATTATTTGAAAAAGCAAACGAAATTATCGGATTCAGAATTTCTGATATGATGTTTGCTGGAACCGATGAAGATTTAAAGCAAACGAATGTAACGCAGCCAGCAATATTTATTCATTCAGTAATTTTAGCAAGAACATTAGGCGGGAGTTTTAATCCTGATATGGTTGCAGGACACTCACTAGGAGAATTTTCTGCATTGACTGCTAATGGCACACTTGCGTTTGAGGACGGATTGCGTTTAGTAATTGAACGTGCGAATGCGATGCAAGCAGCATGCGAAGCAGTTCCAGGAACGATGGCGGCTGTATTGGCTTTAGATGATGCTAAAGTAGAAGAGATTTGTTCAGGAATTGACAAGATTGTAGTTGCTGCAAATTATAATTGCCCTGGTCAATTAGTAATTTCTGGTTCTATTGAAGGTGTAAAAGAAGCATGTGAGCAAATGACAGCTGCAGGTGCTAAAAGAGCTTTATTACTTCCTGTCGGTGGTGCATTTCATAGTCCGCTGATGGAACCAGCTAGAGAGCGATTGGCAGCGGCGATTGAAGCCACTACTTTTAATGAACCAAGTTGTGCTATTTATCAGAATGTAACGGCAAAGCCTCACCGCAATGCTGACGAGATAAAGAATAATCTTATTGCTCAACTAACCGCACCAGTGCGTTGGACGCAATCCGTACAAAATATGGTAGCCGATGGAGCAACAACATTTATTGAAGTTGGGCCTGGAAAAGTATTACAAGGACTAGTTAAAAAAATACATAAAGAAGCGGAAGTATTATCTGCTTAAAATTTTACATCATGGAATTAAATTCACTCAATGCTATATCTCCTGTTGATGGTCGCTATTTTAAAGTATGTGAGCCACTAGCTAATTATTTTTCAGAAGAAGCATTAATCAAATATCGAGTAAAAGTTGAAGTTGAATATTTTATTGCACTTTGCGAATTACCATTACCTCAATTAAAAAGCGTTCCTGCTGATTGTTACGCAAGTCTTAGAAAACTATATGAACAATTTTCTAGCGAAGATGCGATACGCATTAAGACGATTGAACGTACTACCAATCATGATGTAAAAGCAGTTGAATATTTTTTAAAAGAAGAGTTTGATAAATTAAAATTAAGTGAATACAAAGAGTTTATCCATTTTGGTTTGACGAGTCAGGATATCAATAACACCTCAATTCCTTTGTCTGTTCAGGAAGCATTACAAAATGTTTACTACAAAGAAATAAATCAGTTATTAGAAAAGCTACAGGATTTAAGCACTGCGTGGAAAGGCATTCCAATGTTGGCGCGTACACATGGACAGCCAGCTTCTCCCACTCAGCTGGGAAAAGAGATTTATATTTTTAAGCATCGTATCGAGCAACAATTGATTCAGCTACAAGAAATTCCGAATACTGCCAAGTTTGGCGGAGCAACCGGAAATTTCAATGCTCACGTTGTGGCCTATCCGCAAATTGACTGGGAGAATTTCGCTAATAAATTTGTTCTTACATTAGGACTAAAGCGTTCTCCATATACAACACAGATTGAATCGTATGATAACATGGCGGCTTTGTTTGATGCTATGAAGCGCATCAATACAATCTTGATTGATTTTAGCAGAGATATCTGGACTTACATTTCGATGAATTACTTCACGCAAAAAGTAGTTGCGAATGAAGTCGGATCATCGGCAATGCCACATAAAGTCAATCCGATTGACTTCGAAAATGCAGAGGGGAACTTAGGATTATCGAATGCAATGCTAGAACATTTATCGGCGAAGCTGCCCGTATCGAGATTACAACGCGATTTAACTGATTCTACTGTATTAAGAAACATTGGAGTACCATTTGCGCATATTTCGATTTCGTTGGCATCATTAAACAAAGGTTTAAATAAAATCAGTGTTAATGAAGCTGTTATTCACAACGACTTAGAAAACAACTGGGCGGTAGTTGCAGAAGCTATTCAGACAATTTTACGCAGAGAAGCATATCCTAATCCTTATGAAGCATTAAAAGCGCTTACTCGTACAGGAGGCAAAATTAATGAGGATACTATCAAAGATTTCATCCAAACACTTGAAGTAGGCAGTGAGATTAAAGAGGAACTTTCAAAAATCACTCCTCACAATTATATCGGGATAAAATACCATTATTAGTATCATTAAACAATAACAAAGCATCCGAGTTTATGTGCTTTGTTTCAAGAAATAGTTGTGCTGATTATTTCATTATCAATCGCTATATCGCAAAAGGAAAAACCTATTTGGATTTACTGGTTCACAATTTAAAGAACTTATAGTATTTGCTTTGTTTACTATTGGAGGAATTATGGGAAGTACGCTTGCGATAGTAAACATTAATTTGATGTACTGTTCCATGATTGGTGTTGTACAGCTATCAATCACTGTTATTATTTCATAATTTATCTTCAGAGAAGCTATCAGCAACTAGCAATTATTGGTTACTATCTTACAAATATTGCCACTTCATAATTAATATAGCCTAAAAACAAGTAATAGTAATTAACATATTTTAAAACACGAAAACACAACTGCGTATTTCAAATAAAGAAGTATTTTTCTAATGAATTAGTTATCAATATTATAAAAACATAAAACAAAATAACTGGGCTCTAAAACATGAGTGCCTTCACCTATATTGTTTTTTTATATATGTTAATAATAAATAATTAGTTTTTACTTGACTCGTATACTGCTTTATTCCGTAATTGCAGGTTAAATATTTTTAATTTAATCTAAAAACCAACCCAAAAATCACATGAAAGAAAACAGATTGTTTTTATCATCTGCAAGAGTAAAGCAAGTAGTATTGCTATTAACAATACTTCTTGGCTTTTCAATGCAATCAAAGGCTACCCATATTTCGGGGGGCGATTTAACCTACAAGCACCTTGGCGGCTATCAGTATGAAGTTACGCTAGTGCTTTACCGCGATTGTGCTGGTATTCCGGTACAAAATCCAGAGCTTATCACTTGTACAAATGCAAGTGGAAGTACTATTTCTTTCAATGTAAGTTTGATTCCTGGTACAGGAAACGAAATTACATTCCCATGTTTCTCGACTGTTACTACATGTAATGGTGGCGGGGCTCCAGGATTTCAGCGTTATGAATATCATGGAACTGTTACACTTCCCGCTAGTTCAAACTGGAATTTAAAATGGGAAGATTGCTGCCGTAACTGTGCTATCACAACGATTTCTGGCGGATGTAGCAATAGCTATTTAATAGAAGCTAACTTAAATAACTTAATCGCTCCAAATGATGATTCTCCTTACTTTACTAACTACCCTGTTGCATTCGTTTGTTTAGGTCAAAACTTTACATACAATCATGGAGTTGTTGATTCGGATGGCGATTCATTATCTTATTCTTTCATCAATCCACGCATAACGGGTGGTAGTTCAGTACCATTCTTATCAGGCTATACAGCAACAAACTTTATCACTTCATCAACTCCAATCACATTAAACCCAAACACTGGAGATATCAATTTAACATCTTCTCAATTAGAAGTAGGTATTACAGCTATTTTAATTGAAGCGTTCAAGAATGGTATTAAAGTAGGAAGTGTAATGCGCGATATTCAGTTCCAGGTTCAAAATTGTAATCCTAATGTTTTGCCAACAGCAACTGGAATTAATGGCACTGCAGATTTCGATACTATTGTTTATGCAAACAATCCTATTTGTTTTGACATTTATACTGCTGATGCTAACACAGACCAAACTGTTTCATTAAACTGGAACAACGCAATACCAGGAGCAACATTTACTGCTACTAACGATCAATTCCCAACAGGAACATTTTGTTGGACACCAACAGCTGCTGATGCTCGTCCACAGCCTTACTCATTTACAGTAATGGTAAAAGATGACAACTGTGCTTACAATGCATTCCAGGTTTATTCTTATCAAATTTTTGTTCCTGAAATTCCAAAGTGTAATATACATGCTGGGGCTGATTTTAACAGCACTAATGTTTGTGGAACAAGCACAGTCACATTAATGGCAGGAAACGGAGCAACAACTTATGGAGATTCTGTTGTAACTTATTTATGGTCGACTGGAGAAACAACGCCGACTATTACTGTTACTGTAGGAAGTACTACATCGTATAGTGTATATATGAACAACTCATTCTTCCCATGCAATGATGATTTCACAATTAATGTAAATTATCCAACTACATCTGACAACACAGCAAGCGGATGTAATTCATATGAATGGAATGGAACAACTTATACAGAAAGCGGAACATTTACATACAGCACGCTAAATAGCAATGGATGTGATAGTACAGCAACATTAAACTTAACGATTTATTCTCCTAGCACAGGTGCATCAAGCATTTCTGGAGCAGACTCAGTGGTTATCGGCAACTCGATAACATTAACTGTGAATGGTGGTTCATTAGGAACAAATGCTAATTGGGTTTGGTATGCTGATAATTGCGGGGGCACACCTATTGGAACTGGAACTTCTATTCAAGTTTCACCTTCAGTTGCAACAACATATTATGTACGAGCAGAAGGTGAGTGTAATTCTAGCAATTGCGTTAGCAAATCAGTAGGAGTAATATATTGTAACCCAACAGGAGTTACCAGCAACAAAACAAATAATACAATTTGCAAAGGATCATCAATTACATTAACAGTAGCGGGCCCTATTAATGGAACTGCTGTTTGGAAATGGTATAAATCTACATGCGGACCAACTTCAAGTACATGCAGTACTAATATTGCAGGTACAGGAGCAAGTATTACTATAGCACCTACAACAACTACTACTTATTATGTAAGAGCTGAAGGAGGCGTTTGCGGAACTACACAATGTGTTTCAATAACAGTTAACGTAATAACAACACCTGCTACTCCTTGTGTAATTTCAGGACCAACTACAGGTTTATGTAATCAATCAAATGTTGTCTATTCAGTTACTAATGTTCCAGGTGTAACCTATACATGGTCAGTACCTACAGGTGCGACGATTGCAAGTGGACAAGGCACAAATAGTATCAATGTTAATTTTGGAACTGTAATTTCAGGAACAGGAACTTGTTCTAGCGGAAATGTAGTTTGTGTTAAAGCAAGCAATATGTGTGGAACAAGTGCTGTAAGATGTTTAACGGTGAACCTTAACCCTACAGCTCCAACAACAATTACTGGATCTTCTACAATTTGTAAATCACAAACTGGAATATATTCTTGCACGCCAGTATTTGGTGCAACATCATACACATGGCAGGCACCTACAGGTTGGATAATTGTTTCAGGACAAGGAACAACAACTGTTTCTGTTAAGGCAGGATCATGTGGTGGCTCTCTAAAAGTAAAAGCAAATAATGCTTGCGCTTCTAGTGCATTTGCAACTAAATCAATAAGCGTTAAAGTGTGCACTAAGTTTGAAAATCCTGATGGGAACACATTCTATATCTATCCTAATCCAACAAACGGCGAATTAAATTTTGTTATGGAAGGAAATCCTCAACGAATTGAAATCTATTCTATTTTAGGAGAGAAAGTTGTTGATTGCTCATGGACTCAAAAACTAGATGTATCTAATTTAATTGAAGGAGTATATTTAGTTAAGTGTTATAATGAAAACACTGTAGAAACTACGCAATTGGTTATTTCAAAATAAAACCAACAATCAATATTTTAAAAGAAGACGGCTAATTGCCGTCTTCTTTTTTTTAATCATTTTTGATTGCTCACACGATAAATTAATTTGATTAGATTTGAGCATGTCAGAAACTACGGGACTTAAAAAATCATTAGGGGGCATTCATATTTGGGCATTAGCCGTTGGACTAGTAATTTCGGGAGAGTACTTCGGTTGGAATTATGGCTGGGCAAGCGGTGGTCCGATGGGGATGTTCATAGCCACTATAATTATCACAATATTTTATTTATGCTTTGTATTTAGTTATACCGAACTCACCACAGCTTTACCAGATGCTGGTGGTCCTTTTACCTTTGCTGATAAAGCATTTGGTAGGAGAGTCGCAGTTTTTACCGGCTATGCAACAGTAGTTGAATTCGTACTTGCTACACCAGCTATCGCCATTGCGCTTGGAAGTTATGTCCACTTTTTAAATCCAATGTTTGATATAACAACAGTAGCGATTTGCACGTATCTACTTTTTACATTGATCAATTTAATAGGTATTAAAGAAAGTGCGGCCTTCACTTTAATCGTCACAATTTTAGCTATTGCTGAATTGCTAGTTTACATCGGAATCACTTCAACGCATTACGATTCAAACAATATTGAACTGATCAACACTTCGTCTTCTTTCAAAGATGTTTTTTCTGCTATTCCTTTTGCAATTTGGTTATACTTAGCAATTGAAGGAGTAGCCATGGTATCCGAAGAAGTAAAAGACCCTAAGAAGAGTTTGCCTGTTGGATACATCACTGGAATTATAACACTTTGCATTCTCGCATTAGGTGTAATGTTCTTTACCTGCGCTGCTGTTCCATGGGAAAAGTTAACATCAATCGATTATCCACTACCTGAAACAATTGGGATTTTGCTTGGAAAAGGGAATAGCTTAACAACATTAATTGCGGGTGTTGGAGTGTTTGGATTAATCGCTTCTTTTAATAGTATTATTACAAGTTATTCTCGACAAATTTTCGCTTTATCGAGAGCAGAAATCCTTCCGAAATCATTAGCACATATCCATACGCGTTATAAAACACCTGACCTTGCTTTATTAGCAGGTTTAGGGATTGGAGTTATCAGTATTTTTTCAGGCAAAACAAACGATTTGATTATCCTATCTGCTATGGGAGCGACGAGTATGTATATTGTTAGCTTGATCGCATTGTTCGCTCTACGAAAAAAACAGCCATCATTGCATCGTCCGTTTTTAGTCCCTTACTACCCTATTATTCCAATGATTGCTTTATTACTTGGGACAGTATGTTTAATCGCCATGTTTTATTTTAACATTAAGCTAGGATGTATTTTCTTTGCAGGCGGATTAATCACAATTGGACTACATGAAATAAACATCCAACGTAAAAAGAATGTACAGGACACAGTTAAGTAATCATATTTACAATTTTGATTCTTTGCGGACTTTGCTTGCAAAAGCATCGCCCTTAAGGAGTGGCGATGTACTTGCAGGTGTTTGCGCTAGCACTTATGAAGAACGAATTGCTGCACAGATTGCATTATCAAATGTACCTCTGAAAAACTTTTTAAATGAAGTGGTTATCGATTATGAAAAAGATGATATCACTCGCTTAATAATCGATTCACATGATACAATTTCATTTGCACCAATATCACATTTAACAGTTGGAGGATTTCGTGATTGGCTTTTATCTACAGAGGTAACAAATGAAACAATTCATGCAGTAGCTAATGGAATCACACCAGAGATGGCAGCAGCGGTCAGCAAAATAATGTCGCTGCAAGATTTAATTTTAGTTGCACAAAAAATAGAAGTTGTAACGAAATTCAGAACTTCTGTTGGATTAAAAGGAAGATTCTCTACACGTTTACAGCCGAATCATCCAAATGATGATAATAAAGGGATTATGGCTTCTACATTAGATGGACTTTTATTTGGATGCGGTGATGCTGTAATTGGAATCAATCCAGTAAGCGAGAGTGAAGAGATTGTCACTTCAATTTTATCCATGCTTGAAGAATTAAGATTAAAATTTGACATTCCGATGCAATCGTGTGTGCTAGCACATTATACTTTAACGAAAAACATTCTTGACAAAGCACCTGTAGATTTAATCTTTCAGTCGATTGCAGGAACACAAAAAGCGAATGAATCATTTGGAGTAAAATTGAGTGAACTGCAAGAAGCAAACGATGCTGTATTATCGCTTAATAGAAATCCGCAATCGAAGCAAGTATTTTATTTTGAAACGGGACAAGGAACTGCATTATCAGCAAATGCAAATGCAATGATTGATCAGCAGACTTGTGAAGCTCGAGCCTATGCAGTTGCAAGAAAGTTTAATCCTTTCTTAGTTAATTCTGTTGTTGGATTTATCGGACCTGAATATTTATACAATGGGAAACAAATTATTCGTGCGGGATTAGAAGATCATTTCTGTGGTAAGTTACTAGGACTACCGATGGGAGTTGATGTATGTTATACAAACCATGCGGATTGTGATCAGGATGACATGGATAATTTAAGCACGCTATTAGCAGCAGCAAATTGCAATTTTATGATGGCTGTTCCAGGATCGGATGATATTATGTTGCAATATCAGAGTACGTCCTATAACGATGCCGCCTATCTGCGAAAAGTATTTAATCGTAAGCCCGCACCAGAGTTCGAATTATGGTTGAAAAAAATGGGAATATTTAATTCAGAAGGCGAATTATCGTCCGCGAATGAAGATGTAAAGAAACTTTTAAATCACCTTTCGTAAATGTCGATTAAAAAAACTGAATCCACTTCAATACAGCGTTCCGAATTAAAGCAATTCACCAATGCACGAGTAGCTTTAAGAACAAGTGGTGTATCAATTTGTACTGAGGAGTTGCTTGCTTTTAAATTAGCTCATGCACGCGCTGTGGATGCTGTGTGGACAAATTGGAACAGAACAAAAATTAATGATGAGTTAAAGTTATTAGGAATTGAAAGTATATTGCTCGAAAGCGAAGCTGGCAGTCGCATGCACTATGTACAAAATCCGCAAAGTGGTTGTCGAATAAATGAACCATCGCATCAACTAATTCAGTCCTTAAAAAATGAAAATTCGATTTCCATAATACTGGCCGATGGATTATCTCCAATAGCCGCGCAAGAACAAGGGAGTAAATTGATTGCCTGCTTAGTTGAAGAGCTTGGTGCATTAGCGATGAATATTCATCCGATTTTTATTTGTACTAACGGGAGAGTTGCAATTGGCGATTCGATTGGAGAAATAACGAAAAGTAAAATTGCAATTGTAATTATTGGTGAGCGTCCAGGACTTACAACACCACAGAGTTTAGGTATGTACATTACCTTGAATCCAACTAGCACATCGACCAACGCTAACAGAAATTGTATATCCAATATTCATCCTGAAGGATTAAGCATCGAACAAGCATCGATTGAATGTAAGCAGCTGATAGAAAAAATGCTGAAGCACAATATCTCAGGCTATCAACTTCACTCGAAATAAATTATTCTATTAGTTCCAGCCGCTGGCTAATACATCTACAAGATGCGCCAATTTAATAGGCCAATTGTTTTTCTTAATAATTGAATCGAAATGCATCAAGCAATCCATATCAGTAGAAATAATTGTATCTGCGCCAGCTGCTATAAAGTCCTGAATAATTTTACTTCCAATCTCAACCGCCAGCTTTTCGTTATTGCGATCTAGTCCACCGCTCATACCACAGCAAGTATATGATGAAGGCGTTTCGATTAGCGTGAGCTCACGAACTTTACTTAGCAATAAACGAGGAGAAGATTTTATTTTTAATTCATGTACAGCCTTACAGGCATCGAACATAACAGCTTTGGCATTATAACGGGCACCAATATCCGAAGCATTCATCACGTTCACTAAAAAATCAGAAAGCTCAAACATATTTTTCTGCACCGACTTATACTGATTATGCATGGAAGAATTATGAAACAAAGCAGGATATTGGCATTTAACCGTTGCAGTGCAGGCGGCACCCGGACAAACAATATAACGTTCATGCTGTAACTCCATGATGAGCTTCTCCCCTACTTCTTTGCAATGATCCCAGTAACCATCTTCAAACGCAATTCTACCACAGCAGGTTTGCTCTACATTGTACTGCACATCACATCCTAAGCGCTCTAACACTTTAATCATGTTATTAGCAACATCAGGATAATACTGATCGATGAGACAAGGAATGAAGATGTCGACTTTTAATTGCATAGAGGGTCAAAAATAAACAATTGATTTGATGATTTGTCCCGATTTTTATCGGGAATGAAGATTTGCTAATTTGGAAATGAATTTACAAATGAATGTATGATTTGATAGTTGTAACATACCGTTCAAAAGCTTTGAGTCCTTTGGCCGTCAATTTACATGTTGTGACGGGGTATTTACCTTTAAATCCTTTTTTTATAGAAACATATCCAACCTTTTGTAATTTATCAAGCTGCAGACTTAAATTCCCTGCGGATGTATTTGTCTTTTCTTTCAAATAAACGAACTCGGCTTCATCTAATCCAACCAATAGTGAAACAATGGACAGTCGAAGCTGTGAATGTAGAATTGGATCAAGCTCTTTAAACACGGGAAAACATCATTTTAATTCCTGGAATAATGCTGACCATCACACTAACAAGAGATGCAAAAAGATATTGATGAGAAACATCCATATTTAGCATATAGGCACCTAGCAGCATTCCGAACAAACCCATTACAATTGATAATGATTCTTTAACAATACCACCAGTAACAAATACTGTTAATCCTAATAACGAGCAAAAAACAGGAACTATAATAGCATTGTAACCATTGAACTCTGCAGCTAAATAGAGCGTAATATATGCGAATGCAAATCCTGAATAAGCAAACAAATAAATTTTATCTGCTAATGATTTTGCGGTCTCCTTTCTATCGTCTTGTTTAGATCGAATTGCAGAAATAATTCCGCCAATGGGAAATAACACCCAATAATAATGATTGAAATTACTGATAAAGGCATCTGGATTAGAAAGTGAAAAATAATTTGCCAAATAATAAATGGCGAGAATAGTTCCCCATAAAATATCGTAGAAATAAGCACCATTTGGAACCTTTCGTGCCTCTTGTAGCGCCTGCTCGATTGTATTAATCGAATCAGTGATTTCTTGTCTTTCCATGTTTAAATTTTTTACAAATATAAACTAGTTAATATTATTAACCAAAAAAATTATTAATTTTAAAATTAGATGATGTGCTAATTTGCTAATTCTTCACTTAATCAATGTGTTTAAATCAACCGATTTTGGATTGATGAATTGAACTTAATGAAATAGATTGTTGTATTATTTCAATTGCTCCCTCTCCATCTTCACCCAACTTAAAAGAAATAATCCGACGAAGAACAAACAGGATATTACAACAATCGAGTTACGCATGCTACCAGTGATGGCATTGATGTATCCGAAAATAAAAGTACCGACTACCGTTCCTGTTTTATCACATACATCATAAAAACTAAAGTACGATGCGTGATCTTTTGTTTCAGGTAAGAGCTTCGAATATGTTGAACGTGATAATGACTGTATTCCTCCCATTACCATTCCAACGCAACCTGCTAAAACAATAAAATACGTCTGCTCATTAAAACCATATTTCTTGTCGCAGAAGTAAGCCGCCACGCTTAAAGCCGTCCAGCAAATAATTGATATACGAAGTGCAATAATATTCCCGAATTTTTCTGATAGTTTACTGAACAAAAATGCTCCCGGCACAGCAACAAATTGAATAATTAAAATCACTGCAATTAATACTTCCGAACTTAATTTCAATTCGCTTTTTCCAAACAACGTTGCAACATACATGACTGTTTGTGTTGCCATATTATAGAAAAAGAAAGAAAGCAAAAATCGTTTTAATCGCGGTGTATGCTTTAACTCATTCCATACTTTTTTTAACTCCTGATAGCCTTTCGACAATAACTGTTTATCATTCTTATTTGAAGTTGCTAATTCAGGAACATTATTAAATGTAATTTGTGCAAATCCGAACCACCATACACCCACTAACAAAAACGATAATCGTGTAGCCATGCCTGCAGAAATATTTCCATACCACTGCGGAAACATCACCATCGTTAAACAAAAAATCAATAACAAAGAACTACCAAAGTAGCCCATTGCAAATCCTTGTGCAGAGACTTTATCCTGATCAACAGGTGCTGCTATTTCAGGCAAGAATGCATTATAGAAAACGATACTTCCTGCAAATCCAATCGCGGCGAGCATCGAACAGAACACACCAATGTAAATCGTTTCGACGCCTGTAAAGAAATACATCAACGAACAAGAGATGGCTCCCATCGTGCTAAAAAAAAACATGAACTTTTTCTTCTTCCCACTATAATCAGCCATTGATGATAATAACGGCGACAATAAAGTAATGACTAAAAACGCTGCTGATATAGCATAGGTTTGTAATGAATCACTGTTAAACGAATGACCTAAAAATGTCACATCATTATTTCCATCTTCCGTTGCAATTGCATTGAAATAAATCGGGAACAATGTACTTGTAATTACAAGCGAGTACGCAGAGTTCGCCCAATCGTACATAGCCCATGAGCGTAAGACTTTTTTAGGAGCGGTGATTATTGATTGATGATTCATTAGCATTTGTTGTTGTCGAGCGAATGTAATAAATAATGTGCAAAAAAAATCCTGACAGAACCTGCCAGGATTTTCTTTTATGAATACTTAACAATTAAGCAATCTGTGAACGAATGATATTTAATGCACCACCTGCTTTGAACCACTCAATCTGATTTTCGTTGTATGTATGATTTACTGTGATTTCTTCTGAACTTCCATCACTGTGATTTAACACTAACGTCAAAGGTGTATTCGGAGTAAAGCTTGTCAATCCAACAATATCAATTATATCGTCTTCACGAATTTTATCATAGTCGACAGGATTAGCAAATGTTAATGCTAACATTCCTTGCTTCTTTAAGTTTGTT
>CANFIN010000009.1 GCA_947447155.1 Bacteroidota bacterium | reverse complement strand
GGATCAATTGAATTGCCATTGAGAATCATGGCTGAACTTCCAACTACAATCAATCCCATAAAAATTAACACTCCAAGCATAAATCCTTTTGAGTGAAAATCGTCAGGGCGTAAATTGAAATCGTAATGAGTAGGGACTTCTTCAGGAAGGAGATTCCATAATGATAAATAATAAACAATAGGAATTAATGTTATTAGCCACTGAAAAGTAAGCGTTTTGGTGGTTTTCATTTTAGATTAAGTTATTAACTAATCGCTAAATTATCAATTAGACCTTTCGTACTCTAAAATAATGAAAATATTTTTGTAGAAATATTTGAATTATTAAATGAATTCATATCTAAAACAAATTCGAGGATACGTGTATATTTTGGAGTGCTCGAATGATACATACTATGTAGGAAGTACAATAAATTTATTTAAGCGAGTTAAAATGCATCAAGATGGGTTAGGTGCCAATCATACAAAAAAACACTTGCCCGTACGTTTAGTCTATTTTGAAACCTTTGATAAAATTTGGAAGGCTTTTAATAGGGAGAAGCAAATACAACGTTGGTCGAATGAAAAGAAAGCAGCCTTGATAAGAGGTGATATAGAAACTTTGAAAGAATTGTCAACTTGTAAAAATGAAACTAATTATAAGATAGTTTCTTTCGACTTGTTTCAGGAAACAACTTCAACAACGGTCACTTCGACTACGCTCAGCGACCTAGAAGGGTAATTTAAATAGGTTATTGAGCGGAGTCGAAATAACCGAGAATGAATAGACAAATAGATACGGCTAAGCTCAGTGACCTAGAAGGGTAATTTAAATAGGTTATTGAGCGGAGTCGAAATAACCGAGAATGAATAGACAAATAGATACGACTACGCTCAGTGACCTAGAAGGGTAATTTAAATAGGTTATTGAGCGGAGTCGAAATAACCGAGAATGAATAGATAAATAGATACGGCTACGCTCAGTGACCGAATGTAATTGATAAACTTTGTACTGAGCAAAGTCGAATAAATTGCAATGAAATAAATACACAGGTCACTGAGCGAAGTCGAAGTGCCAGTTTTATAATCGGTTACTGCGCGCAGGTTTTATGCTCGGTCACTGAGCGTAGTCGAAATGACGGGCATACAATTTAAACCGATGCTCCCACTTATTCTTTTCATCAATTATACCTTGCTCTTCGCTCACTAATTTCCATTCTTCATAATTGATTTCAGGAAAAAAGGCATCGCCTTCAAAATCGTGAAGCACTTCGGTAATGTAAAGTTTGTGGGCTAACGGCAACGAATGTCCGTAAATTTCGCTCCCGCCAATTATAAAAACTTCTTCTTCGCCAGTACAACTAATAATTGCTGCATCTAACGAATTAAAAATATGCGCACCTTCTAGCTGATATTCACTATTACGAGTAACAATAATATTTTTACGGTTGGGTAATAAGCGTCCAATTGATTCATAAGTCTTACGACCCATAATCACAGGATGTCCACTGGTAATCGACTTAAAATGTTTAAGGTCGTTGGGCAGGTGCCAAATTAACTGGTTGTCTTTACCAATCACGCGATTATTCGCAAAGGCTACAATGATGGATATTATCATGACTAAACAGCTACAACAGCCTTAATAGCGGGGTGCGACTGATAATTTTCGATGGCAATATCTTCGTAAGTAAAATCAAAAATATTTTTTACTTCCGGATTTAACTTTAAAGTAGGTAAGGGTAGAGGCTCACGCGTTAATTGTAAGTTCACCTGTTCAAAGTGATTGCAGTAAATATGCGCATCACCTAGTGTATGTATAAACTCACCTACTTCTAAATTGCAAACTTGCGCCACCATGTGTGTAAGCAATGCATAGGAAGCAATATTAAAAGGAACACCTAAAAACAAATCTGCACTGCGTTGATATAACTGACAACTTAATTTACCATCAGCGACATAAAACTGAAATAAAATATGACATGGAGGTAATTTCATTTTTGAAATTTCACTCACATTCCAGGCATTAACTAAAAGTCTTCTTGAGTCAGGATTCTTTTTTATCTGCTCTATTAATTGTGATATCTGATCGATATGCTCACCATTTGCAGAAGGCCATGAGCGCCACTGATAACCGTAAACAGGACCAAGGTCTCCCTTCTCGTCTGCCCACTCATCCCAGATTGATACGCCGTTATCTTTTAGATATTTAATATTTGTTTCGCCTTTTAAAAACCAAAGTAATTCGTGAATGATTGACTTTGTATGAACTTTTTTTGTTGTTACTAAAGGAAATCCATCTTGCAAATTAAAACGCATCTGATAACCAAACACGCTTACAGTTCCAGTTCCAGTTCTGTCTTCTTTCTTCGTTCCATGCTGCATGACATGTCGCAGCAAATTGTTGTACTGTTGCATATCGATAAATTATTTTTCTTCTGGCGGAATATTCAGGTTCTTAAAAATTTTTTCAATCTTTTCAACATAATCAAGGCTGTCATCATGAAAAAATTCTAATTCTGGAATTATGCGCGCTTGTTTTCCAATTCTTAATCCTAAAGATTTTCGAATCGCATTTTTATGAATCGACAATTGCTTTAAAATAGATTTTGGATCTGCAACCTTAAACATACTCAATTGTATTCGCGCTAATCCAAGGTCAGATGTAACGCGAGCACTAGTTATTGTGATAAATTGTTGACCAAACCAATTTCTTCCTTCACGCTGAAAAATTTCTCCCAGCTCTTTTTGAATTAGTTTAGCATATTTCTGTTGACGAACGGAATCCATAGAACAAAGGTAAATAAAAGGCTATGAATTATTACAGCCCCGTGCAATATTTTCCAAAGAATCAAGTTTTTGATTTATCGCAATTTATACTGCATTAATTATCTTGGAATCTTATACCTTTGAACTATTAAAATTTAGAATCATGAAAAAAAATTATTGGATTGCTTTTGCAACTATTTCCTTGTTTATTGCTTCTTGTTCTGATGAAACAGTTGATCCTACTGTTGACGCTAGAGATAAATTTACTGGTAGCTGGTTATGCAAGGAAACAGTCACAGGCTCGCCTGCACAATCATTTACAATTAATATTTCAAAAGTGGGTAGTGGTGATTCTGTTAAGATCAGCAACTTCAGTAATTATGGAACCAATCCTCCTCAAACTATTGCATTAATCTCAGGAAATTCAATAGTCATACCTTTCCAAAATATTACACCAACTGTTCCGTCAATCTCTGTTCAAGGTTCAGGAATTTATAGCAGCAATGGGGGAGAAAAGATTAATATGAATTATACTACCGATGGCCAAAGTGCGATAGCTGTTTGTACGAAGTAATTGGTTAATTTGAACCATCTACATCTTCACCGTTAACAACTACCATTTTTACTGAGTCAACACTGTGTTTAAGGCGCTTTAAAACAGTAAATTCATAACCACCATGAATACGCTTTTCATTCACGGCTGGGATACGTCCGTATATATCATTCAACAGTCCGCTCACTGTATCATAATTCGGATTTTCTTCTAACATAATTGGAAGCAAATCGTTCACATCACCTATGGATGCAGTAGCATTTACAATGTACTCTGTTTCGCTTTTCTTTTCTACCGGAGGTTTTTCATCATCGTATTCATCCTGAATTTCACCAACTAATTCTTCAATGATGTCTTCCATTGTAACAATACCTGCTGTTCCACCAAACTCATTCGTAACAATTGCCATTTGCAAATGCTGCGTTTGAAATTCGCGCAACAAATCGTTTATTCGCTTGCTTAAAGGGATAAAATAAGCTGGCCTTATCAACGAACTTACGCCTCTGAAACTTCTTTCATGCATTGCACGATGCAAATCTTTGGAATAAATAACACCAATTATATTATCTAAAGAATCTTGGTATACTGGCAATCGCGAATATCCTTCTTCAATAACTTTTTGTATTACTTCTTCTTTAGAGCTTTCTATATCAATAGCAGAAATTTTTGTCCTTGGAATTAATATCTGACGAACAACACGATCATCAAATTCAAAAACATTTTGGATTAATTCATTCTCGGAAGGTTTAATCGCTCCACCTTCTTCTGATTCAGTAAGCAACATCCTTATTTCTTCTTCACTATGAATTTCATTATGTGAAACTTTTCCTAATCCTATCACGCGCAAAATGAAAGTCGACATACTATTTAGTACCCAAATAAACGGAGAGAATATGGTGTACATGATTCTTAATGGAACTGCTACTATCATCGTATGTATGAGCGGATTACGAATAGCTGCTGTTTTAGGAGCTTGTTCACCTAATACAATATGTAAAATGGTGATAAGTATAAACGCAATAATTACTCCTAATCCGGAAGGGTCTTCCGGGTTTATTACCCAGCCAAAATGCCCTCCGATATTTGCAACAATTCGTGTTACAACCCTTTCACCAATCCATCCTAATGCTAGACTGGCTAATGTTATACCCAATTGGCAAGTGCTCAAATACTTATCTAAATTCTCAAGTATATGCTGTGCTATCTTGGCTAGTTTGCTTCCTTGAGATGCTTTTATTTCTACTTGAGAAGCTCTTACTTTTACTATTGCAAACTCGGCAGCAACGAAAAAACCGTTTAAAAAAACCAATAAAACTGTAAGTAATATATCTGCTATCATTCTTGATTAATATGATACAAAGGTAAGCGTTCGTTAACTTGAATTATTATTAAACAAAAAAATAATTAACAATTTCAACTTCTCAGCTTCTCATTGTTTAAATGTCGTTCTGCATCGCGACTACTTTTCTTTTCAAAATTCTTTTGTAATGCTTCGGTTAGGTTTATTCCAGTTTGGTTAGCAAGGCAGATTAAAACCCATAATATATCCGCCATTTCATCACCTAAATCGGAATGTTCTTCATCATTTTTAAACGATTGGTCACCGTATTTGCGAGCCATTATTCGGGCTAATTCGCCAACCTCCTCAGTTAGAATAGTCATGTTTGTTAACTCACTAAAATATTTTACTCCTATTGTTCTTATCCATTGGTCAACTTGCAGTTGTGCTTCTTCTATTGTCATAATTAAAAATGTTTTTAAATTTTCATAAAGATAAAAGGTATTTTTGTACCCATGCCCTTCCTTCAAATTTATAAAAAAGCATTTTCGGGTCTTTCTCCTAAGGTTTGGGTTTTGAGTCTTGCGATGTTAATTAATCGCTCTGGTTCAATGGTGTTGTTGTTTACTTCACTCTATTTAACCAAGGAGTTACATTATTCACTGGCACAAGCAGGCTGGGTAATGAGTTTGTACGGTATAGGTAGTATAATGGGTAGTTATATGGGCGGTTGGTTAACTGATAAAGGAAATTTTTACGATATCATGATTTCCTCGTTGTTCGTATGTGCATGTGTTTTATTATCGATGGTTTTTGTTACATCCATTTATGGAATTTCCGTAATAATATTCTTGTATGCTTTTACTGCCGATACTTTTCGCCCTGCTAATTCATCTGCTATTGCATTTTACAGTGAATCAGTAAACAGAACGCGTTCGGTGTCATTAGTAAGAATGGCAACAAATTTAGGTTTTACAATAGGACCAGCAGTTGGTGGCTTTGTTGCGCATTACTTAGGCTATAAATGGTTGTTTGTTATCGATGCAGCAACTTCCATTTTTGCTGCTGTTATGTTGATATTATATCTACCTCGTCGTAAAGTAGGACATGATTCAAATGAAAAGAAACCAGCTTTGACAAAATCTGCTTATAAAGATTATTGGTATCTGGCTTTTATTTTTTTAGTTGCAATTTATGCTACATGCTTTTTTCAAATATTCGCAAGTGTTCCTCAGTATTTTAGTAAAGTATGGGAGTATCATGAAGATAGAATCGGTTTGATTTTAGCAATGAATGGATTTTTGGTTGTGCTTATAGAAATGCCGCTCGTTATGCAGCTGGAAAAGAACACTAACAAATTCAAGTATATTATATGGGGAACTTTATGTTTGCCGGTTTCATTTTTTATTTTACTTACAGCTCATAAAAATTTGCCAATGGCATTTCTTTATACTTTTATTATTACGATGTCGGAAATTTACGCAATGCCTTTTATGATGAATATTGCTTTATCTCGTCCAGATAAAACTAGGCAAGGTCAGTATGCAGCTTTGTATTCTATAGCATATGGTATTGCAAATATTGCAGCTCCCTTAATAGGCTTAGGCATTGCGGCTCGCTACGGATTTTCTACTATGTTTTGGGTATTAATTGCAATAAGCACATTGCTTGCATTTGGCTTTTTCCAAATGAATTCACTACGACCATCGAAGCATTAAAAAAGCTATTCTTTATTTTTCGAATCAATTAAAATAGTCACAGGTCCATCATTAATTAATTGCACCTGCATATCGGCTCCAAATTCACCTGTTAAAAGTTGATTATTTAATTCTAAACTTAATTGTTTAATGAATTCTTTGTAAAGTGGGATTGCAATATCAGGCTTGGCTGCTTCCATATAAGAAGGACGATTTCCTTTCTTTGTTGATGCGTGCAAAGTAAATTGGCTGATCAATAACACTTCTCCATTTACTTCATTAATATTTAGATTCATAACTCCTTCTGCGTCTGAAAAAACTCTTAGCTTACTAATTTTCTGAACAAGCCATGTTATATCATCAATGCTATCTTCATGCGTTATGCCTATTAAAATCATGAAGCCTCGTTTGATACTCCTGCGTTCTTGCTGATTTATCAAAACATTTGCTTCAGAAACTCTTTGTATAACGGTGCGCATATACTATTTAAAATTGTCCTCGTTTCTTAAAATACTTAAATAGTTGTAATATCTATCAGGGTGAATTTTACCAGCTTCATAGGCAGCTTTCACAGCACAGTTTTGTTCGTTTTCATGAAGGCAGTTATTGAATTTACATTCGTTTAACAACTCTCGCATTTCAATAAAGTAATGCGATATTTCACTCGGATTAAAATCAATATTTACAAATTCGCGAATTCCTGGAGTGTCTATTATATAAGTTGCTTCATTTACTTTATGCATTTCGGCAAAGGTAGTAGTATGCTTTCCTTTCATGTGTTGCCTCGATATTTCTCCAACTTTTAAATTTAGGTCAGGAATAATAGCATTTATCAAACTTGATTTTCCAACACCTGAATGCCCACTCAATAAATTCACTTTGCCTTCAAGTAATTGCATTAATTCATCAATTCCCTCACCCGTTTTGGAAGAAACTTTTACGCATTTATAACCGAGTGTCTCATAGATATCTAAATATTCATGTTGTAGATCACTAAGATTTTCAACAAACAAATCTGATTTATTAAATATAATTCCTATTGGTATGTGATATGATTCAGCAGCTGCAATAAATCGGTCGATAAATCCAGTTGATGTTTTTGGAAAAACAGGTGTTACTACAATCCAGGCAATATCAATATTGGCAGCCAGAATATGTGTTTGCTTTGATAGGTTAATTGATTTTCTTATGATATAGTTTGAGCGTTCTTTTATGTCGATTATAACGCCTGTGCCATCTGTTTGTTCTTGAATTAATACATTGTCTCCAACTGCAACAGGGTTTGTGCTGTTGATTCCTTTTAAACGTAATTGCCCGCGGATTCTACAGGATACAACTTTGTATTTGGGTATCTCAACCTCAAACCAGCTACCTGTAGATTTTAAAACGCGTCCTTCAAACATTAAAACAAAGATACAAGCTTTCAATTATTATCCATTCTTGTCGAATTCTTAGTTTTTAATTTATTCGCGAATTGATTTGTAAAAACTTTATTTATTGAACTTTCAAATTCAATCAATAATTCTACATTTGTACATTATGTCGGTAGAAGTAAAAAATATCACCAAGTTATACGGAACACAACGAGCATTAGATGATGTATCTTTTCTAGTTGAGCCGGGTCAGGTAGTTGGTTTTTTGGGTCCAAATGGAGCTGGTAAATCGACTATGATGAAAATTATTACTTGTTTTCTTCCCCAAAATTCCGGGACAGTTACTGTTGATGGGTTTGATGTTACAACGGAGCCACTAAAGGTGCGTGAATGCGTTGGATATTTGCCTGAGCACAATCCGCTTTATCATGACATGTATGTGAAGGAATTTCTAAGTTTCATTGCAGAAATACAAGTGCCATCACAACTGGTTCCTGCTCGCGTCAATGAAATGATTGATGTTACAGGATTGGGAGCAGAGCAACATAAAAAAATTGGAGCATTGTCAAAAGGATACCGTCAAAGGGTAGGTCTAGCACAAGCTATGATTCATAATCCGAGTGTTTTAATATTGGATGAGCCTACCACAGGACTGGACCCAAATCAATTGGTGGATATTCGTCAGCTGATCAAAAACATTGGGAAAGAGAAAACAGTGATTCTTTCAACTCATATAATGCAAGAAGTAGAAGCGATATGTGATCGGGTAGTTATCATTAATCAAGGAAAAATTGTTGCGGATGATAAAACTTCTTTCCTTCAACAGAAATCAGAGTCGGAAACAATTATTCTGGTAGAGTTTGATAAGTCTGTTTCAATGGAAAAACTGAATACTATTACAGGAATTAAAAAAGTTCTTTCCGTAAATGAGAAAACATTTAAAGTGATTGGACCGAAAGGGCAGGATCTACGACCTTTGATTTTTAATTTCGCCGTGCAAAATAACTTGGCTGTAATTACTATGCAGAAGGAGGAAAATAGCCTTGAATCAGTCTTCCGTCAATTAACTTCTAAAAAATAAATTTGAATTTTTCTGCTTGATGGCTTTTTTTATCTTTGTCACTTCATTTAATAAAACACACTAAAAAAACATGTCATACTTATTTACTTCCGAGTCGGTATCTGAAGGACATCCAGATAAAGTAGCCGATCAAATTTCAGACGCATTAATCGATTACTTCCTAGCTTATGATCCTTCATCTAAGGTGGCTTGCGAAACTCTTGTTACCACTGGTCTAGTTGTATTAGCTGGAGAGGTAAAATCTAATGCTTACTTAGACGTTCAAGACATCGCAAGAGAAGTTATTCGTGATATTGGATACACGAAAAGTGAATATATGTTCGAAGCAAATTCTTGTGGAATTCTTTCAGCAATTCATGAGCAATCACCAGATATTAATCAAGGTGTTGTAAGAAAAAAGAAAGAAGATCAGGGAGCTGGTGACCAGGGAATGATGTTCGGATATGCTAACCGTGAGACGGATAATTTTATGCCACTTCCTTTAGAATTATCTCATACATTATTGCGTGAATTATCTGCTATTCGCAAAGAAGGTAAGGTGATGAAATATCTTCGTCCTGATGCAAAAAGTCAGGTAACAATTGAGTATTCTGATGACCACAAGCCAGTGCGTATTGATACAATCGTTATATCAACTCAACACGATGATTTTAGTAAAGAAGCAGAGATGTTGGCACAAATTAAAAAAGATGTGATCAATATTTTAGTGCCTCGTGTAATGAAGAAATTGCCTAAGCGTGTGCAGGCTTTATTCAATAATAAAATTAATTATCATGTAAACCCTACCGGGAAATTTGTTATCGGTGGGCCACATGGAGATACTGGTTTAACAGGAAGAAAAATTATTGTAGATACTTACGGCGGAAAAGGTGCTCACGGTGGTGGTGCTTTCTCGGGGAAAGACCCATCTAAAGTAGATCGTTCGGCTGCTTATGCTGCACGCCATGTTGCTAAGCATCTAGTTGCTGCAGGTGTTTGCGATGAAGCATTAGTTCAGGTTGCTTACGCTATTGGTGTTGCTGATCCGGTTGGGTTATTCGTGAATACTTATGGCACTTCAAAAGTTGATATGACCGATGGTCAGATTGCAGCGAAGATTGGCAAAATGGATGCATTTAATATGCGCCCTTACTTTATTGAAAAGCGATTCAAGTTAAGAACTCCAATTTATCGTGAAACTGCTGCCTATGGTCACATGGGTCGTGAATCTAAAGAGGTAACGAAAGTGTTTAACAAAGGAAAGAAAAACGAAAAGAAAATTAAAGTTAAATTATTCCCTTGGGAAGAATTAAATTTAGTTCCTGCTGTCAAAAAAGCATTCGGAATTAAATAATAAATTAATCGTTTTTAAGAATAAAAGGAGGGTAAAACCCTCCTTTTTTATTCTATAGCGGTATTTAAAAAATCTAAAAACGGTTGAATTGTTTTTAGGGCTTTGATGATTTGCTTATTTAGTTTTTCTGAAGTCAAATCGCTATTATCGATTGGGGCACTTACAACATAACTAGTGAATTTTAGTAACTCAATATCAGGGTGAGAGGGGTCAATGCCTTTAGGCGCTTTTTTTAGCTTATGATCTTCGAGGGCTCCATATAATGTTTTGAACTTTTTATCGTTGATGATTTTTTTAAAGTCATAGGTATTATATTCAATTTCCTGCCGTACCTTTTTAAGCACATCACCTTCTGGCATCCAAAATCCTCCGGCAATAAAGGATGCGTTTTTACTTGGTTCTATGTGAATGTAAAATCCACAGTAAGGAGATTTTTTTCCACCTTTTTTAAGTTGTGCTCCCATATTATTTTTATAGGGAATCTTATTTTTACTGAAGCGTACATCTCGATAAATTCTAAAGACACAATCTTTGCTCGATAAATTTTTATAATCATCACCGATTTTTTGAGCATCGTTAATGATTTTGTCTACCCAAATTTTAAAATCTTCCTTCGCAAACTCATAGCTTTTTTTATTTTTCTCAAACCATTCTCGATTATTATTTTTATCAATTGCTGTTAGAAACTTCAAGGTTAATGGATGTATCATGTTTTTAAAAATATTTTTCTATTTAATTTTTTGCTATAAAAAAATTTAACATTAAAATTGTACTAAAGTTTTGTTAAAGTAGAATAAAACTTTTTTACTTTTGTGCTGTGTTCGCAACACAAGGTAATAATATACTTTGCAATTGATTAATTAAAAACATATTTCTTAACCTTAAATTTTGTTCAACTCTCGCAAATGAAAACTTCCAAGAAAACTGGAAAAACTCCTGAGTCTAAACCGAAAAAAACTAGCGACTCATCTAAAGGCCGTAAAATGGAGCCTTTAAAATCGAAAGAACTTAAAAATCAAAAGTTCGATGATTTTGACGATGACGATGAAGACATGGATCCAGAAGATATGCCTGTTGGGAATCTTGAATCTTTCGATGAATTTTTTGACGACGACGACGACGACGAGTAATCAATTGCCTTTGTAATAGGCACCTCCAATACTGTCTTTTCTCGCACCTGTAGCACTTGAAAGTGTGTTTATTTCATTTCTTATATTTAACCATCCTAACAAGGCGAATATTAATGCCTCTTTGTAGTTGATTAAAGATTTTTCGGGAATAAATATTTCAGTATTCGAATTGCTTTTAATTCTGCTTATTAAAAATTCATTTAAGGCTCCGCCACCTGTAACTAGGACGGGGCCTTTTATATTTGCATTTGAAAATACATTACTATGTTGAATCGCTATGTGCTCAACTAATGTGCAAAGTATGTCGGCAGTTTTTATATTATTTTCTTTTTCATAGTCAGCAACGACAGACAAGAAATGTTTTTCAAACCATTCTTTCCCCAACGACTTGGGTCCTTCTTGATTGTAAAAGTGTATTTCATTTAGTATCGATAATAATTCCTTATCGATGATTCCTGATGATGCAATTTCACCTCTGTTGTCGTAATCAAGATTAAGTCTGCTAGCAAAAAAATTCAACGCCATGTTTACCGGACAAATATCAAATGCAATTCTTTTGTTATTTTGATGGTAGGAAATATTTGCAATCCCTCCTAAATTCAAGCAGGCCTCATAGTTGCGAAATAGTAGTTTGTCTCCAATAGGAACTAGAGGCGCACCTTGCCCTCCAAGCGCAATATCTGTACTTCTAAAATCACAAATAGTATTTATACCAGTGGTTGCAGCGATGCATGCTCCAGATCCAATCTGATAAGTAAATCCTTTATCAGGTTGATGTAAAATAGTATGACCATGAGAAGAAATAAGTGTAGACTTTAATTCATTTCTTCTTATAAAACTATTAGTTATTTCACCTAAGTAATTCCCTAGCTTGCTGTTTAATTCGATTAGTTGTGCTCCACCCAATAAATGTGCATTTACTAATTCGTTTTTCCATTGTGTCGAATAGTCAATTGTTTCTGCTGCTATGATACTATATTTTATTTGACCGCCATCCATTTCAAATTGGCATGCGGCTAAATCAACACCATCTAAGGATGTACCCGACATGATTCCGATTATGACTTCTTTATTGGGCTTGTTCATAGAGTAAATTATTTCCAAATATGCAACGAAATAATCGAAAATTAGCCTTAAATAGCTTATTTTTGCGACTTCAAAAGTAAGAGCTATGCTATTTCAATTAAGTGAAGAACATTTAATGATTCAACAAGCTGCCCGAGACTTCGCGCAGCAAGAACTATTGCCAGGTGTAATTGAGCGTGATGAACATCAAAAATTTCCTGCTGAACAAATAAAAAGATTAGGAGAGTTAGGATTCTTAGGGATGATGGTTTCTCCTCAATATGGCGGAAGTGGTTTAGATACTATTTCTTATGTGTTGGCAATGGAAGAGATTTCAAAAGTGGATGCTTCAACATCTGTAGTGATGTCGGTGAATAATTCATTGGTTTGTTGGGGACTTGAGACTTTCGGTAACGAAGAACAAAAGCAAAAATACTTGGTTCCTCTTGCTAAAGGAGAAATTATCGGAGGTTTTTGTTTGTCAGAGCCAGAAGCAGGATCAGATGCCACTTCGCAGCGTACAACTGCTATTGATATGGGTGATCATTATTTATTGAACGGAACTAAAAACTGGATTACCAACGGTAGTTCTGCAAGTGTGTTTTTAGTGATGGCACAAACAGATGTTGCTAAAGGACATAAAGGAATTAATTGTTTAATCGTAGAAAAGGGCATGCCTGGATTTACTGTTGGACCAAAAGAAAACAAACTAGGAATTCGCGGATCGGATACACATTCGTTAATGTTTCAAGACGTAAAAATTCCGAAAGAGAACAGAATTGGTGAAGATGGTTTCGGTTTTAAATTCGCAATGAAAACGCTGACAGGTGGTCGTATAGGTATTGCAGCGCAAGCATTAGGAATTGCGAGTGGTGCTTACGAATTAGCATTAAAGTATTCAAAAGAGCGTAAAGCATTCGGAACAGAAATTTCAAATCATCAGGCAATTCAGTTTAAATTGGCTGATATGGCTACTGAAATTGAAGCTGCTCGTTTGTTGTGCTTAAAATCTGCTTGGCAAAAAGACAATAAAATTGATTATAATCAATCAAGCTCGATGGCAAAATTATTTGCATCTGAGGTAGCAATGAAAACAACTGTTGAAGCAGTTCAGATTCATGGTGGATATGGATTCGTAAAAGAATTTCATGTTGAACGTTTAATGCGTGATGCAAAAATTACGCAGATCTATGAAGGAACTTCGGAAGTGCAGCGAATTGTAATTGCAAGAAGTATTTTACAATAAGTAATCGCATGAAACTAAACGACACTTTTAAAGGTACATTTTTAGTAATCTTAATTGGATTTTTGTTTTCTTGCACACCTCAAAAAAAGATTGTTTATTTTCAGAATGCTTCAGGTAGCTCTAACGACACTACGTCGTTTGAAATGACTTTAGCATGTGGTGATATTATTACTGTAGATTTATACACGATTAATCCTGATGCTTTTCCTGGAATTGGAATTAGTAAGGACAGAGCTACAATTGTGGATAATCGTTCTTCATATGAAAAGGGATTTACGATTGATAAAAATGGGAAAGTGATTTTACCTTATATCGGTGAAGTGCTTCTAGAAGGACTTAGTATTCCTCAATCGCGCGATTTGATCACCCAAAAGTTTAAAGCGTTTCTTGATGAACCAGTAATTGTGGTAAAAAAATTAAGCTTTAAAATTTCTGTCATTGGTGAAGTGCAAAAACCAGGATTATATTATGTGCCGAATGAAAAAATAACTTTGATTGAGGGCTTAGCACTTGCGGGCGATTTAGGGAATTATGCGGATCGTACGAATATTAAAATTATCAGAAGAACTAATTCCGGCACTATTGAAATTCCAATTGATTTAACCAATCAGAGTTCTTTAGTTGGTACTGCAAAGTTTTTATATCCTGATGATGTGGTTTATGTTGCACCAACTCGTAAGAAAGCATTCTCTCAAATTAGTGTTGCTTCAGGAATTTTTACTTCTATAATAACCTCTTTAGTACTTATCGGTACGCTTTATCTGAAAACAAAATAGATGAATAACGGTTCTGTAAATAACAAGCGCGATGATGAGTTAGATCTCGGTCATTTGTTTAATGAAATTGTTTCTAAATGGCATTATTTCCTGATTACAGGAATAATTTTAACGGTCATTACCTTCATTTATGTTTATGTGAATTTGCCTGTTTATCAAAGTACATCTTCTGTATTAATTGACGACAGCAAGACCTCAGATAATTTTGAAGATTTTTTAACGAGTGACTTATTTGGTACCAATACAAGTTTATCAACAGAAATTGGTAAAATTACTTCGAAGACTGTAATTCATAATACAATCGAAAAGCTGGGATTAAGAGTGGAGTATTACAATACATCGGTATTTCCCAATCGTCCAATTTATCCTTATCCTCCATTTTTAATTAATGTAAATAAAATAAATCAGTTTATTCAGGACCAGACATTCAATATTACTGTAGTCGATAAGAATCATATTAAAATTGATGCTGAATACAATGGTTCTGACTTACCTTCATTTGAGTATTCAAAAACAATTGCATTAGGCGAGAACATCAATTTAAAAAAAGACACCTTAAATTATTTCGATTTTACGGTTAGTCCTTCAGATACTATACCCTTACCAGCTGTTGGAAATACATTTGCTTTCAGAGTAAGAAATATCAATAAGCTAACTAATGATATTATTGAAAATCTGACAGCCGAACCATTGGAAAAGGACGCAAATATCATTCTATTAACTTATAAGGATGTATTGCCTGTCAGAGCGCTAGATGTATTAAATACTATTGGGAAAGTTTATATCGATTTAGATGTTGAGAACAAAGCTACAGTTGCTGCATTAACCCTAAAATTTGTTGAAGACCAGCTTAATAATACTGGTGATTCTTTAAGTATTTCAGAACATCAATTGCAAAGTTTTAAAGAGAAAAATAAAACCGTTGATTTAAGTGAAGAGTCAAAAGCAATGGTTGTTAAGCTTAGCGATTTAGATGTGCAAAAAGTAAAAAGCAATATTGATATTTCTTCTTTGAAGAGTTTATATACCTATGTTTCTACTAACCAGGATTTATCTACGATGGCACCGTCAAGTATGGGAATTCCTGATCCATTATTAGTAGAGTTGCTTACCAACTATCAAGAACTTCAGGCAAAAAGAAAAAGTTCTGCTTATGGTGTGAAAAACAATGCACCAGCGCTAAAAATCATTGATCAGCAAATTCAAGAAACAAAGAATTCTATTCTTGAAAACATTAAATCAATTCAAGATCGTTTGATGATTACTAAGTCTTCTATTGATCAGCAAATATCTGGTGTTGAATCGCAAATTAAACAAGCTCCAGAATTAGAAAGGGATTATATAGGAATTCAGCGTAATGTGGAGGTTAATCAAAATATTTACACTTTTCTTTTGCAGAAAAAGGCTGAAACCAGTATTGCGAAAGCAACCGCGGTCTCTGATAATCGAATTCTAGATAAAGCAAGTCTAGGAGAGAAACCAGTTTCTCCTAATAAAATGCTTCTAATTGCATTGCTATTTGTGTTTACGCTATTAGTTCCGGGTGCGTATATTTTAGGCAAATCAATTTTTAAATCAACAATTCAAAACAGAGACGATGTTATAAAGTTGACTTCTGTTCCTGTACTTGGTGTTGTAGGACATTCCGACGACAAGTCGAATTTAATAGTTAACAATCGCCCTAAATCACCAATAGCAGAAGCCTTTAGAACTTTGCGTACCAATATGCAATATTATGGTCTTGGAGAGGGTAGCAAAGTGATTACAATTACTTCTTCAGTAGGAGGTGAGGGTAAGTCATTTGTAACATTAAATCTTGCTACAATAATAGCAATGCAAGGTAAAAAAGTGCTGATGATCGGACTTGATTTAAGAAAGCCAAAATTGTTCGACGATTTGGAAATTAAAAATAATATTGGTGCAAGTAATTTCCTTTCAGCAACAGCATCATTCGACGAGGTTGTAAAGTCAACTAAGGTGAATGGGTTAGATTTTATAGCTGCTGGACCTATACCGCCTAATCCGGCAGAGCTTTTATCAAAGAAAAATTTGAAAGAGCTGATTGACAAGGCAAAATCAATTTATGATTTTGTAATAATCGATACTCCTCCTCTTGGCGTTGTTTCCGATGCTTTACTAATTATGCCTTATTCAGATCTTAACTTATATATTGTTCGTCAAAGTTATTCAAGGATAGAGTTTATAAAATCACTTAACGAACTCTATGAAGAAGGAAAGTTTAAAAACTTAAGTATTGTTCTTAACGACTCCGACTTTGGTCGTACTTACGGTTACGGCTATGGGCACAATTATGGTTACATCAGTGGAAATGAAGAATACTACGGCGAAGTAGCACCTAAAAAATGGAGTTTAAAGAGGTTGTTTAAAAAGTAAATTTATTTTATCGCTTCAAGTAGTTTTTCCATTTTTGACCCTCGTGAACCTTTTATCAAAATCGTGAATTTGTTAGGTGCATTTTGTTTTAGCCAGTTGGTCGCATCTTCAGAGTTTTTGAAATGTAATGCGTTTATTGCTGAGGCGATTTTAGTAAAGTTCGAACCTACTAAAATAATCTGATTTGGATTCGCATCTTTAGCAAGCTTTCCAATGCGCTCGTGTTCATACTCACTTTCATTTCCTAACTCTAGCATTTCTCCCAGTGCAATAATTTTATAACCATCAAAAGCGCTTTTAAAATTTTCAAGTGCCACTTGCATGCTGCTTGGATTTGCATTGTAAGCGTCTAAAACGATAACCGTATTTTCTTTACGAATTACTTGTGATCGTTGGTTGCTTGGCTGATAATTTTCAATTGCCTCTTTTATATCGCTTTTGTCTATTGAAAAATAGTTTCCAACTGCAACAGCAGCAAGTACATTATCTAAATTATAAGAACCGGTTAATTGAGTTTTTATTGCAATTTCAAATGGTTTTTGAATCCTTACTTTTAAATATTCATTATTGCTTTCTACTTCTCCAGAAACATTGTAATTTAAATTTGAACCATATGAAATAAAATTTTTATAATCTCCAATCAATTCATTTAATGCTGCACTATCTTTTTGAATAAATATTGTTTTTTCATTTGATTTTAAGTTTTCAAAAAGCTCGCCTTTCCCTTTTTTCACGCCTTCAATTCCACCAAACCCTTCTAAATGCGCTTTGCCTATATTGGTTATCAATCCAAAATCAGGAAGTGCTATTGATGATAACAATTCAATTTCCTTTTGGTGATTAGCCCCCATTTCTACAACCGCAAAATCAATTTCTTTCGTAATACTTAGAAGTGTAAGAGGAACTCCAATATGATTGTTTAAATTTCCTTGTGTGAAATTAACATTAAACTTTTTTGACAAAACAGATGCGAGTAATTCTTTGGTAGTTGTTTTCCCATTGCTGCCTGTAATTGCAAGCACAGGTATTTTTGTTTTTATGCGATGAAATGTTGCTAGCTTTTGTAGCGCTTTTAATACATCATCAACCATTAATAAACGATCGTCATTGTTTGCAATTTCTTCATCAATAACTGCATAAGCAGCGCCTTCTTTCAATGCTTGTAACGCAAATTGATTTCCATTAAAGTTGTCACCTTTTAATGCAAAGAAAATTCCGCCCTTTATTAATTTTCTTGTATCAGTAATAATGAATGGATGTTTTTCGAATATTGAATAAAGTTCTTCTGTTGTTGTCATTGTTTTGAAATAGGGTAGGGTAAAAATAAAAAAAGGTCACTTTAAATAAGTGACCTTTTAATTTAATTTATTCAAATATTAATACATGCCATCCATTCCGCCGCCTGGCATACTAGGCATAGTAGGTTTGTCTTCTTTAATATCAGCTAAGACACATTCTGTCGTTAATAGCATAGATGCGATTGAAGCGGCATTTTCTAAAGCTACACGAGACACTTTAGTTGGATCAATTACACCAGCAGCAAGCATGTTTTCATAAATGTCTGTACGAGCGTTATAACCAAAATCATCTTTACCTTCTTTAACTTTTTGAACCACTATAGAGCCTTCTATTCCTGCGTTAGCAACGATTTGGCGTAATGGTTCTTCTAATGCACGCTTAACAATTGCGATACCCGTTGTTTCATCTTCGTTGTCACCTTTCATTTTATCTAATGAAGCAACGCAACGAATATAAGCAACACCGCCACCTGGTACAATACCTTCTTCTACAGCAGCGCGTGTAGCGTGTAAAGCATCATCAACGCGATCTTTCTTTTCTTTCATTTCAACTTCTGTGGCAGCACCCACATATAGAACTGCAACACCACCTGCTAATTTAGCAAGACGCTCTTGTAGTTTTTCTTTGTCGTAATCAGAAGTAGTAGTTTCTATTTGTGCTTTGATTTGATTTACACGAGCCGTAATGTTTTCTTTTTGACCAGCTCCATTTACTATTGTTGTATTGTCCTTATCAATAGTAATTTTTTCTGCTTTACCTAAATAAGTTAAGTCAGCAGCATCTAACTTATATCCTTGTTCTTCGCTAATAACAATACCTTCCGTTAAAATGGCAATGTCTTCCATCATCGCTTTACGACGATCTCCGAAGCCAGGTGATTTCACTGCTGCAATCTTTAATGAGCCACGTAATTTATTTACAACTAATGTTGCTAATGCTTCACCATCTACATCTTCAGCAATAATTAATAACGGACGACCAGATTGAACTACCTTCTCAAGAATCGGAAGAAGTTCCTTCATGTTGCTTATCTTTTTATCATAAAGCAAGATGTATGGATTTTCTAAAATTGCTTCCATTTTATCTGCGTTTGTAACAAAATAAGGACTGATATATCCTCTATCGAATTGCATTCCTTCTACAACAGTTACAGTTGTTTCAGTTCCTTTAGCTTCTTCTACAGTAATAACGCCTTCTTTTTTTACTTTGCCCATCGCTTCTGCGATTAGTTTTCCAATTTCAGCATCGTTGTTTGCAGAGATTGTAGCAACTTGTTCAATTTTTTGATTATCGTCACCTACACTCTTGCTCATTTTTTTCAATGAAACAATTACTTGAGCTACTGCTTTGTCGATTCCTCTTTTTAAATCCATCGGATTTGCACCCGCAGCTACATTCTTTAAACCAGCAGTGATAATTGCTTGCGCTAATACCGTCGCTGTTGTTGTTCCATCTCCAGCAACATCAGCAGTTTTTGATGCAACTTCCTTTACCATTTGAGCGCCCATGTTTTCGATTGGGTTTTTTAGCTCAATTTCTTTTGCTACAGAAACACCATCTTTTGTAATTGAAGGAGCTCCATATTTTTTATCGATAATTACATTACGTCCTTTAGGACCAAGTGTAACTTTAACTGCGTTTGCTAATGCATCAACACCACGCTTTAATGCGTCACGTGCTTCTACGTTAAAACTAATTTCTTTTGCCATATGATTTTATTGTTTTCTTATTAGTAAGTTAGAATTATACTATTGCAAAAATGTCGCTTTCGCGCATAATTAAATATTCTTGTCCGTCAACAGAAACTTCCGTTCCTGCATATTTGCCATATAAAACGGTATCGCCAACTTTAACCGTCATTGGCTCATCTTTTTTGCCATTTCCAACAGCTACAACTGTTCCTTTCTGTGGCTTTTCTTTAGCGGTATCAGGAATGATTAATCCGCTTGCAGTTTTCTCTTCTGCCGGTGAAACTTCCACAATCACACGGTCAGCTAACGGTTTAATGTTTACTTTGCTCATAATAGTTAGTGTTTATTAAATTATTTTAAATAAGGTTGTTTGCCGTTTTTTTTCGGCGCGCGCCGTTGTCGACAATTGTGCCAATAAAAAAATGCTGTCAATTTTTCCAACTTGAAATCTTAACAGCATATTTTAGGTGACATTTTTTGGAAATTATGTCACTGCATGACGGATACTCTGTCAGAATTATTTTTGTGGCGCAGCACCTCCAGCAGGAGCCTTAGGAGCAGTCGGAGTAGGGATACTCTCTAACTTTTTATCTAAGTCTGATTTACCAACAGTAGATCCAGAAGAATGCGGTAACGCTAAATTTCCGATTAAAGCTAAAACGATTAATGTAATAGCGAATCCCCAAGTCAATTTTTCTAAAGCATCCGTAGTTTTACGAACACCCATAATTTGATTCGAAGCACCTAGTCCAGAAGCTAAACCGCCACCTTTTGAATTTTGAACTAAAACTACAGCACCTAAAAGGATACTAACGATAACGATTAAAACTAAAATTAATGTAAACATGACTTATTGATTTTGTTTGTTTTTCAATTCTTGTATGAGGGATGCAAAGTAAACACTTTTTTCGGGAAATTTCAAGGAAAGCTTCTCGTAAAATGAAATAGCCTTTTCATAATTGCCCTGTTGAGCGTAAATCATTGCTAAAGTCTCGGTTACTACGTCATCTGGCTGAATAGTGCTTTTACGAGCCATATTCACAGGATTATAGATAGTTGCCCTGACAGGAGTGATTCGTGGCTCTTCGTCAATAAAACGGTCAATTATTCTTGATTGGTGCTCTGGATTATTGTTTAATTTCGATTCATGCGCTTTTTCTTCTGGTTTGATCTTGTTCTTTCTCTCTGCAGCGCGACCTTTTTTAATCGGACGAATTACTTCTTTTAATCCTAATTCTTGGTTAGTTCGAAGCGTTCTGGCTGGTTGACCCGGAATCGAATTGCTTAGTTCTGGTGTATTTGAATCCTCCGTAGAAGATGGCTGAATTTCCTTGACTTCGTTAGTTGGGATTTCGTTTATTGAGTCTGCTATTTCATCTTTTATATAAAGTATTTTAGCAATCACAGGATGTTGTTGATCGCTGCTAGATTTACTGCCTTCAGCAAGGTTTTCATTTGGCTCTGCCTCTAATGAAAAATCTTTTCTTTTTAACCAGTCACTAAAACTTAAAACAGGAGTGTCTGGTTTGTTTTTCTCTGTATTATTTGAGGATGAATGTGGAGAAATTATTTCATTTGATTGAGTGATGCTTTCTAAATAGCCACTAACCAGAATATTATGGTCATTCTGCTCCGTGTTAATCACTGTTGGGGCTTCTTGAACGGGAGCTTCTTCTATTAAACTAATATCATCGATCTGATCTTCAAGGATTTTTTCTTCGGTGGATAATTCTGTTGATTGAAGTTGTTCAGGCGTTGTTGGGTCAGATTGTTTCTCTTCCCATAAATTCAATTCTTTTAAACGATTAACGATAATTTCTTGAGGAGATACTTGGTCTTCCTGCTCATCTTGATTATCATTTTTTTCTTCTATGGCGGATGAAACAGAAATATTATCGTTTATTATTTGAGTTTTATATTCTGCGGAAAATGCAGGCTCAACAAATTCGGTTTGTTTTGTTTCAGTATCAGGAGATTGAATTTGCTCAACCGTTTCCTCATCAATAAAAGCGTTCTCTACTAATTCTGGAAAAGCAGAAATGCCAACATCTTTTGAGTTGTTCTTACTATTCATTAATTGATATAGCTTAACCCGATCTGGTGAGTAAGCAGCTGTTTCTTTTAATCGTTGAGAATATTGAATAGAGTCATTTACTTTCAATTGCTTTAATTGTAAGGTTCTCAAAGGTTGGCAATAAGGAAAGTCATTCACCAACTGTTGCAGCTCTTCGGTAGAATAGCCAGCAATCGTTTCAGGATTGCGCAAAAAAATGGTGAATTGGTCTCTTGTCATGTTACCAGTTACTTACTGATTTATTGAATATGTCGTCTACTAATTGCTTATTAATATCTTCAATTAATGATTGTTCTACCTCTGATAAACTCTTTTGAGCATCGTAGTCTGCATACCGACTGAAAACGGTTTCGTAATTCTGTTTATCATCTTTAGTGTTGGTAAATTTAACACTTATTGAAATAGTAAGCCTGTTTAATGCTGCAGTTTGTGTTCCTTGAATAGCAACCGGCTGAGTTCTATAGTCTGAAATATATCCTTCAAGCTTCAAGTCGGCATTTTCGTTTATTAATCGAAGGTTTGTTTGAGAAATAAATTTGTCTTTTAGTTTTTCAGTGAATGCCTGACTTAGTGATGGCTGAATAAGTGATGATCGATTTTGAAAATATTTTATGGAAATAGTTTTTATATCTGGTGCAATTGAAGCTCCGGTAAATGAATAAATACCACAACTTTCAATTAAAATTATTGTCAACAGAATATATATGTAGGAGAAACTATTTTTCATTATTTTATTCCGTATTCGTTAATTTTTCTATACAGTGTTCGCTCAGATATTCCTAATTCCTTTGCTGAGTTTTTTCTTCTGCCTCTATGCTTTTCGAGTGATTTAATAATCATTTCTTTTTCTTTATCTGCCAATGATAAAAGCTCATCTTTTATTTCAGTATGCGCATCAATATTAATATCGGCAGGTTCAATAGTGACATTACTTCCTGAAGAATGAAAACTGGAAATTGGAGCAGGTGTAATGATAGATGATGAATGGTCTCCAAAATTTGCTTGATGATAAATTTTTTCTGAAGATAATTCTACTTTTGAGCCTGACATTAGGTTTGCAACAACAGATTTTAATTCGGTCAAATCTTTTTTCATATCAAAAAGAACTTTATACAATAGTTCTCTTTCTGAATAATCTCCACTTGAATTAAATGCCTCTCTTAAAACCATTGGTACACTTGCTATCGATTCTTTAGGCAAATATTTTAATAATACCTCAGCACTGATTTCTTTATTCTTTTCTAAAATAGATAATTGTTCGGTAATATTTTTTAGTTGTCTGACATTACCCGGCCATCTATTGTCCATTAAAAGTTTTTGCGCTTCAGGTAACAATACCATATAAGGCATTTTATATTTATCAGAAAAATCGGCTGCAAATTTTCTAAATAATAGTAAGATATCTTCTTTACGATCTCTTAGCGGAGGTATTGATACAGGTACCGTGTTTAAACGATAGTATAGATCTTCTCTAAATCTGCCTTTCTCAATTGCCTCAGGGATGTTAACATTTGTGGCAGCAACAATGCGGACATTTGTTTTTTGGACTTTACTAGAGCCAACTCTGATAAATTCACCAGTTTCTAGTACACGAAGCAAACGAACCTGCGTTAGCAGCGGTAATTCGGCAACTTCATCTAAAAATATTGTACCTCCATTGGCAACTTCAAAATATCCTTTTCTTGCCTCATGTGCTCCAGTAAAAGATCCTTTTTCATGACCGAACAATTCTGAGTCAATTGTGCCTTCAGGGATTGCTCCACAATTTACCGCAATGTAAGAACCATGTTTTCTAGAACTTAAAAAATGTATTATCTGAGGAAATATTTCTTTCCCAGTACCACTCTCTCCGGTTATTAATACAGATAAATCGGTGGGTGCAACTTGCCTAGCAATATCAATGCAATAGTCTAACTGCGGTGAATTACCGATAATTCCAAAGCGCAATTTTAGATCTTGTATTTTCAACGTATAAATTATTTAACAACGAATCCTATTAAGGTGGTCTTTGTGCAAGTATCAGCATAAACATTTACATATTCACCCGGCTGATAGTTTTCTTTAGGAAATACACACACAATGTTCTTGCTTGTTCTTCCGCTTAACATTTCCTTCGACTTTTTAGAAATTCCTTCAATAAGAACACGGTGTGTTTTATTTAAACCAAGCTTAGTTCTCTCGGCTGACATTTTCTGTTGTAGTTCTACTATTTCGCTTAATCGTTTTGATTTAATTTCTTCACTAATATCATCAGTCATTTTTTTAGCCGCTGCCGTTCCTGGTCGTTCAGAATACTTAAACATGTAGACGAAATCATAATTTGCCCATTCCATTAACGATAAAGTTTCTTTATGTTCCTCGTCTGTCTCACCACAAAAGCCTGCAATAATATCTGTTGAAATAGCACAACCTGGCAATATTTTTCTGATTGATTCTATTCGGGCAATATATTGTTCTCTTGTATATCCTCTATTCATTCGCTCAAGCATACTTGTACTTCCTGCTTGAACAGGTAGGTGAATATACTTGCAAATATTCTCGTGTTTTGCGATAGTATATAGCACCGCATCAGTCATATCTCTTGGATTGCTCGTTGAAAATCTTACTCTCAAATCAGGATGTATTTTTGCCACCAATTCAAGTAAATCGGCAAACGTCGTAAAATTTGATTGCTCCTCTTCGGCCAATAGATGATTAAGCGCTTTGTGTACAGTTTCAGTAGGTAATTCCTTTTTCTGACCACCTCCCCACCACAGATATGAATCAACATTTTGTCCTAATAAAGTAACCTCGCGGTACCCTTGATCGAATAACTGTTTAGCCTCTTCCACGATGCTCTTTGGATCTCGGCTTCGTTCCCTACCTCTCGTAAAAGGAACTACGCAAAAAGCACACATATTATCGCATCCGCGCATTATAGATATGAATGCATTAACCCCATTTGTTGATAGTCGTACAGGGCTTATATCTGCATAAGTTTCTTCTCTTGATAATAAAACATTGACTGCTTTTTGACCGCCTTCAACTTGTTCAATTAGATTTGGAAGATCTCGGTAAGAATCAGGGCCAGCAACAATATCAACTAATTTTTCTTCTTCAAGCAATTTTGTTTTTAACCGTTCCGCCATACAGCCAAGTACACCTATAATTAGACCTGGATTTTGCTTTTTTGATTTCTTCAAATCTTGTAGTCGCTGACGAACTCTGTTTTCTGCATTATCTCGGATGGCGCATGTATTTAAAAAGACAACATCAGCTTCTTCAACTGAATTAGTTGTTTGAAATCCGATTCCTGTTAATATTGAAGCTATGATCTCGCTATCTGAAAAGTTCATGGCACAACCATAACTTTCTAAAAACAGTTTTTTCCCATTCAATTGAACCTTAGCCTCAAGCATAGTTGCTTCACCTTGTCGGGATTCATCAATGACCTTATTTCCTTCGTTGTACATCTCAAAATATTTGAATACAAAAGTACAAAAAGCAAAGGCGGTGACAAAATGTCAGCAGTAAATAATCTATTTTATTTTGCTAAGTCTCCAATACACTCCTCCTGTAATAACGGAAAGGCTATAACCAACTTCACCAAATACCCCCCAATCATTATTAATACTGTAATTCAGTCCCGCAAACCCTGCTACTACAAAGCCTCCATATTTTGGTTTGGGAATTTCGTTTACGGCGTAATATTTCTCTTTGTAAGTCACCTTCCAACCAGATTGAATATAGCCCATCATTCCTCCAATGTATAAATCATAGTGTTCTTTGTTCCAAAAGTGATAGGTAGCCCTACCGCCAATTAAACGGTATGTTTGTCTTGATACATATTTACCAGCATTATCACTTAGCGTGTATTTGGATGCGGTATATCCTAAAATACCACCAACCCCAATTTTGTCCTTTAAAGCATAGTCAACATTAATATTTAATGGTGGAATTACTCCTTCTGCATATTTCCAATAGTATGGGCTACTAATACCTAGGCCCCCTTTAATTAAAATATTTCCTTCTTGAAATGATTGAGCAAAGAGTATTTGAGGCAAAAAGAAATAAAATAAAATGCTGCTAATTTTTTTCATAGGATGATTATTTAAAATGAGTTGGATTACAAAAATATTTAATTCGTTTTTTTGAATTTTAATTATTGTCATCCAATTTTTAGAAGTTAGTAACAGCAATTTTTCAAGATTTTTTATGGAGTTAAAAAACAATAGATTTTTCAAAAAAACCGAAATGACATTTAAATTTTGTTATTTTGCTCGCCAAATTCATTTGAAAATTCTTCGTGTCAAACGGATCTATGGATTGTAAATAATTGATATTCTAAAACATTAAGCATAAAAATCGACGCATGGCAGAGAACTTAGTAATAGTGGAGTCACCGGCAAAAGCCAAGACAATAGAAGGGTTTTTAGGGAAAGGGTACTTAGTTAAATCCAGTTATGGGCATGTGCGTGATTTAGTAAAAAATGATAAAGCAATTGATATTTCCAATCATTTTGAACCAAATTATGAGGTTAGTCCTGAGAAAGTTAAGGTTGTTGATGAATTAATAAAACTATCAAAAAAAGCAACAACTGTTTGGCTTGCTACCGATGAAGACCGAGAGGGAGAGGCGATTAGTTGGCATTTATATGAAACATTGGGGTTGAATAAATCCAATACAAAACGAATTGTTTTTCACGAAATCACTAAAAAAGCAATACAGGATGCGATTAGTAATCCACGTTTTATTGATATTAATTTAGTGGATGCGCAACAGGCAAGGCGAATTTTAGACCGTTTGGTTGGATTTGAATTATCACCTGTACTATGGAAAAAAGTGAAGCCTTCTTTATCTGCTGGTCGAGTGCAATCGGTTTCAGTTCGCTTAATTGTTGATCGTGAGCGTGAAATTGAAAAATTTACCTCAGTGTCTAGCTATCGTTTAATTGCATTGTTTAAAGTGAAAGACAAGAATGGCAATACAACAATTCTAAAAGCAGAGTTACCAAAGAGATTAAAAAATTTAGAAGATGCGAAGGCTTTCCTTGAAAAACTAGCAGATGCCAAATTTAATATTCAGGATTTAGAAGTAAAGCCAGGAAAAAAATCACCAGCAGCTCCATTTACAACTTCAACATTACAGCAAGAGGCCAGCAGAAAGCTAGGATTTTCTGTAAAACAAACAATGGTTGTAGCGCAACGTTTGTATGAAAGTGGAAAGATAACTTATATGAGAACAGACTCTGTAAATTTATCTCAGCTTGCTTTAGATAGTGCTAAAGCAGCAATCTCGCGCCAGTTTGGAAAGGAGTATTCTAATCCTAAGCAATATAAAACGAAGTCTGCAAATGCACAAGAAGCTCATGAGGCCATTCGACCAACTTATCTAGATCATCCTACTATTGATGGAGATAGCGCTGATAAAAGATTATATGAGTTGATATATAAAAGAACAATTGCCTCCCAAATGGCAGATGCACAACTTGAGCGTACTGTTGTTACAATTGCTAACAATAAAACAAGTGATCATTTTAATGCTACTGGTGAAGTAATTCGATTTGATGGATTTTTAAGAGTATACTTAGAATCTACTGACGATGAATCTGAAGAGAACGAAAGCGGTTTGTTGCCTCCGTTAAAAGTAGGTCAGGATTTGGAGGTAGATTCGATTTCTGCAACAGAAAAATATTCGACCCCACCAGCAAGGTATACTGAAGCAAGCTTAGTAAAAAAGCTTGAAGAATTAGGTATTGGAAGACCATCAACCTATGCACCAACAATTGCAACTGTTCAAACTCGAGGATATGTAGTCAAAGAAGACAGGATGGGTAAAGAAAGGAATTTTAATGTCTTGACTTTAGCGAAAGGTAAAATTCAAGAGGAATTAAAGACAGAAACTTTTGGTAATGAAAAGTCTAAAATGTTTCCTACGGATATTGGTACTGTTGTAACTGATTTTTTAGCGCAGCATTTTCCGACTATTATGGATTTTAATTTCACTGCTAATGTTGAAAAGGAATTTGATGAAATTGCTCAAGGTAATTTAGATTGGTCAAAAATGTTGAAGAAGTTTTATGAGCCTTTTCATAAACTAGTTGTTAATACAGAAAAAAATAGTGAGCGAGCAAATGGTGAAAGGATTTTAGGAAAGCATCCAGAAAGTGGCAAGCAAGTTATCGCAAGAATAGGCCGATTCGGTCCGCTTGTTCAAATATCTGGTGATGGTGATGACGATAAACCTCAATATGCTCCGCTAAGAACGGGACAGCGTTTGGAATCGATTACCTTAGAAGAAGCGTTAGATTTATTTAAGCTTCCTAGAACAGTTGGAGAGTATGAAGGTAAAAGCGTTTCCGTTAGTATTGGTCGATTTGGACCTTATGTTAAGCATGATAATTTATTTATATCTATGCCTAAGACAGACGATCCTTATATAATTATTTTGGATCGTGCAATCGAATTAATAGAAGCAAAGAGGAAAGCAGAAAGAGAAAGAGTTATCAAAGTGTTTAAAGAAAGACCGGATGTTCAATTGTTGAATGGAAGATGGGGTGCTTATTTAGTAGTTGGAGATTTGAACTATCGAATTCCTAAGGCTTCCGACCCTAAATTGCTTTCATTGGATGATTGTTTAGAAATTGCAGCAGACGATAAAAATGCTTCCGCAAAATCTAGATTTAAGTCTAAGAAGAAAATTGAGGCAGCAGAAAAAGTTGCATCAAAAGCAGCAGCTAAAAAAGCTTCAGTTAAAAAATCCCCGTCGAAAAAAGCTGCAAAGAAAACTACAGCAACGAAGGCTGCACCAGCAAAAAAAGCTGCAAAGAAAACAATTAAGAAAAAATAATACGACAATAGAATAATAATATGCTTAGTAACTATTTTTATCCATTGAACGAAACATTTAATCGTTCGAATTTCCCTGGTGATAGTCTAGGTTCAGTTATATATTCAAATATTGCCGAAAGAAATTTTCCTTCATTTGAAGGAGCAGATATTGCAATTGTTGGTGTGTCAGAATATAGAGGCGGAGTTGCGAATATTAATTCTAAAAATGGAATTGATGCAATTCGGGAAAAGTTTTACAAATTAAAAATCCATTTAAATAGCCGTTCAATAATTGATCTTGGGAATTTAATCCTTGGCGATACATTATCTGATACCTATGCTGCAATTTCTACTGTGGTTAGTGAATTATTAAGCAACAATATTATTCCGATAATAATAGGTGGAAGTCAGGATTTGACGTATGCTCATTATTGTGGATATAAAAAGCTTGAGCAAATTGTAAATCTTGTATGTGTAGATTCAAGATTTGATTTGGGTAGTCCGGATGATGGTTGTAATTCAGAAACATTTCTGGGTAACATTATTATGGAGCAGCCCAACTATTTATTTAATTTCAGTAATGTCGGTTATCAAACATACTTTGTTGGGAGCTCCAGTATAGAAATGATGAACAAGCTGTTTTTTGAAACTTATCGATTGGGTCATTTGCGAACTAATATAGAAGAGGCTGAACCCATTGTGAGAAATGCAGACTTTATATCTGTAGATATTTCTTCTATCAGAAATTCTGACGCTCCAGGAAATAAAAATGCTACTCCTAATGGTTTTTATGGAGAAGAAATTTGCCAAATAATGATGTACTCTGGTCTTAGTGATAAATCAACTGGAATAGGATTTTATGAGTATAATTTAGATTTAGATATTAATTTCCAAACTGCCCATTTAATCGCTCAGATGATGTGGTTTTATATTGAAGGAGTAGGTAACAGGAAAAACGAAACGCCAGCTATAGCGGGGTCTAATTATTTAACCTATCGTGTTCCAATTTCTGAAATCGAAAACGACATTGTATTTATTAAAAGTTTGAAAAGCAACCGTTGGTGGATGAAAATGCCGGTTGAATTATCAAAAAATAGATTCATGAGTCAGCATCTAATGCCATGTAGCTATAAAGATTATCAGCAGGCATGTGCTAATGAAGTCCCAGATAGGTGGTGGAATGCTTTTCATAAGCTATCATAGTATATATTTGATTGATTTATAAGTTAGTAGAGGGTAAATTAAGACAATATAAAATCTTGTTTATAAAAACTCTTTTGGGATTGTTAAATTATTGGGTTTTATTTTAATATTGTAAGGGGAATCACCTCTTGCATTTTCAATAAAATATGCAAATTTTGAATTGTAATTTATATTTACTTACTTTACCCACTTCAATCAACCGATTAAACAAAGATTCAACCCTCTATGAAGAAAATTTTAGCTGTATTAGCAGTTAGTTGCCTCTCTACAGTAGGCTTCGCACAGCAAGATCCTCAATTCAGTCAAAACATGTTTAACAGATTATTCGTGAACCCGGCTTATGCTGGAAGTTCTGAGTCAATTTGTGCTCATTTGCTTTATCGCAATCAGTGGGTAAGCTATGACGGTGCTCCCAAGACCGGAGTTATCGGAATAGATGGTCCAGTTGCAAATGGTAAAGTAGGAGTTGGATTATCAATTCTTACAGACAAAATTGGATTTGAGAATACATTGCAAGGAAAATTAGCCGGAAATTACAAATTCGATGTTGGTCAAGGTAAATTAGGTTTAGGAATAGACCTAGATTTCATGCAACATCAAATTGATGGGGACTTTAGAGCTCCAGATCCATCAGTAGTTGATCCATCGATTCCTAAAGCAGGAGTTAGCGGAACTGCGTTTGATTTAGGATTTGGTGCTTATTACAACAATGATAAGTTTTTTGCTGGAGTTTCGGCAAGCCACTTATTAGAAAGCAGTGTTGACCTTGATAATTTTTCAAAAGTGTACAAGCGACATATTTATGGTATGGTTGGTTACAATTTTGAAGTTTCTCCTACTGTAGTTTTAAAGCCTATGGTTTTTGTTAAAAATGTATCTGGAAATACTACATTTGATATTAATGTTAATGCTCAATTCAATGAGCGCTTTTGGGCAGGCTTGTCATACAGAAATGAAGATGCAATTGTTGGAATGTTAGGTATGAATGTTACCGAAAAACTAAAAGTTGGTTATTCATATGACTTTACAACTTCAGAATTAAAGAACTACAGTGATGGAACACATGAAATCATGTTAGGTTATTGCTTCATGGTTAAGAAAAAAGTTCCTGTTTCAATTAAAAACGTAAGGTTCTTATAAATTTAAATAATTTTAATAAAAAAGGTAACATAAATTTAGGGTGGTCGTAAAGGCGACTTCTAAAATAAATGATTTAACAATAATTTCTTCAAATTCTTCGTTACCTCATTTAGAAAAATTAAAGTATCAAACCTTAAGCGAAAAAAAACGCATATGAAAAATTTGATTATTGCAATATCGGCAGTTATTCTATTCAGTAGTTGTGGTGGCGGTGAACGCGGTCAGTTGGTGGGAGTGCAGGGGCGTGAAAAGTGGTACCAAGCAGACCCTTACGGGATGGTGTTTATTCCACAAGGCTCATTTAATATGGGTGCTAGCGATCAAGATGTTCCTTATTCACAAATTACGCAGTCTAAAACTGTAGCCGTTCATGCGTTTTACATGGACAATACTGAAATAACGAATAACGAATATCGCCAGTTTGTTTATTCGGTTCGCGACTCAATGGCTCATCGTTTATTAGGAGGAGAGCATTTATTAGAGGAGGGTGAATATGGTGAGCGTATCAACTGGCAAGAGAAAATCAAGTGGGATGAAGAAGAGAATATTGAAACACTAGCTGATTTATATTTACCAGAAAGTGAGCGTTATTATAGAAGAAAAGAAATTGATGCTCGTAAATTAAATTATGAATATCAATGGATTGATTTAAAAGCGGCGGCTCAAAAAACATTAAGAGATGAGGGTGCTGATGCAGCTGCTGGTTCATTCAGTGACCGTAAAGACGGTAGAACAGATAGATCTGTTTTTATTAAGAAAGAAATAATAAATATTTATCCAGATACATTGTGCTGGATTCATGATTATACCTATTCGTTTAATGATCCAATTGCTAAAGCGTATTTCTGGCATCCGGCGTATGATGATTATCCTGTAGTAGGTGTGAATTGGAAGCAAGCAAATGCTTTTTGTGTTTGGAGAACCCAATTGTTAAATAGTTATTTAGAAGAAAGTGGAGAAGCTTATGCTCAGGATTTTCGTTTACCAACGGAGAGTGAGTGGGAGTATGCATCTCGTGGCGGATTGGCAAATAATCCATATCCTTGGGGAGGTCCGTATACAAGAAATAGCAATGGCTGTTTCTTAGCTAACTTTAAACCATTAAGAGGTAATTATACCGATGATGGTGGATTTTATACGGTTAAAGTTACTTCTTATTTCCCGAATGACTTTGGTTTATATTGCATGGCGGGTAATGTTGCAGAATGGACAAGCAATGCATATGATAATTCCGCATATAATTTTATGCATGATTTAAACCCAGATTACATTTACAATGCAGCAGATAATGATGCTCCTGAATTGAAGAAGAAAGTAACTCGTGGTGGATCATGGAAGGATATTGGTTATTTTATTCAAACAAGTACACGAAATTTTGAATATCAGGATACTTGTAAATCATACTTAGGATTTCGTTGTGTAATGGATTTCTTAGGGCGTGATAAAGCAGATTTCTAATTTAGTCAACCACAATAAAAAATGCGAACATTTAACCACTTCGCAAAACACAAATCAACCAAAAACAATCATTAAAAACCTTAAAAACTTAAAAAAATGGGATTAGCGCAAATTACCCAAGGAAAAGGGTTCAAATCATTCATGGGGAAATTATACGGTTTGGGTGCAGCCGTAGTTATTTTAGGAGCTTTATTTAAAATCCAGCACTGGGAAGGTGCAGGAATCATGTTGACAATAGGTCTTTTGACAGAGGCTGTAATCTTCTTCTTTTCAGCGTTTGAACCACCACATGAAGAAGTTGATTGGTCATTAGTTTATCCTGAGTTAGCTGGTATGCATGAGCCGGGTGCTGATCGCCATAAGAAAGTGAAATCAGGTGATCCTGTTTCTCAACAATTAGATAAAATGTTATCTGAAGCTAAAATAGGTCCTGAATTAATTGAAAGTTTAGGCACTGGTTTACGCTCTTTAAGTGAAAATACTTCTAAAATGGCTTCAGTTACTAATGCAGCTGTTGCAACTGAAGAATATGCAAAAAATGTAACCAATGCTTCTAAGGAAGTGACTGCTTTAGCAAATTCATATAAATCTGCCACAGCTACATTAACTAGTTTAAGTGCGTCGAATGAAGCATTATTGGCTAACCTAAACAGTACAGTTGAAGATACTAAGAAGTATAAAGATGAAGTTAGTAAGTTAGCGAAGAACTTATCGTCATTAAATACTATTTATGGTAACATGTTAACTGCAATGGGTAATAAATAATCCTGGTCATTATACTTAATCAAATAATTTCTAACCTTTAATTTGAACAGAGAAAATGGCAGGTAATAATTTATCCCCTAGGCAGAAAATGATTGGTATGATGTACCTCGTGTTAACAGCCTTGTTAGCATTGAATACATCAAAGGAAATCATCAATGCATTCGTTACAATAAATACAAGTTTAGAGTTTTCAGTTTCAAATATGAATGTGAAAAACAACTTGTCTTATAGTACGTTTGACAAAAAAATGGAAACGGAAAAGGAAAAAACCGCACCGTTTTATAATAGAGCGCAGGTTGTAAGAAAACTTTCTAAAGACCTAAATACCTACATTGATAAACTAAAAAATGATTTAATCGTGGCTACTGATAAATTAGAGCCAGGAAAAAAAGTTGAGTTAATTGATGTAGAAGCAAAAGATAACTATGACGTGCCTACAAATCTTATGTGTGGTGATAAACAAGATGGAAGAGGAAGGAAGGGGTCAGAGTTAAAAACAAAAATAGAAGAGTATAAAAAGAATGTTATTGCTGCCTTAGATCCCAAAGATCAGGCTAATTGGAAAATGAAATTGGATGATATGTTCAGAACTTCCGATCCAAATTCTAAAAACAAAGGCGACAAATTTTTAATCGAGGAAGGAAAAAGAACTTGGGAGATGGCTAATTTCTATCACAACCCTGTGGTAGCATCAGTTTGTCAGCTTACAAAATTTCAATTGGATGTTAAGAATGCCGAATCAGATGTAGTAAACCATTTATTGACATCTATTAATGCATCAGATTTAAAATTCTCAGACGTAGTTGCTAAAGTTGTTGCTCCTTCAAGTTATGTAATCATCGGACAAGAGTATACTGCAGATGTATTTCTTGCTGCTTATGATAAGACATCTACACCAGAAATTGTTGTTGGTGGTTCTACCCTGAAAGTAGAAGATGGAATGGGTAAGTATACTACTTCTCCACGTTCACCAGGTGAGCAAAAATGGTCAGGAAAGATAAGATTAAGAGGAAGTGATGGCGTTTATAAAGAATATCCATTTGAGTCTTCTTATATGGCTTCTGCTCCAAGTGCCTCTGTTTCTGCTGATTCATTAAATGTATTCTATATTGGTATTGACAACCCGGTTACGATTTCTGTTCCTGGTGTGCCAGCTGAAAATGTTTCTTACAGCGCAAGTGGAGTTAGTTTATCTGCTGGTGGTGGAAAAGGAAGATATATTGCTCGTGTAAGTGCTGGTCGTGAGGCTACAATTAATGTAAGTGCTAAAATGGGCGAGAAGTCAATGCAAATGGGCTCATTCCGTTTCAGAATTAAGAGTGTTCCTTCTCCAATTGCTCGTGTTTATGGAGCAAAGAGTGGTAAGATTTCTAAAACCACATTGAATTCAATGGGTGGGGTTTCTGCTGATATGGGTGATTTCTTATTTAACATTCCAGCTAAAGTAACTTCATTTAAAATGACTGTTGTTTTCAAAGGTGGATCAAGAGCAAATCTTGTTGATGAGCCAGCTAATAGTAGTGCATTTACATCTAACATGAAAGCGGCAATGCAAGCTTGTAAACCAGGTGATAAAGTACTTATCGATAACATCGTTGGTGCTGTTGCTGGTCAAACCAAATCATTAGAGTCAATTATTCTTACAGTTAATTAATAACAAACCAACCTGAACCATCTAACATTGTATCAACAATAAAAATTAAGCACAATGAAAAAGTTCATCTTATTAGTAGCCCTGTTTTCTGTAACTGCCCAATGGGTGGCTGCACAGCAAAGTATCCTAACAGGAGGCATTGAAGACAGAGAGCATATCTATCGTAGAGAAAGTGCGATGGACAGGAAGGTAGTTCCTTATCCTCCTTTAAGAGAAGCAGATGTGATGTGGTCAAAGAGAATTTGGCGAGCAATTGATTTGCATGAAAAAATCAATGCTCCTTTAAGATTTCCTTTAGCTGACGGTAGTGGTGCTAGTTCAACTCGCGACCGTAAGAATTTAATTCTTACTTTGATCGATGCAATTAAAGAAGGATCAGTAACAGCATATTCTTCAGTTGATGATCAGTTTACAATGCCATTAACTGCCACAGAGTTTTCAAAAGTAATAAGTGGTGACTCTGTCCATATTGAATCAAGACCGGACCCAGATAATCCTGATTTTATTGTTATGATTGATTCGGTTGAGCCGTTTAATTCAGATCGTGTAACTCGTTATAATATTAAAGAGGAATGGTTCTTCGACAAACAACGTTCAGTAATGGATGTTCGTATAATTGGAATTTGTCCAGTTGTTGAAGTAAAGAAAGAAGGATTAGATGAGAAATTGACAAAGCCTTTGTTTTGGGTTTATTTCCCAGAAGGAAGATCTGCATTAGTTCACTCTGAGGTAGGTAATCGTGTTAATTCATCTCAGCGTTTAACTTTCGATGATATCTTTACTAAAAGAATGTTTAACAGCTTTATTACTAAGGAAGAGAATATATATGATCGTCCAATAGATACATATAGAACTACTCCAATGGATCGTTTATTAGAGGCAGAAAAAATTAAACAGGAAATGGTGAATTTTGAAATTGGACTTTGGGATTATTAAGATTCTAAACACATAAAAAAATCCCCGAGTTTCCTCGGGGATTTTTTATTTTATGTCTAGCTGATTTATGACAACCATTGGCCCCGGACAAAAATTACTATGACAATCTCTACAGGTACTTACAAGATTGTTATGGGCCTTGATTTTTAAGCTATCAGGTGCATCTGCTGTTTCGTTCAATTCGATAATTCGCTGCTGGTATAATTTAGCGTAACCATCATAAATTGTTTTATCTATTTCCTCATCTGTCTTTTTTGCGGTTAACAGATTGTCGATTTCTTTTGGTGCTGCAACTATTCCCTTACCCGCTTTTAATGCATCACGATTATCTGCTAAATGAGCTGCCATCTTACGCATGATGAGTGATAGTTCGCTAGAACCGTTTGGATTTAAGTCGCCGTCTTTACTGCAGCTTTTATTACTTGTATTATTAGATGTACAACTAGCAATGAATAATGAACCAATTGTACAAATGCTAATTACTTTCTTTTTCATTTAAATGTTTTTAATAATGTTTAATGTTATACTTTTTGAATTAGCTGATGGAATAACATGCCATCTTTGTTGATGATTTTTATACGTAAAGTTCCCAATTGCATATCCTAAAATGCTTCCAATAACAACATCGGAAGCCCAGTGTTTGTCTAATCCAATGCGCGATAATCCAACTAATGAAGCAAGTCCGTAAGATGTAATGCCAACCCATTTTTTATTACTGTATTCTTTAGCAATTACTGTGGCCATAGAAAATGCAGTGATGGTATGTCCCGAAGGGAAAGAATGATATGCCGAGCCTGATTCTAATTTGTTGAACAAATGAAAACGTCCTTGATGATCATTATAAAATGGACGCTCTCTTCCAGCAATTGTTTTTAATACGAATACTACAATGCCTGCGTGTACAATTGCCTTTGAAGAAAGATAACCAGTCTCAATGCTTTTATGATTGTTGAAGAGAATTCCATTCAAAACAAATAAAGAGGATATTCCAATATTAACTGCGCCGTCGCCTAAATAAGTAATGTTTTTGTTAAATGAATTAACGGAAGATTGGTGGTTGTTGAAATATAAAAATTCACGACGAACAGGTTGGTCAATTGTATAAATTATTCCTAACCCTGCAGCTGCCGGTAAAATATAATTTAGGTCGTTTTTTTTTATTTTAAAAGGACTCGTCCATATTTTTTTCTCCTCTTGAAAAAAACTAGTTACACTTGATTTTAGTCCAAACTCTTGAGAAGAAATCGTTGGTTTTTCTTGACTAAAGCCGGTATGATAAAATAAAATTAAGAGAAGCGAAGTAGTAGCTGATTTTATTTCCATTGTTCTGCTAAGCTACTAAAACTTTTAATAAAATCTATTTAGTAAAGCCGCTAACATATATTTCTGTTCGACGATTTAACTGATGCATCTCTTCTGTGCACGGCAAATCATCGCCACAGTTGTTTACAAGAATACCTTCGCCTTTCCAATCTGTTTTATTGATCTGCTTTTTTGAAATTCCATGTAATAACAAATATTTTTCAATGCAACTAGATCTTCTCTGCGATAGCTTTGTATTATAATTTATACTTGCGCGACTATCGGTAAATGATGTAATTGTGATTTTAAATTCTGGATGAGCTTGTAAAAAATCGACTACTTCTTTCATAGCATCTAGCATGTCTTTTCTGATATCACTTTTGTCCAGATCATAATAAATTATTTTATACCAATCGGCGTTTGCTTGCACCGGAGATCTCTTAAGTTCAATATTATTATCCTTATTATAATCGTTGAATATTATTTCTTTAGAATAGAATCCATCTTTAAATGTTTTAACTTTTGATATTGTGCTATCAATATAGGCTAAACCATTTTCATCAGTTACTCCAATAATTTTATTTTTATTATCAATAATTTTAACTCCTTCAACTGGCTCATTATTTATTTTTTCTTTTAACGAGATACATCTCTTGTTTAATTTAACAGCTGACGAGTCGATGATTTTTTCTGAGTTGTATACATCTTGTTGCTTATTCTCTGATTTAGTATCATTAATTTTGATAAATGAAAAAACATCGTCGTTAAAACCGCCGTTCGCTCTATTAGAACTGAAAAATCCTTTCTTGTTTTTGCTGTTATAAATTAAATGAAATTCGTCTGCGGACGAATTGATAGGAGCCCCAGCATTAATTGGCTTTAAATAATTTCCATCTATACTTTTGGTATAAAATAAATCTAAACCACCTAAACCTAATAGGCCATCCGATGAAAAGTAAATAGTTGCATCTTGTAATATAGTAGGGAAGATTTCATTTCCAATCGTGTTTATTTGTGCTCCTAAATTTACAGGTGACGACCAACCTTTTTTTGTTTTACGACATACGTAAAGGTCCATTCCTCCATAACCACCTGGCATATCACTTGAAAAATATAATTCATTTCCATCATTGCTTAATGCTGGGTGTGCTACATTGTAATTAGTGTTATTGTATGGAAATGGTTTTTGTTTTATCCACTTGGCTTGAATGTTCTTGTAAATAGTGATTTTTAGTTTGTATTTATTTCCATTTGACTTTTGATTTTTTGATGAGTAGTTTTCAGTCACCCATATTTCATTTTCTTTATTACTAAAACATATTGGCCCTAAGTTATATTTAGAAGTAATATCAGAAGAAAATAGAGTAGGGATTGTTTCAATAGAATTCGTGTTATCGAAGTAAAACAATTTTAAAAATGGCTGATTCGTCCATGTATGTTTCTTTTCAATCGTATTATTGATAATTCTACTCGAGCAAAATACATATCCGTTTTTATAAGATACCAAACCCATGTCGGCATTTTCTGAATTAATAGCTAATTTGGAAATTTGATAGTTAGAACTATCAGTATAAAGCGATTCGATTTTTCCTTTTGCTTCCGATAATTCTGATTTCACAACGCCCTTCTTAATTAATAATTCAATGGAATTGTAATCGTGCTTTTTGATTAACAGGTTTAAATAATAATTGCAATAGATTTCATCAGCTGATTCAATACAAATTTCTTTTAAGTAACCCTCTGCTTTATCTAATTGATTAGTTAAACGATAGCAATTGATTAATTTTTTCTTTGTGTCTATTTGACTTGAATAAAGGATTGATTTTTCGAAATGTTTTATTGCAGATAAATAATCGCCATTTCCATAGTATTCATTTCCTCTTCTTAAATCTTTCTCCTGCGCCTGCAATAGATTATTGCTTAATAATAAAATGACAACTAAATAAACTACACGCATTCGATTAAAAATATCTAGGTGTTACGACATTGTTTTTGTCGAAGGAAAAATCATAGCCAATAGTTATTTCATGTGTTCCTGTATTCACTCTCTTTAATTCACTAATAGTGTAATCAAATGAATAGCCAATACGCAATTGTTTGTTGATTTGCATCGAAAGCAACGCAGCCCAAGAATCTTTTATTCGATAGTTGGCGCCGACCCAAATGGTTTCATTAAATAATAAATGTGTTCCAATATCAGTTGATATAGGCGCACCCTTCACAGCCTTGGCCATAAATGTTGCTTTTATTTTTAATCCATCATTAATGGGATGAACGTATCCTCCCATAATAAAGTAATGCCAATTTTCGATGTTGATATTGTTAATCGATTTACTTGTGCCAGGATCAACTTTATTGGTAATCATTCTAGGTATTGATATTCCTATATATGCATTTGGATGATTATAATAAATACCAAAGCCAGTATTCGGAACTGTGATTTTCGGTGTTCCTAAAAATGTATTGTCCCCAATATCCTGTGTTTTAACATCTCCTAATTTCTCTTGATGATTTACTAAGCCTCCCTGTATACCCATTGAAAAATTTCCTTTAGGTAAATGGATTCGATATGCATAAGTACCAAAAACATAAAAATCATGAATTACAGAAATCTCGTCATTCATAATTGCTAGGCCAAATGCCGATTTTTGATTTTTTAGTGGCATATGTCCACTGAATGTTTGCGTTTTAGGTGCTCCATCCATGCCCACCCATTGGTTGCGATACGCTGCCGTTACTGAAGCATGATCGCGACTACCAGCATATGCAGGGTTAATAAATGTTTCATTAAACATATATTGTGTAAACTGAGGTTCAAACTGAGCAAAGGCTTCAGATGTACCTAGCAGGAACATAAATAAAGTTATATGTTTAATAAATTTCATTTTTAATAATTATCTTTTTAATACTACGTAACCGCTCAATGGTTTTCCTTCATTGTTTAAATCAATCAAGAAATAATAAGTTCCCTCTGGTAAATCTTGTCCCATCAAAGCTCCATTCACATTGCATTTACCATCCCATTTGTTGTCATAATTTTTTTGCTTAAAAACTAAATTACCCCATCTATTATAAATGAAAACAACATTGTCATCAAAATTTTCAATTCCTTTAATATTGAAATAATCATTTATTCCATCGTTGTTAGGCGAAAATCCATTTGGTGCATCTATAGAATCGCACATCACCGAAACTTTAACAGTAGCATTAGCAGTGCAACCATATTGATCGGTAATTATCACGGTATAATCTGTTGAGAAATTAGGATTCACCGTTGGGTCAGAAAAATTAGCATTGTCCATGTTTGTCACAGGTGTCCATTGGTAACTGGCACCTCCCGATGCATGCAATTGTGCACTTTCTCCTTGGCAAATGATTAAGTCGCTGTTGACTTGTACGTGGCTTAATGCATGCACAATAATTTCTATATTGTTTGATTGATAAGTGCCACATGGAGTTGTAACAATTACATAATAGGTTCCTCCAACAGGAGTAGTGAAGAATGATGTTGTTGCGCCAATTAATGGTTCATTATTATAATACCATTGATAAGTTGATGAAGGTAAAGTATCGCATTGAAGTGATGCATATTCTCCAACGCATATTTCATTGTTTGCTAACGATTGTGCATGTACGCTAGTTATATCTGTAATTGTTTTATTGATTTCTTTGGTGCAGCCGTTAGCATCTGTGATTGTACATTTATAAATACCAGCGCTAATATTATTGATTGTATTGCTATTGCTTCCATTGCTCCACTGATATTGGTAAGGCGTTGTTCCGCCAATCACGTTCAGACTAATAAATCCAATTTGACCAATTGCGCAATTAATGTTTTGTGAGCTAGGTGTGATGGATAACTGAACTTGATTATTATTAGCTACGAATGATTCGCTTCGAGAACAACTATTTGCATCAGTCACAGTGACTGAATAATTACCATTGGAATTAGTTGAGATGTAAGGAGATGTTGCTCCCGTATTCCATAAGTAAGTATATGGCCCTACACCACCAGCTATATTCGCATTGATTGTTACATTATTAGATGAGCATGGAGAGCTGCTGTTCGTGATAGATAAAATTAAATTACTATCAGGTTCATTAATCTGATACGATTTGTTGATTGAACATCCATTCATATCGGAAACAGTAACATTATAAGTACCTGCTTTTAAATTATTGATTCGTTTCGTAGTTGAATCATTGTTCCATATATAAGTATAATTGCCTAATGCGCCACTCGCAAATAATTCGATGGATCCTGTAGAATCACCTTTGCAGGTAATGTGATACAGACTTGCGGTAATTTGTAGTGGAGATAGTGGTTGTGATACACTTGCGCTTTTGGTTACACCGCATCCGTTAGCATCGGTAATAGTTACTGTGTAAATACCTTGTGTAAGATTGTTAATTAATCCAGTGGTTAAATTATTACTCCATAAGTATGTGTAAGGGGCAGTTCCTCCATTTGTGATTGTGTTGATTGAACCACTGCTATCACCATAGCATTTAACATCTGAAGTTGTAAAATCAACTTCTATGCTATCGACGGAGCTACTAATTGTAAATGTTGATTGTGAGCTGCATCCAAATGCATCTGTATAGTTTACAGAATAGTTTCCAGTTGCTAAATTGTTAATTGAGTTTTGAGTTTGTCCATTGCTCCATAAAATTGAATATGGTGCAACGCCGCCAGTTACATTGGTATTTATCCAACCTGTATTATTTCCCGCGCATGTAATGTTTCCTGAAGTTGAAGATATTGCCAAAGAACTTGAATTGTTCAATTGATTAGTCATTGTATTAGTGCATCCATTTGCATCCGTAACTATTACAGAATAATTACCGGCAGCTAATTGCTGGATATCTTTTGTTGTTGCTCCATTATTCCATGCATAAGTATAAGGCGGCGTTCCTCCAGAAATGCTCAATTGTATTGCCCCATTATTAAGTCCTTGACATGATGGTTGAATATTAGTTGAAGTTAATGCAATACCGTTAGTCGTTATCTGAAAATTTTGATTATTCGTGCAGCCGTTTTGATCAGTAGCAGTAACAGAATAAGATCCGGCCGTTAGATTTGAAATAGTTGAAGTCGAGGCCCCATTACTCCACATATATGAATAGGATATATTGCCAGGAGACGAAATTGTTAGTTGCGAGCCTGATATACTATTGCAATTGTTATTGGAAGATGTAATAATAAACTGCGGACCATTAACCAAGATAGAATATGAAAACGTTTGAACTCCGTTAGTAGGGCAAGCATCATCTTTCACTGTAATTGTAAATATATGTGGTGTATTGCTAATGTCGGATGAAGATGGAGTCCAGCAAAAGGTTAAGCTTGGTCGATTGCCTGGTGTAATAACATAACTTGCATTTGGAATTCCATTGTTGCAGTTTAATGATATTGATTGTGTATTGTCAAGATCAAGGGAGTTAACTGTAAAACATATTTGTTGATTAGCACAAATCGATGACGTAAAATTATTTCCTCCGTTAATTCCAGAAAGTACTGGTAAATTATTGTTACAAGATTGTGTGTAAACTTGCATGTCTCTAATAACACTTCCAATAAATTGTCCATTGCGATATTCTTTCACTCGAATCGCCATCACTCCAATTTGCATTTGATTAGGAGTAAAATTGATGTCGCCATTGACATTATTTAAAGTAAATGGGGAAGAGGATGAAACAGGATTTATCACACTTGATGGTGCAATAAAATTCACTGTAGAATTCGCTCCTGTTTTAGGAGTAATCAATTCATAAAATAATGAATCGCCATCAGCTTCTACTACTCCATGATTGTAATTAAAGTTTTGCCCTAGGCAAACAAATGCTACAGGACTATTTGTAAAGTCAGGAGAGGAATTGTTGATTGCAAGTAAATTATTCAGCTTTGCCTCTACATACAAAACAGAATTTGATGAACATGGATTGCTAATGGTAGTAATTGAACAGTTTCTGCAACATATGCTGTAGCTGAATGTCCAATCGCTTTGCTGAGAAGGTAAGTTAACAGTTGTTGTATAAATCCATTTTTTTATTCCTGTAGCAACACCACCATTGCAAGTTGTGGAACTTGAAGAACAGGGGAATGTTATTTCTTGTCCATTAGCACCTGAAACTTTATTGGCAGTAACATTGAAATTGAAATTTCCATTTTGTGATTTACAATTTACTGTAACACTGTTGGGCTCAGCTACGCCACCGCAATCGCGGTAAAAGGAAATGGTGACTTCATACTGATTTCCAGAAATGTATTTGTATTTGATATCTGCCCCAGCTGAATGCGTTGCCAGTGATTGCGTATGTGCAATAACCAATAAAAACAGCACTATCCATTTAATGTTGGATAATAGCTTTTTAAAAATATTTTTTACTGCAAATGGCATTTCGAATAGCAGGAGGTTCAGGGTTTGAGATAATTTAACCCGCCCTTATTCGTTAGAAAGAAAAAAAAGTTGCCTTTTTAAGAGTAAAAAGTATAATTAAATCACATTTAAGCGAAATCGTAACCACGACGATAACAGCAAAGCGAACTTCTCCTTGTTGGGAACGCGGATACGGACATCTTTTATTGTTGATGCAGGTACTTTTTTTATTTTTTTCAATAAAGCTTGATAGTAAATATAGGCCACATACACTCCAAAGCGGGCCTCGACAGGAAGTTGTTTAATGCCTTCATAAGCCTCTTTAAAATCTTCTTCAATTTCCTGCTCTAATTTTAATTTAGTGCGATCGCAAAATAAGTTAAAGTCGACTTCAGGGAAATACACTCTGCCTCGCTCTGCATAATCACTTTTCATGTCGCGTAAAAAATTTACTTTTTGAAATGCTGCCCCTAGGTGTTTGGCGGGAGTTTTTAAGCGATTATATTCTGCTGAATCGCCATTGCAAAAAACCTTTAAGCACATCAAGCCAACAACCTCTGCAGAACCATAAATATACTCGTTGTATTTACTATCATCATAAGTTGAGTGATAAAGATCCATTTCCATGCTTTTCAAAAAGGCTTCAATCAAATCATAGTCGATCTTATACTGATGCACGACATTTTGAAAGGAGTGTAGGACAGGATTAGTGCTGATTTTATTTTCAAGTGCCTCATAAGTATCTGCTTTAAATTTAGCCAGCAATACATTTTTGTTATGATCATGAAATGTGTCTACAATTTCATCAGCGACTCTCACAAAACCATAAATTGAATAAATAGGGTCGTGAAGTTTTTTATGAAGTGTACGAATGCCCAAAGTAAAAGATGTACTGTAGTTATGCGTAATTTTTTTACTGATCTCAGTACAGGTTTTAGTGTATAGTTCCATAGTCGTTTAAAATTCGTTCAGTTACTAATCTGGAACTGATTACCACAATTGGTAAACCTGTTCCAGGAATTGTGCTGGCTCCGACATAATATAGATTTGATAGTTTTTCATCTTTGTTGGCAGGTCTGAATCCACCAATTTGGTTTAGTCCATGTGCTAATCCCAATCCGCTTCCACGATATAAATTAAAATTGTTTTGCCATTCTACCGGCGAAAGGATTGTTTGGGATACAATATTTGAGGAGATGTCATAGCCAACTCTTTCAGATAAGTCTTTTATAATGGTTGATGCCAATTCTTGTGAATCGCTCCAGTCTGGTTTATATCTTAAATCAGGTACTGGACAAAGGATAAATAAATTTTCGTGTCCTTCAGGAGCACATCCAGGGTTAGATCGAGAACTTACATTTACGTAATAATAAGGCTTATTCGGACTAACAGATGTTTTGAAAATTTTATCTGCATATTCTCTGAAATTGTTCCCCAAGAAATAGTTGTGATGATGTAAGTTTTCTAATTTACCTTTTACACCCAAATAAATCGTGAATGGTGATAATGTCCAATCCATCTGATCTAGCTTTGGCTCCGAGTATTCCTTGCGATTTAATACTTGTCCGCGGAAAGATGCTGCATCAGCATTACAAACAATGATATCTGCCTCAAAGCGCTCTCCGTTTTTTGAAATAGCAGCGACAGCCTTACCGTTTTTTTCTTCAATTTCTACAATCTCTGTATTGAAAACGAACTGCACTCCTTTCGCTTCTAAAATCTTCTTTATTTCAGTCACGATTTTATACATGCCACCTTGAACATTCCAATAACCATCATGAACTAGCTCGGTGTAATTTAATAGGGTGTAAACTGCAGGAGTCTGAAATGGGGTAGAGCCCAAGAAAAAAGAAACCAACGAGAAGATAACTTTTACCTCTTCGGAGTCAAAGTTTTTCTCCAATTCCGACCACATCGAACGAAACATTTTTGGTCCGTGTTTAAACGGAACGCGTGTTAGTTGTAATAGATAATCGACTTTCGAATTAAAATTTTGCTTGACTACAATATTCTCGGTGTCGTGAAATAATTTACCAGCAGCATCAAGGTATTTACGGACCTTTTGTTCTAAGTGCGGTTCAATATTTTCAAATTCTTTTTCGAGCTTTTTCAAGTCTTTGTGCATCAGGAAGGGTTGGTTTTTACCTTCAAAATAGACTGCATAAAGCGGATTTAATTCATTAAGCTGTAGCGGATTTTCTATTCCGATATAATCAAAAAGCTCTTTAAATTCATACGACATGCTAAAAAACGATGGACCCAAGTCGAAACTGAATCCATCTTTCTCTATAATATTTAATCTGCCGCCTGGCGTTTTGTATTTTTCTACTATTTGAACATCGTAGCCATGCTTTGTAAGTCGTAGAGCTGTAGCAAGTGAGCCTAAGCCTGACCCGATGATGAGAATGCGTTTTTTCATACTATTTAAGCCTTAACAATTTTTTGCAAAGAATGTTTTTTACCCTTTCAAACAATTGTACAAAGTTAAAAATGCTTTTAAAAGTATTTGAAAATTAAACAATTATTCAATATCAAACCTTAATAATAACAAATTACCATCTAACTGTTGAAAATCCATTTTAATTTAGCTGTTTCACTCGAAAAAAACGGTAAATTCGCACCCGAAACTATAATGACAAATTATTGTTACTTAGATTAAACAATTATGATTTTACTAAGCACGCCAATCGATTACCTTCCAATAGCAATGATGTTCGTTGTTGCAATAGGATTTGTTCTAGCTACCATGTTTGCGACACATTTGTTGGGTCCTAAGCGTAAATCAAGCATTAAATTAGACACTTTTGAGTGTGGTATTGAGTCACAGGGTAATTCACGTCTTCCCTTTTCAATCAAATATTTTTTAATAGCTATTTTATTTGTTTTGTTTGATGTGGAAGTTATTTTCATGTATCCATGGGCTGTAAATTTTGCGGAGTGGAGTAAAACGGGATTGGCAGCATTTGGAGAAATGCTTGTTTTCTTAGGATTATTAATACTTGGTTTAGTTTACATTATTAAGAAAGGTGCCCTTAAGTGGGAATAAAAAAATATTGAACATGTCTGAAAATAATCAAAAGTTAGAAGGATTTGAAGGTCCGGGCTTTTTAGCTACATCGCTTGATAAGGCGGTAGGTATGGCTCGTAAAAATTCTATCTGGCCACTTCCATTTGCAACATCTTGCTGTGGAATTGAGTTCATGGCAACAATGGCTTCGACGTACGATTTCGGTCGTTTTGGTTCAGAGCGTTTAAGCTTTTCTCCCCGTCAGGCAGATTTGCTGATGGTGATGGGAACGATATCCAAGAAAATGGGACCTGTATTGCGTCAGGTATACGAGCAAATGGCAGAGCCTAAATGGGTAATCGCTGTTGGGGCTTGTGCCTCTACAGGTGGTATATTCGATACATATAGTGTTTTGCAGGGTATCGACAGAATTATTCCTGTAGATGTTTATGTGCCAGGATGTCCTCCTCGTCCAGAGCAAATTATCGACGGAGTATTAAAAATTCAAGAATTAGTTCAAAATGAATCGTTACGTAGAAGAAACTCCCCTGAATATCAAGAGTTGTTAGCTTCTTACGGAATCGAGTAATTATAAATTATCATGTCCTCATTAACTCAGGAATACATTACCGAAAAACTGCAATCCAAATTCGGAGAGGCAATTCAAAGCATCGAAATGCTTCATGATTTTTTAACGATTACAGTCGAAAAAAATAGTTTGAAACCGCTCATGAAGTTTTTACATGATGACGAGACTCTAAATTTTCATTTCCTAACAACGCTTTGCGGATTGCATTTTCCTGATCAGCCAGCTCAGTTCGGAATGATGTATCAATTGCATAATATGCCTGCTAATTGCAGAATCAGAATTAAATCGTTTACGAATGATAGCGAACCTGTCTTTGAAACGATGAGTGATATATGGCCTGCAGCTAATTGGCAGGAGCGTGAAACCTATGATTTCTATGGGTATCGTTTTCACGGGCATCCCGATTTGCGAAGAATATTAAACATGGATTCACTGGTTGGTTGGCCTTTGCGAAAAGAGTTTCCTTTAGAAGATCCATTCAGAGGTGATAAAGATGATAAAATGTTTGGCCGTTAATATTTACTAAGATGAACACCAACAAAGAAATTCTCCAAGAGAAAGAATATACGATTCTTAATTTAGGTCCTACCCATCCTGCAACACATGGTATCTTTCAAAATGTATTGAAAATGGATGGCGAGTTAATCGTAGAGGCAGAACCAACTATCGGTTATATTCACAGAGCATTTGAAAAATTAGCGGAGCACAGACCGTTTAATCAAATTACACCTATTACAGACCGACTAAATTATTGCTCATCTCCAATTAATAATATGGGATGGCATATGACAGTCGAGAAATTAGCAGGTATTGAAATCCCTAAGCGTGTTCAGTATTTACGCGTTATCATAATGGAATTAGCGCGTATTGCAGATCATATTATTTGTAATTCAGTTATCGGTGTAGATAGTGGTGCTATGACGGGCTTCTTATATGTTTTTCAATGGAGAGAATTTATCTATGAAATTTACGAAGAGCTATGTGGTGCACGATTAACAACCAATGTTGGTCGTATTGGCGGATTAGAAAGAGATTTTACTCCACTTGCATGGGAGAAAATTCATAAATTATTAAATGAATTTCCAGAAGGATTAAAAGAGTTTGAAAACTTATTGGTTCGTAATAGAATCTTTATGGATAGAACTATAAACTGCGGACCTATTACCGCTGAGCGAGCGTTAGAATACGGATTTACAGGTCCGAATTTACGTGCTGCAGGTGTAGATTATGATGTGCGTGTGATGAATCCATATTCTGGTTACGAAGATTTTAGTTTTGAAATTCCACTTGGTACTAACGGTGATACCTATGACCGATTTATGGTGCGTGAACAAGAGATGTGGCAGAGCTTGAGTATTATTCGTCAGGCGGTAGAAAAATTAGAGAAGATGGAAGACAAAACTACTTTCCATGCGGATGTTCCTAATTTCTTCTTGCCAGATAAAGAAGACGTTTATAACACGATGGAAGGATTGATTTATCACTTCAAAATTGTTATGGGTGAAACAGAGATGCCTAAAGGAGAAGTTTATCACGCAGTTGAAGGTGGTAATGGTGAATTAGGATTTTACTTAGTGAGTGACGGAGGAAGAACTCCTTATCGTTTACACTTCCGTCGTCCTTGCTTTATTTATTATCAAGCTTACCCTGAAATGGTGAAAGGTGCATTCTTAAGTGATGCCATTTTAACAATGAGTTCAATGAATGTAATTGCAGGCGAATTAGACGCTTAATATTAAATTACAAGATTTATATATGAATAACGAAAATAAATTAAAGTTCAGTGATGATGCACTTGCATTAGCGCAACGAATGATAAAAAGATATCCCGAAGGAAAGCAAAAGTCGGCATTGATTCCTTTGTTGCACGTAGCACAGGCAGAGTTTGGCGGATGGTTAAGTTCAGATGCGATGGATTACGTAGCTTCGCTTTTAGATATAACTTCGATTGAGGTTTATGAAGTAGCATCTTTCTATTCGATGTTTAATCTTAAGCCTGTTGGTAAATGTGTTATTGAAGTTTGTCATACAGGTCCATGTTGGTTATTAGGTTCAGACGATATTGTAAAATATATAGAGAAAAAATTATCGATTAAGGCAGGCCAGACAACTGCTGATGGAATGTTTACATTGAAAACAGTTGAGTGTCTTGCTTCATGTGGTACAGCGCCGATGATGCAAATAGGAGATACGTATCATGAGAATTTAACACTATCAAAAGTGGATGATATTATTCATGAATGTAAAGCAACAGTGGTAGATCATGTTACTCACTGGTCGAAAAAAGAAATCAAATAACCGGTAAACGATTTATAAAAAATTAAAATGGGACGTAAATTACTAACCGAAAATATAAATGTACCGGGCATTCAATCGCTCGATGTATATCGCCAGCATGGTGGTTACGAAGGGTTGAAGATAGCATTGGGTATGTCGCCAGATGCTATAGTTGAAGAAGTAAAAAAATCAGGGTTAAGAGGTCGTGGAGGAGCAGGTTTTCCAACAGGAATGAAGTGGAGTTTTTTGGCAAAGCCTGATGGCGTACCTCGTCACTTAGTTTGTAATGCTGATGAATCAGAGCCAGGAACTTTTAAAGATCGTTATATGATGGAGCGTATTCCTCATTTATTGATTGAAGGAATGGCCATTGGTAGTTTTGCATTAGGAGCGAATACATCTTACATCTATATCCGTGGAGAATTATTATATGTTTTTCATATTCTACAAAAAGCAATTGATGATGCTTATGCTGCAGGATTGTTAGGTAAGAATATTATGGGCAGTGGATTCGATTTCGATTTGCATGTTCATTGTGGTGCGGGAGCTTATATCTGCGGAGAAGAAACAGCTTTAATTGAATCATTAGAAGGTAAGCGTGGTAATCCACGTATCAAACCTCCATTCCCTGCTATTCAAGGATTATGGCAACGCCCTACAGTAGTTAATAATGTTGAAAGTGTTATGGCTGTTGTTCCTATTGTAAAAATGGGTGGTGATGAATACGCGAAAATAGGTGTTGGAAAAAGTACAGGAACAAAATTAATTTCTGCATGTGGACATATAAATAAACCAGGTGTTTATGAAATTGAATTAGGTCTACCTGTTGAAGAGTTTATTTACTCTGATGAGTATTGCGGTGGAATTCGTAATGGAAAAGCTTTGAAAGCTGTAGTTGCGGGAGGATCTTCGGTACCTATTTTACCAAAAGATTTAATCTTAAAATTATCGAATGGCGAACCTCGTTTAATGACCTATGAGTCGTTATCAGATGGCGGATTTATTACAGGAACGATGTTAGGGTCGGGTGGATTTATTGTCATGGATGAAGATACCAGCGTCGTTAAAAATTTATATACATTTAGTCGTTTTTATCATCACGAGAGTTGTGGACAATGTTCTCCTTGTAGAGAGGGAACAGGATGGATGGAAAAAATTCTTCATAAAATTTTAGATGGACATGGAACATTAGAAGATGTTGATTTGCTTTGGGATATCCAATCGAAGATTGAAGGAAAAACTATTTGTCCTTTAGGCGAAGCAGCTGCATGGCCTGTAGCAAGTGCAATTCGTCATTTCCGCAGTGAATTTGAAGAGTACGTAAAGAATCCATCATCAATAAAAAAAGATAATCACTATTACCGTTTGAATAATATTTCACCGGAAGTAGCTTAAGAAAATAGTATTATGCCTAAAGTAACCATCGACGGTCATTCTATAGAAGTTCCAGAGGGAACAACCATCTTGCAGGCAGCACGCATGATTGGAGGAGATATTGTTCCTCCTGCAATGTGTTATTATTCGAAGTTGAAAACGAGTGGAGGATACTGCCGCACATGTATTGTTAAAGTAACTAAAGGTTCTGAGAAAGATCCTCGTCCTATGCCAAAGCCTGTTGCATCTTGTCGAACAACGGTGATGGATGGAATGGAAGTTCAGAATACAACAGCTCCTGATTTATTAGAAGCGCGTAAAGGAGTAGTAGAATTTTTATTATTAAATCATCCACTTGATTGTCCAGTTTGTGATCAGGCAGGTGAATGTCATTTGCAGGATTTAAGTTATCAGCATGGACTATCGAAATCACGTTACGAGTTTAAGCGTCGTGAGTTTGAAAAAATCGATATTGGTGAGAATATAAAATTACACATGACGCGTTGCATTTTATGTTACCGTTGCGTGAAAGTTGCCGACCAGGTTTGTGATTCACGTGTGCATGGTGTGATTAACAGAGGGGATGTTGCTGAAATTTCTACCTACATTGAAAAATCATTGGATAGCGATTTCTCAGGAAATGTAATTGATGTTTGTCCTGTAGGCGCTTTAACAGATCGTACATTCCGTTTCAAAAGTCGTGTATGGTTTACAAATCCAATGAATGCACATCGTAATTGTACGAAGTGCTCTGGTAAAACGGTATTATGGACGAGTGGTGATGATGTCTTACGTGTATCTGCGCGCAAAGATGTTTATGGAGAAGTAGAAGAGTGGATCTGTAATGAATGTCGTTTTGAAAAGAAAGAAAAATCAGATTGGACAATTGAAGGTCCTCGTCATATTGATCGTAAGTC
>CANFIN010000008.1 GCA_947447155.1 Bacteroidota bacterium | reverse complement strand
CTTTCACTTTTGCTAGCGAGTCGGCTGTAGCTTTTGCTTGCGCTTGCTGTTCTAATGCTAATAAACGAGCTTGTTCTTTTACTTGCGCTAACGAATCGGCAACAGCTTTTTCGCGCTCTGCTTTTGCTATTGCAGCTAATTGTTCTTGCTTTACTCTAACATTCTCGAGGGAATCTTTTCTTGCTTTTTCTTGGGCTAATTGCAACTGGCGAAGCTTTTCATTTTCTCTTGCAATAGAATCTTGTCGTGATTTTTCAATTGCTGCTTGCGCTAATTTTATCTGACGATCATTGGCGATAGAATCCTGACGGGCTTTTTCCATTACCATTTGTTCCATTCGCATTTTTTCTTTTGCAGCAAGAATAGAATCTTGTCGTGATTTTTCTACTACTCTTGCTATTGAATCATTCACTGCATTTTGCCTTGCAATACGAGCAGCTTCCAACGCTTTCGCTTTATTTTCTGCAGCTACAATTGAATCTTGCTCTGCTTTTCGTTTTGCTGCTGCCTGTGCTGCATATTGTGCTTGTACCGCTTTCTCTATTGCAATTGAATCTTGCGTTGCTTTCTCTTGGTCCTGCTTTAATTTCAAATCAGCTAATTGCTTTGCACGCACATTGGCAATCGAATCCTGACGCGCTTTTTCTACAGCTACTTTCTTTGCTTCATCTTGCTTTTTCGCCTCTGCTTCCATCTTCACCTTAACACCTTCTAACTCTGCTTTACGCGTTTTTGAATATTCAGGATCGTAATCGAAGTCGGCATAATCATCACTGAATGATAACTTAGCAACAGGCTTATCTGCTTCTTTAGGCTGCAATGCATTCTCAGGTGTTTTAAACAAATCCATTTTAAACTTAAAGCTGAAAATTTGTTTTTTCTCTGCATCAGGAATTTTTGTATTAACCAATACTGATTTTGTCACGCTTCCATTTTTTGAAAACACCAAGGTGTAATCAAATCCAAATTGAAGATTCACAATGAACTTTCCTCCGGTGGAAGTCATTACATTATCAAACTTCTCATTACCTTTCATAATAGTAATATCAGCACCTTCCAATCCTTTGCCTTCTTGCAAAACAGAACCAACAACTTCTAAATAGCCATCTTCTTGGGCAAACAAAGGTTTGCTACAAAAAAACAATACTGTTAGTGTAAGTAATTTTAAATATCGCATGTAATTAAATTTCATAATTGTAATCATAAAAATATTAACTCCGGTTATAACGACCAGCTTTACTAATCATTGTGTTGATGGTTAAAAACACGATTGCTAATGAGCAATGCCTCATTAAACGCATCGTTATCTATTTTAATTAATTGATTGTTTTTATTTAAATAGGTAAATAGTTTTTCAGTTGCTAAATTGCCAACTAACGAATCGTTGGCCATTGGGCAGCCTCCATATCCTTTGATTGCGGTATCAAATCTTCTGCATCCTGCCTGATAAGCAGCATTTACTTTTTCTTCCCAGTTTTCAGCGGTGCAATGTAGATGTGCGCCAAATTCAACATCATTAATTGATGAAATCAAATGATTTAAAATGCGATGAACGTCATCACTATTGGCAAGGCCAACTGTATCGGCCAATGCTATTGTTTTAACTCCGAGTTGTCTGATTTTCTCAATCCAATGTAACGCAATCTCTTCATTCCATTCGTCGCCATAAGGATTTCCAAAGGCCATAGAAATATAAACAACCAACTCTTTTTTCTTCTTTTCACACAACGATTGAATTTGTTCAACAGTTGTTAATGATTGTTCGATGGTACTATTCGTATTTCTTAATTGAAATGTTTCTGAAATTGAGAAAGGAAATCCGAGATATGTGATTTCATCAAACTCCACGGCATCTTCTGCTCCTCGGTGATTAGCTACAATGGCTAATAATTTCGATGAAGTTGAGTCTAAATCGAGCTGCGAAAGAACAGCCGCCGTATCGCGCAACTGAGGAATCGCTTTCGGAGAAACGAAGGAGCCAAAGTCGATGGTATCAAATCCAACTTTAAAAAGCTGATTGATATACTCTGCCTTTAGATCTGTAGGAATAAAATCCTGCATACCTTGCATCGCATCTCTCGGACACTCGATTATTTTCATTTCGAAAAATTAAATGGTTAAAGATTACTTGATGATAACACCTGTAGCTTCAAACGACAAGTTAATCTCAGGCTCTGTAATTTTCGCGATTTCCTCTTTCGATTTACCGTCATCTTTAGCGTACTCTCTTAACATTTCAACTGTTGTTGTATCATGATAAGCTCGTCCTTCGAAAATAGCGGTTTTACCGTTGCAATCTTTTGGAACAAAGAAACCATAATCCTTGAAAGTAATTCTCATTGGCTCACCAACACTATTCGCGATTGTCATCCAGCATCCTTTATTTTTACAAACCGCATCAATTTTACCAGTTGCTTTTACAGATGCGATATCTTGATTTGAATTTTTTAGCATCGAAACTACTGAATCGACAGGCAATGCATTTTCCTCTGTAATTTTTGCTCCGAAAAATTCTGGCTTGTTGGAATTGGATGATTGATTACAAGCAACAGCAAACAAAGCAATCGCTGCAAATAAAGAAATTCTTTTAAACATGGTCTTATTTTTTAAGGTTCCCAAAGGTAAGAAATCCTAAAAAAATCAGAAGGAAAAACTATAAATTCCGGACGATGTTTTTAACAATAAAAGGTCCTTCGTAAATAAATCCTGTATAAACCTGTAAAAGATTGGCACCTGCATCTAATTTCTCTCTAGCATCCTGAGCATTAAATATTCCACCAACACCAATTATAACCATGTCGGGTCCAGCTAAATCTCTTAATTTCTTGATGACCGCAGTACTTCTATCCGTGACAGGCTTTCCGCTTAAGCCTCCTTGCTCAGAGCTGATAACTGCAGGTGTATGTAATCCCTCGCGACTAATTGTTGTATTAGTTGCAATTACTCCATTCAACTTAACAGCTTTTACAATCTCAACAATCTCTGCTATTTGTTCGTCGGTTAAATCAGGAGCAATTTTTAAAAGCACTGGTTTAGGAGACAATTTCGCATTGTTCAATGCCATCACTTCTGTTAACAACTTCGTGAGTGGTTCTTTATCTTGCAATGCTCTTAAACCCGGAGTATTTGGAGAGCTTACATTCACTACAAAATAATCGACTACCGGAAATAAAGCTTCAAAGCAATAAAGATAATCGGCATTTGCGTCTTCATTGGCTGTGACTTTATTCTTACCAATATTTCCTCCAATAATCAAATTCGTTTTACGGTTTCTAAGTCGTAGTTCCGCATCATCTACTCCGCGATTATTAAACCCCATTCGGTTGATTAGACCTTTATCAGCTGGCAAACGAAACATACGTGGTTTCGGATTTCCATCTTGTGGTTTAGGTGTTAATGTCCCGACTTCAATAAATCCGAATCCGAATGCCCCCAGCTCTTCAAACAAAACTGCATCTTTATCAAATCCCGCTGCGAGTCCGATAGCATTTGGGAATTTCAAACCCATGCATGTAACCGGCTTGGAAGTGTTTCCTACAAACAATTTAACCAAGCTCTTAAAACCAGGGATTTTAAACGATGCTTTTATCAATGAAAAAGTGAAGTGATGAGCCTTTTCAGGATCCATCGTAAATAATAGCGGGCGAATCAAACTGCGATACATAGTGCAAGATTAATCATTTTTTTTATTTGATAATTCGAATTCTATTTTTAGATTTGTCTAAATTAATAATTTGAGTCGTTAAATTATGTACCAACCCACCGCAACAGAAGAGAATTACCTCAAAGCCATTTACCATCTTTCTAATACTGGAATCAAGAGTGTTAACACTTCTTCTATAGCGACCTCAATGGAAACTACAGCTGCTTCAGTAACCGATATGTTACGTAAACTATCCGACAAAGAATGGATTAATTACGAAAAATACAAAGGCGTAAAGATTACGCGCAAGGGAGAAAAAGTAGCTTTGGGAATTATTCGAAAACACCGCTTATGGGAAGTATTCTTAACCAACATTCTCGAATTCGAATGGGAAGAAGTGCATCACATGGCCGAGGAATTAGAACACGTGAGCAGTGAAGAGTTGATTAAGCGCCTCGATAAATTTCTTGGACATCCGAAGTTCGATCCGCATGGTGATCCTATTCCCGATCAGACAGGCAAAATGGAGTCGCATGATAAGTTTACACTTTCAGCAGGAGAAGCAGGTGAGAAATACACCCTAACAGGAGTTACAGATCACAGCACATTATTTTTAAAACACCTTCGCAAATATGGATTGCTACCTGGTGTAACGGTAAGCATAGCCGAAATTATGGATTATGATAAAAGCATGCTTGTGAAAGTAAGCAAGGATAAATTCCATTTAAGTCTCGAAGTTTCGAAAAACATATTAATCAAGAAGTATGTCGGCAGTAAATAAAAAAACGCTATCCGAAGTAAATGGCAGTGTAGAGATAAAAGCGGGAATGAGTTTCCGAAAAAAACTTCTGGCTTTCATGGGACCTGCATATCTTGTTAGTGTTGGCTATATGGATCCAGGCAATTGGGCTACGGATATTGAAGGTGGTAGCAAATATGGTTATTCACTTATATGGGTTTTACTATTATCAAACTTAATGGCCTTGCTTCTTCAAAGCTTAAGTGTGCGATTAGGTATTGTAAGAGGTCGTGATTTAGCACAAGCATCAAGAGAACTATACCCTAAATACATCAACTACTTTCTTTATATTTTAGCTGAGATTGCTATTGCAGCATGCGACTTAGCAGAAGTACTTGGAATGGCAATTGGGCTACAATTATTATTTCATATCCCCTTATTTTGGGGAGTAATTATTTGTGCATTCGACACATTTATTTTGTTGCTACTACTTCACTACGGCATTCGAAAAATTGAAGCATTTATTATCTCATTAGTGGCTATTATTGGCATCGCATTTTTTGCACAGATATTTATTGCACATCCTGTTTTAAGTAATATTGCAAGTGGGTTTATTCCAAGCTTCGCAAACGATGGCGCATTATACATTGCAATAGCGATAATAGGTGCAACAGTAATGCCCCACAACTTGTATTTACACTCATCACTAGTTCAAACAAGAAAAATTGAACGTACTCCGAAAGAAATTAAACGAGCATTAAAATTCAATTTTCTCGATAGCACCATTGCCTTGAATATTGCCTTTTTTGTAAACATGTCGATATTAGTTGTAGCTGCTACTGCGTTCTTTATGAATGGACAAAAAGATGTAGTTGATATCCGACAAGCGCATTTATTACTTACCCCACTATTAGGAAGCAAAGTTGCTCCTATTCTATTTGCAGTTGCTTTGATTTGCGCCGGACAAAGTTCTACAATTACAGGAACACTTGCAGGACAGATTGTGATGGAAGGTTATTTAAATTTAAGAATTGCGCCTTGGCTCAGAAGACTTATAACAAGACTATTTGCAATAATACCAGCTTTATTCGTCATATCTATTGCAGGAGAAAATGCTACAGCGCCCCTGCTTGTTTTTTCTCAGGTTATCCTAAGCTTACAGCTAGGCTTTGCCGTTATACCTTTGATTCATTTTGTAAGCGATAAAGAAAAAATGGGAGAATTTGTGATTTCCAAACTTGTAAAATCACTTGCCTGGATATGTGCGTTGTTAATTGTAACACTAAATTTAAAAATGGTTGGCAATCAGCTTCAGCATTGGATAATATTGTTTGGATGGCAAAATCCCAAAGTAATCTTATCAATTTTATTGATAATTATATCACTTATTATTTTAGTTTATATCAGCATCTATCCTTTCTTTAGTCGTAATCGTGAAAGAACCGTTAATCTGCCACATAAAAAAGATTTAGCTATAGATGATACGATCATCATGCATCCACAACGTGTAGCATTAGCATTAGACTTTACCAATGCTGATTTATCTGTAATACCACAAGCCTTGCGACAAGGAGGTAAAAATGCTACTTATTATTTAATTCATATTTCAGAAACTGCCAATGCACAATTATTAGGCACCGAGGCTGGCGATTATGAAACGGAATTGGATTTAGATAATCTTAAAAAATACAAATCGCAAATTGAACAATGGGGTTATCAATGTGAAATAAAAATGGGATATGGCAGACCTCGAAAAGAAATTGCACGCATTGCAAAAGAAAGTAATGCTGATTTACTGGTAATGGGAGCGCATGGTCATAAAGGAATTAGTGATTTAATTTTCGGATCTACAATTGATGCAGTAAGACATAATTTAACAATTCCTATATTGGTAGTACGCTGATTAACTATCTTTGCATTGTGGCGACGAAACAGAAGATAAATATCATCAACAGAAGAGCTGGCTTTAACTTTTTCATTTCAGATGAAGTAGAAGCAGGATTACAGCTATCCGGAACTGAAGTCAAAGCTATACGAGAAGGCAAAGCAAACCTTAGTGACTGCTTTTGTTATTTTAAAAATGATGAACTCTGGATAAAGAACCTACACATATCTCCCTATGAGCACGGATCGTATGCTAATCATGAGCCTAAGCGAGAACGTAAGTTGCTTTTACATCGACATCAGTTAACCAAATTGCAGAGTAAACTAAAAGAGAAAGGAGTTACAATTATCCCTATCAGTATTCAAGATAATGAAAGAGGATTAATTAAAATCAGAATCGGTTTAGCGAGAGGTAAGAAATTATTCGACAAACGCGAAACACTTAAAAAAGCAGAAGCCAAGAGAGAAATGGGACGCGCGATGAAGAAGTTTAACTAAGCTATTCTTTAATTACCCGAATAGATTGCTGATTATCATCACTGATATTTATTAAATACACTCCCGGCTTCCAATCTGTTGAATTGATTTCCTTATTTTCAGAATGTATTTCTTCTTTCAGAATCAGCTTCCCGATATAATCATAAATACTTAATTGAGCTCCTAAATATGACTTCGGAATTTCGAGACGAAAAAGATTGTGCATCGGATTCGGATAACATTTTACAATTGAAGGATTAGAAGTTAATTCATCAGTTGATGTAAGAGTACATAATCCAGGCATATTAATATCCAACCAATTTATTCTGTCAACAATCCATTTTTTCAATGAATCAAGTTCACCTGCATAAGTAACTCCAATGTTATTTATTTCAGGAGCTACGGATGCTTCTCCCAATACATGCCATAAGTCAAAATGTCGTACTTGCGCATTCTGAACCAACAATGCTACGCTATCAATAATTCCAAAAATATGAGCTGTATCTAAAATAGTCTGACGGTATGATTCATAGGTGCAATGTAAGTCATCTCTGAAAGAAGAATCTTGCAATAGACGCACATACCAACCGGTTGAATTCACATCCTGTCCTTGACAATCATTCAACTGATAAGCCCATCCTGATCCATCAAGATTTTCAAAAATAGAACAACCATAAATATTTTTCCAAGCCCAATCAAAATCCCACACAGGCCCTGCTTTGAACTTACCACCATTCGAATCTTTATCCTTATGGTAGTAAATACTTTTCTTAAAACCATCGGCATTACGAGAAACTTCATTCATCAGAAAATAATCAATGAATGATTTCACATCCATATAATGTCGATAACCAGTTGCAGTATCTGTAAAATTCGCACTGTACAAGGCAGCTTCTAAACTATCCACATAGGAAGCAATATAAGCTTTTTGTTGAGGCATAATTGCAGTTGCATCAGGATAATTATATAAAAAATGAACATCCATACCAGGATGATCAATTGGAGAATAATTCGATTGAAAACTATTTGAAGGATCCCAGATATTTTGTTCGAGGATATACCCTCCTGTTAGTTCATCGCCTACGGTATCAATTGGATTTAATTTAGCAATGTGAACGCGATTATTATCTCGCTTAATTTTTTCTCCTAACAAATAAATACCACGGTAACTGCTATCTACCATTACCTCACAATATCGCATTCGCGTGCTGTAATTCCCCATTTCACCAAATATCTGATAAGCTAAGAAATTGCGAAGCATAGAGCGATCTCCATAATGCGACAACAACACCCAATCGTTTTCTGCAGGCATTCCTAAAAGTGATACATTGTTATTATTTCCTAGTGAATCACGCGTTTCAATATTGTAAGGACGCTGGGGGTAGCTCGATGAAGTTGCTCCGCGCACTTCAATTCCAATATTTCCGCTATAAACATTTGAACTATCGGTTAGGTAAGTGATGTTGCCTGCACCTGCATATTTTATTTCCATCGTGCAATCGATTTTAGTATTCGCAACTATTGCTTGTCCGTTGGTATTGATTAACACCATCGGCAAATCCGAACTTTGGATAAGCAAATTAATATCGTTCACACAAATATTAAACGTTCCTTGCGCACCACCGTAACCTGTAACTTGAATATAAAGCTGTTGTCCTGGAGTTAGATTCTCTAAAATCAAATAAGAATAATAGCCAACACCACCATCATCGTCACAAGCGATGATATGTAGATTATCACAGGAGTCGCCTACCCATGCACCAACTGATGAATCAAAAATATTTCCTGAATCTGTTTCAATCGTAAGATTACCTGATGGAGGAACAATTGTAGAAAACCATATTTCAGAACCAGGATTATACGTACAATTTAAACCTAATCCACTTTGAGGAAAATTAGTATTATCAGAAAACAAACATTGTCCAACAGCAATTGGAATTGCATTACACGGATGTCCACCTAAAAGAATTGAATTATTGCAATTAGCAACTGTAGTAAACACGAGTCCTGTTGCAGGAGTAGGTCCGTTTTGAAACAATGAATTCCATGATGCATCGAAAAGCTTGTATGTATTTTCGTTCTCGTAAGCTCCAGCTGAATAAACTAGCTTTACTGTATCACCACTATCTACTGCAAAACTTACTGAATTACCATAATTCTGCGCACTATATATTCCAATGCTTGTATCGTTCACCAACACCTCTAAATTACCACCATTCCATCCATCACCATAACTATCAAACATTGATAAATGATAATTACATGATTGACTATATCCGAAGGAAAATAAAAAAGAAAAGGTAATCATAGCAATTACCTTTTTTATCAATTTATTAAACAACATGTTGAATTATATTAATGTTTCTTTTTAAAATCACTTATATTACCTGAAATAGTAATATGATTACTTCCTTCGTAAGGCATATAAAGTGTTTTAGCAAATGAAATCTGAAGCGCACTTATCTTTAATCCTAATCCCATCGAAAAACCAGACAAGCCTTTTTTCTCTGTTAATGTTAATTCATTTCTGCGAAGGAAATTATATCCTAATCGTAAATTAAAATTCTTAGAAAACAACACTTCTAAATTCATAATTACATGACGCATCAATTTATTTCCTGAAGTGATTGTTTGCACTTTCTGTTCTCCAGTTAATGGATCAATTCCATTTTCATTCGGATTGAGATAAGTTAAATCAAATTTTTGCAACTGCTGACCAATTAATGAAAAACGGAAAGGCGCATTCGTTAGTTTCTTAGAAACGCCTAGCTGCATTTGCAAAGGTAAACGCTCTGTTTCTCCACCATCAAACTTTTTCAATTGTGCACCCAAATTGCGAATAACAAAAGCAGCAGTAAAATTTTTTCTTGCGAGATAGTAATTGATTCCGAAATCGGCGGCCAATGCATTTGATGTGTTTCCCAAACCCAAATTTGAAAAAACGCCTTTCACTGAAACACCTAAGTTTAATGTACTATCAAGTTGCTTCGACCATGTTAATCCGATTGCATTATCAGCAGCCTTGAACTCTCCTATAATATTAGCAGCTGCATCAGTTTGATTAAAGGTTCCATAATTTGCATTATGAACATACCCTCCAATCATTCCAAATCGTTTTGTCTTTTGTGCATACACAAAATCGCTGTACGAAATATCCGAAGCATACCCCACATAGCTAACTGAAAATTGTTTGTCGATAGTAGCGCAAAGCTGCCCTGGATTATAAACCATCAAGGAAACATCTTCTGCAGTAGTAACAATAGCACTTCCCCCTAAAGCAGCTGCGCGAGAACTGGTATTAAAGTTTAAAAAATTAAATGCTGATAGTCCACCTGATTGCCCAAAAGAAATTTGAGCAATAAAAATAAATGAACATAATATCAGATTAATTTTTCTCATTCGAACTACTAATATAGTGGGAATTTAGCCATAAACGTATTAACGTCACCTCTCACCTTCTCAATTACTTTTTCGCTGGTATGATTCATTAATACTTTATCAATTAATGTAACGATTTTTTTCATGTGCGTTTCTTTCATACCACGAGAAGTAATTGCAGGAGTTCCAATTCGAATACCTGATGTTACAAACGGACTCTTATCATCATAAGGCACCATATTTTTATTGATAGTGATGTCTGCTTTCACCAATGCATTTTCTGCTTCACGTCCTGTGATATTTTTATTTCTAAGGTCGATCAACATCAAATGATTATCAGTTCCTCCTGAAACAATATGATATCCCAAATCGGTAAAGGCTTTAGCCATTGCTTGTGCATTCTTAACAACCTGAATCGCATACTTCAAATATTCATCTGTTAATGCTTCTCCGAAAGCTACTGCTTTAGCAGCAATAACATGCTCTAATGGTCCACCTTGAATTCCTGGAAAAACAGCAGCATCCAACAAGCTACTCATCGATCTGATATCACCTTTGAGCGTTTTGATACCGTAAGGATTTGGAAAATCTTTACCCATCATGATCAAGCCGCCACGAGGACCACGAAGTGTTTTATGAGTTGTAGTAGTTACAATATGGCAATGCGGAATAGGGTCATTCAAAATTCCTTTTGCTATTAATCCAGAAGGATGAGAAATGTCTCCCAATAATAACGCACCTATTTTATCTGCAATCTTTCGTAAACGCACATAATCCCAATCGCGGGAATACGCTGAAGCACCACAAATAATTAATTTAGGAAGTTCTTTCTTCGCTAGCTTTTCTACTTTGTCATAGTTAATTAGACCTGTTTCTTTTTCGACACCATAAAAACAAGGCTTATATAATTTACCAGAATAATTCACTGGAGAACCATGCGTTAAATGTCCGCCATGCGATAAATCAAACCCCATTATTTTATCACCAGGATTTAAAATAGCAAGCATTACAGCAGCATTGGCTTGCGCACCTGAATGTGGTTGCACATTAGCCCATACTGCTCCAAATAATTCTTTTGCGCGATCAATTGCAATCTGCTCCACCTGATCGACAATTTCACATCCTCCATAATAGCGTTTTCCAGGAAGGCCTTCAGCATATTTATTTGTCAAGCATGAACCCGCTGCCTGCATCACTTGTTTGGAAACAAAATTTTCAGAGGCGATTAATTCAATCCCGTGGCGCTGACGTTTTAATTCTTTTGTTATCAGATTAAAAATCTGCGTGTCTTTTTTTATCATAACTGTTATGTATTAACTAAAATCTATTTCTGTACTATCTCCAATATTTAAACTTTGACTAAGTCCTTTCAAATACGCATCACTTCCAATTACACTTTCATGTAAAATGGCTGTCTCTAACTGCGAATAAGAACCGATGATTGAATTGCTTAAAATCGAATGTCTAATAATCGTATTATCGCCAATTGATACATTTGGGCCGATGATTGAATCACTGATATCGCAGTTTGGTGCAATACTAACCGGATGAATGATAATAGTATTACTGTAATTGTATTTTTTGTTGGAAATATTTTTATCGTGACTTAACAACGTTGCATTTGTTTCCAGCAGATTAGCTTTTCCACCACAATCGAACCAGTTACCTACCTGGAAAGTACTAAACTCAACACCATTTTGAATCATACGCTGGATACCCATTGTTAAATTGAATTCATCATTATGCCGGATATCATTTTTAATGATGTGATCCAACGCCTCCATTAGCAAAAATCCATTTTTGATAAAATAGATCCCAACGAGTGCGAGATTCGATTTAGGTATCAAAGGCTTTTCTTCCAACTTTTTTATAAACCCATTAGCGTCCAACTCAGCAACACCAAATTGCCTAGGATCATCTACTTTTTTTATACCCAAGGAGGAGCATGGCGAACTAACAATCGAATGTAAATCATAATCAATGATTGTATCACCCAAAACGATTAATAAATCATCGCCATCATTTACCAAATCTTTAGCCATCCAGACAGCCTGACCCGTCCCTTCACGAGGCTCTTGAATAACAAAAGAAGACTTCAATTGTGGATATTTCCCCTTCACATATTCTTCAATTTTATCTCCTAAATAACCAACGATAAAAATGAATTCTTTGTATCCACCTTCAACTAAATAGTCGACGATATGCGATAAGATTGGCTTTCCTGCTACAGGAACCAATGCTTTAGGCTGAGTATGAGTATGCGGCCGAAGTTTACTTCCAATACCCGCAACTGGAATTATGATTTTCATCTTGAATGCCGTAAAAGTATAAAAATCTGCATAGCAAATCCTATTAATATGCATTACTTTATCAACTTATTTTAACCTAAATATTGTTCAAAAATACTAACGCTTTATACTTATGAAGATAATCCACAAAACATACTTTTGTTTAATGAAAATTTTCAAAATTCTAGTAATAATTACTTTAGCATTTATATTAGTAGTTGGATTAAATTATTTTTGGATTACTGAAGCGGGACTTAAAAATATAGTTTCAATAAACTCTCCATCTATCAAAAACAGAAACATTTTAGTTTTGGGTGCTGGACGAGAATATAGAAATGGGAAACATCCAAATTATTTTTTTAACGGAAGAATTCAAGCTGTGGTTGCATTAAGACAAAAACACCCTCTAAGCAAGATAATTATAAGTGGCATAGCTGATGGAAAAAATTACGATGAAGCAAACGACATGAAAAAAGAATTATTGCTATATGGAATAAAAGACACTTTGATTTATCTCGACCAATCGAGTGAGGACACATATGCTTCATTGAAGATGTACAATCGTAAATTCTTGTATGAACCTGTAATTATTGTAAGTCAAAAAGCTCATCTTTGCAGAATACTTTGGATGTCCCAACAAATGAACATTGACGCACTTGGATTTAAAGCAACGGGATGGCCCAAAAGAGATCCCAACTGGTTTTTGTTACGAGAAATGGGGGCAAGAGTAAAAGCAACATTAGAAATATTCTTTTAAAATGGAAAACAGAATTACCAAATTATTCAATATTCATTATCCAATCATTCAAGCAGGAATGATCTGGTGCAGCGGATGGCGTTTAGCCGCAGCCGTTAGTAATGCTGGAGGACTAGGAATTATAGGCGCAGGATCTATGTATCCTGATGTATTAAGAGAACATATTCAAAAGTGTAAAGCAGCAACTAAAAATAATTTCGCGGTAAACCTTCCACTGCTCTACCCCAATATTAATGAGCATATTCAAATTATCATTGAAGAGAAAGTCCAAATTGTATTTACATCGGCTGGTAATCCCGCAACATGGACAAATCATTTAAAATCGCACGGAATAATTGTAGTTCATGTAATAGCAAATACAAAATTTGCTTTGAAAGCAGAATCTGCCGGAGTGGACGCGATAGTTGCAGAAGGGTTTGAAGCTGGCGGACATAATGGTCGCGAAGAAACTACTACGCTCTGTTTGATACCACTTATTCGCGATGCAGTTAAATTACCATTGATTGCAGCTGGTGGTATTGCCGATGGAAGATCGATGCTTGCATGCTTTGCCTTAGGTGCAGAAGGTGTACAAGTTGGGACTCGTTTTGTAGCGAGCGAAGAATCATCGGCGAACGATGCATTCAAAAACAGAGTGATCAACATGAACGAAGGAGACACTTCACTTACATTAAAAAACTTAACTCCTGTTCGTTTAATCAAGAATGAGTTTTACGGGAAAATTGATGAAGCCACACAACGAGGAGCAAGTAACGAAGAACTTAAAGAGATTCTTGGAAGAGCAAGAGCTAAAAAAGGAATGTTTGAAGGAGATATGCAAGAAGGAGAATTAGAAATTGGTCAAGTATCTGCTAATTTCAAGTCAATAAAACCAGCAGCAGAAATATTAACTACAATGTGGGATGAGTTTATTAAAGAAAAGAAAATTTTACAAGAATTAAGCATTGATTAATTATGATACAATTTGAAAAATTTGAATTAGCTAATGGCTTAAAAGTTATTGTTCATGAAGACAATAGCACGCCATTGGTTGCTATGAATATCCTTTATAAAGTGGGAGCTCGTGATGAAGATCCTGAAAAAACAGGATTTGCTCATCTATTTGAGCATTTGATGTTTGGTGGATCAATCAATATCCCAAGTTACGACGAACCTTTGCAAAAAGCAGGAGGCGAAAACAATGCTTTTACCAACAATGATTTTACAAATTACTACCTGACTATTCCTGCTTCTAATTTAGAAACTGGCTTTTGGCTTGAATCAGATAGGATGTTAAGTCTTGCATTCACAGAAAAAAGTTTAGAGGTGCAACGCAATGTTGTTATTGAAGAATTTCGTCAGCGTTATTTAAATCAACCCTACGGCGATGCATGGTTAAAACTAAGACCATTAGCTTATAAAGTTCATCCATATCAATGGGCAACAATTGGAAAAGAAATTTCACATATAGAAGATGCAACATTGGAGGATGTTAAAGACTTTTTCAAAAAATGGTACGCACCAAACAATGCTATACTAACAATTGCGGGAAACTGCAGCGTTGAAAAGGCGAAAGAGCTTTGTGAAAAATGGTTTATTCCAATACCAGCTGTAAAATTAATTGATAGAAATCTGCCGCAAGAACCGAAACAAACAGAAATGCGTCGATTAGAGGTCAGAAATGATGTACCTTCCAACCAAATTTACCTAGCATTTCACTCATGCAGCAGGTACAATAAAGACTTTTATGCAACAGATTTATTGAGTGATGTATTATCAAGAGGCAAATCATCCAGATTGTACCAGCAGCTCGTAAAAGAGAAAAAACTATTTACAGATATTGGTGCATATATGCTTGGCGATTTAGATGAGAGTTTACTATTAATAGAAGGTAAAATCTCTGATGGAGTAAATCCAAAGGAAGCTGAGGATGCAATATTTGAATTGATTGAAGAATTAAAAAATGGAATAACCGAAAAAGAACTTGAAAAAATTAAAAATAAAGCATATTCAACAGTATTATTTTCGGAAATGAGTATCGCTAATAAAGCACTTAACTTAGCATACTATGAGATGTTAGGAGATGCCGATTTAGCCAATCAGCAAGAATACATATATAATGCAATTTCATCAGCCGACATTATTAATATTGCTAAAGAAATATTGGTAAAAGAAAATTGTTCAGTTTTAACTTATTTATCCAATAAACATGATTAATAGAAATACATCGCCAAACCTAGTTCCCCCAACAAAAATAAATATCCCTGACGCAGTTTTTTCAACATTAAAAAACAATGCGCCTATGCTTATAATAAACTCAGGAACTCAGGAAGTAATTAAAATCGATTTGATATTTGAAGCTGGTTCGACATATAGCAGCCACCCGATAATAGCAACAGGTTGTAATCGTTTAATTGAAGAAGGAAGTGGCCAATATTCATCGGCTGAAATATCAGAAATGCTAGATCAATATGGAGCTTACTTTATCACTGAATCAGGAAACGACTTTGCTACAATTTCACTATACACAACAGGGAAATTTATTCATCAAACTCTTCCTGTTTTAAAAACAATATTAACAGAGCCTACATTTTCGCAGGAAGAAATCGACACCTATTCAATGCAAGGCAAACAGCGACTTGCGGTTAATATGAACAAAGTAGACTTTTTGGCGAGAAGGAATTTTTTAAACGCGCTATATGGAGATAATCATCCTTTAGGAATTATAACAGAAGTCAGCGACTTTGACAAACTAAACAAAGAATCACTATTAAAATTTTATGATAAAAACTATCGAAATAAGCTAAGAGCGGTAGTAGTTGCTGGAAAATTGAGTACTGTTCAAGAAGAAGAAATTAAACAACTAATTAATGGTTTAAACTTTCAGTATTCTAATGCAAATTACGAGACCAATATAGATACATTAAACCCTAAAAATTTATATATATCTAAAAAAGACAGCGTACAAGCAGCGATTCGCATTGGAAAAAAAATGTTTAATCGAAAGCATGAAGACTATTTTGATTTCACAATATTGAATACCATTTTAGGGGGTTATTTTGGATCAAGACTGATGTCGAATATTCGAGAAGATAAAGGATTTACATATGGAATAGGATCTGGTTTGGCTACTGATATTAATGATGGCTATTTCTTTATTTCCACAGAAGTAGGCGCCTCAGTTCTTAATGAAGCACTAAAAGAAATCTATTTTGAGCTGGAAAGACTACAAAATGACTTGGTTCCTGATGAAGAACTTTCGCTTGTGAAAAACTACTTATTTGGAAGTTTTCAGCGCAGTATTGATGGCGTATTTGCTCTTTCTGAAAGACATAAAACTTTACATCTTAACAACTTAACGAAAGACCACTATCTGGAATACATCGAAAGACTTAAAAACATAAGCTCAGAAGACATCCGTCGTTGTGCACAAAAACACCTCGTAAAAAACACGTTATGCGAGGTTGTAGCAGGCCCTTGATATAATTTGTTTTTATAATCTTCATTTTGTAAATTTGGCTACACGCAATTGACCAAAACCATTAGTACAAATTTACTATGAAAAAAATACTGAGCATTCTGTTACTTATGCTTTGCATTGGGCTAACAGAAACCTTTGGATCTCACCTAATGGGAGGTGAAGTTACATGGGTTTGTAAGAAATCAGGTGCCAACTCAGGGAGATTCAAATTTACAGTCAAGCTTTATAGAGATTGTAATGGAATACCCGCTCCAGGAACAGTAAATCTACTTACTAATGCACCTGGATGGGCTTCTGGTATCAACTGTAATCAAATCTCTACATTAGATTTATCTCCAGTTGGAACGCCTGGACAAGCTGTGCCATGCCCTACCTGTAACACGCCAAATGGTCAATTAAATGCCGTATTAGAATGTATTTATGAATCAGCATGGGTAACCATTACTGGAGTACCACCAGCAACAGGCTGGTATTTTTATTACAATGATTGCTGTCGTAATACCGGAGTAACGAATTTAGGAGCTAGCGGTGGTGGGAATTTCACACTGCGTGCTGTGATGTTCCCTTACAATGCTACTAATACTAATCCTTGCTATGATTCATCTCCTCGCTTCGCTGAGCGTCCGCAATTAGCGACAATGATTGGCAATACTACTACCTATTCTTCAAATGCGGTAGATGAAGAAGGCGACTCATTGTATTACGAGTGGGGAAGACCTTTGGATGGAACAACTTACCCAGGAACGAATTACCCTTTTGCTGCTGGTTATTCTTATACCAATCCGTTGCCGAGTCCAACACCACCACAAAATATAAATAATCAGGCGGCGGTATTAAATCCAAACTCAGGTATCGTATCATTTACATCATTCAACACTGGGTCATTTGTAACCGTAACCAAAGTATCCGCTTTCCGTTGTGGAATTAAAATCGCGGAAGTCTATCGTGAAATTCAAATTACATTAATTGCTAACAGAACTGTTGCTTATAGTGGTGGCACCACTGGACAAAATACACCTCCTGATGTTGATACGGCTGTTATTTTCACCTATGGTTTTCAGCAAGCGAGTTTGAATCAATATGTCGATACTGTTTACGCAGGGGATACTGTTTTCACGACCATTCAGGCAACCGATTTTGAGTATGTAGGAAACACAACCTCCACCATGCCGCAAAGTGTTTCATTTGATGTAACAGGAATTCAATTGGACACTACAGAATCTGCCAATACAGGTAGATGTCCGTTTCCACCTTGCGCCTATTTGACCAATATATCCGGAGCAGGTACAACAGTCCCCACAGGGTTTGGTCTCTTCAATAATACAATTAATTTTAACTGGAGAACTGATTGTAATCATCTTGCTAAAACAGTTGGCTGCGTCCGGCTTTCAAATACCTATAATTTCGTTGTTAAGGCGTTCGATAGTTTTTGTCCTTCTCCCGCGGTAAACTTCTTTACGCTCTCTATTGTTGTTTTGGCACCACCTGAAATGAAGGCTTCTACTCTTTATTGCGCGGATGTTCAGCCGAGTGGGAAAGTTACTTTATCGTGGGATATTCCACTTGATACAGGTCTACAAGATACAGTCAAGTATTTTAGAAAACATTATATCTACCGTGCAATTGGAGCGGGGCCGTTTGCCCTAGTTGACAGTGATAGTGTAGCCACTCATTTGACATGGACAGATAACAATGTGAATGCTAATACTAGTTCGGTAAAATATTTTTTAGAGACCAAATCAGGTTGTGACTTACGTGATAGGCCCGAGTCGGATACATTGTCGACGATGTATCTTCAGGTTTCACAAGTAGGAACAAACGCAAGTTTATCATGGAATCCATTGGGCACTCCAACAAACCCAGCAGGTTCGCATCCTAAATATTATGTTTATAAAGAGCAGCCAGCCGGATCAGGAATTTTTAATTTGATTGATTCAACATCCAATACAAATTACCTTGATCCAATAACTGTATGTAATGATTCGATTAACTATTACATCCGACTTCACAATGACTTAAGAGGATGTGACTCTAGATCGAATATTACTGGAGCAAGATTAACTGCAGCTGCGCCAACTATTAATCCGCCTTCCTTACGTTGTGTGAGTGTTTTACCAAATGAAGATATCCAGTTAAGCTGGGTAGGAACGCCGGATACAGCAGGGGCTTTTGGTGAATACAAAATTTATCATGCACTTGCAAAGGCAGGTCCTTATACTCAAATTGGAACCGTCACCAATTACGGAGCGAACACATTTACTCACGTAGGTGCGCAAGGTAATTCACAACCCCATTATTATTATATAAAAACAAAGGCAGGTTGTAACATAACAACAACATTCGATTCGCCTACCACTACAGATACTCTATCATCTATTAAGTTAAACTTAAATAACGCGACTGTAGGATTTGCAGATTTATCATGGAATGCACTTAAAGTCCCTTTACCTGCAACAAGTACTGGTCAATACAAAGTTTATAGAAGAGTTGTTCCAAGTTTACCATGGGTATTAAGAGGAACAACCGCCGCACTTACTTTCAGAGATACGATAACATTATGTGATACAACCATTCAATACAAGGTTGAAATTGCAGATGCTTCAGGATGTATATCTACTTCCTCGGATTCTGCAAAACAATTCACTTCTGTAGGAGATATTCTAGATAATCCATCTCTTCGTTGTCTTGCGGTACAGCCTAACGGTGATGTACAGCTGACATGGGTTGCTCCATCAGATCCTGATAATTTCTTCTCGAAATATCAGATCTATTCATCATCATCTTTAGCTGGACCTTATACTTTAATTGGAAGCGTAACAAGTTATGCAACTACTTCATGGTTACATGTAGGTGCTAATGCTAATACTGGATCTAAATATTATTATCTAAAAACTCTTTCTGGATGTACAGGACTTGCAGATAATGGAAGTACGGGAGATACCTTATCAACAATTTACTTATCTGTTAGCAATGCAACGCTTGGAAGTGCAATCCTAAACTGGAATGCAATGAGAAATCCATTGTTGGCATCATCAAGCGGAAACTACATTGTAAAAAGAAGGTCTACCGGTGTTGGAGCCTATTCACAAATTGGAACAACAAGTAGTCTAAACTATACAGACAATATTACAACTTGTAATGTTCCTTACGAATACACTATCGAAATAGCAGATAATGCACCATGTACCTCTGTTTCTTCCGCAGCAAATAGCACATTTACTTACCTGGGCAATGTGATTAACAATCCTGATTTACGATGTATTAGTGTGCAGAACAACGGACAAATTCAATTAAGTTTTATTCCTCCTGCTGGTTCAAGTACAAACTTTAACGAATTCGAAATATGGAGAAATAACGGTGCTGGATTTACGAAGTTAGATTCTGTTTCCAGCTTTACCGCTATTACTTATTTAGATGCTACGGCTAATGGAAACAACCAATCTTACAGTTATTACCTTCTTACACAATCGGGTTGCACAGGTCAAATTAACAGTGCTGCGAACTCACAAACACTAAGTTCAATTTATCTTACAGCAACACCAGCATTGGGAACGGCTAACTTAAACTGGACTGCATTAACTACTCCAATTCCTGCTTCTGCAACAACTGGTCAGTATGATATCTGGTCATCTTATAATGCAACTAGCAACTTACAGTTTTATGGTGATACCAATAAGTTAGTTTATAGTCAGCCAATATTAAATTGTGATACAACACTTAGTCATCAGATCAAACTAGCAGATAACAGTGGTTGTATTTCTACTTCAAACATTGATACTAACCTTTATACTTATACAGGTAATGTTATTAGCAATCCTGATTTAAGATGTATTAGTGTGCAGAACAACGGACAAATTCAATTAAGTTTTATTCCTCCTGCTGGTTCAAGTACAAACTTTAACGAATTCGAAATATGGAGAAATAACGGAGCTGGATTTACTAAATTAGATTCTGTTTCCAGCTTTGCCGCTACTTCTTATTTAGATGCTACTGCTAACGGAAACAACCAATCGTATAGTTATTATATGCTTACGCAATCTGGTTGTAGTGGACAGATTAACAGCACATCGAATTCACAAACATTAAGTTCAATTTACTTGACGGCTACACCGGCATTAGGAACAGCTAACTTAAACTGGATTGCATTAACTACTCCTATTCCTGCTTCTGCAACAACTGGTCAGTATGATATCTGGTCATCTTATAATGCAACTAGCAACTTACAGTTTTATGGTGACACCAATAAGTTAGTTTATAGTCAGCCAATATTAAATTGTGATACTACACTTAGACATCAAATAAAGCTTGCAGATAACAGTGGTTGTATTTCTACTTCAAATATTGACACTAACATTTATACTTACTTAGGTAATGTTATTACTAATCCTGATTTAAGATGTATTAGTGTGCAGAATAATGGACAAATTCAATTAAGTTTTATACCTCCTACTGGATCTAGCACAAACTTTAATGAGTTTGAAATCTGGAGAGATAACGGAGCTGGATTTACGAAGTTAGATTCTGTTTCGAACTTTGCTGCTACTACTTATTTAGATTTAACAGCTAATGGTAACAATCAATCGTATAGCTATTATATGCTTACGCAATCGGGTTGTAGTGGGCAGATTAACAGCACATCGAATTCACAAACATTAAGTTCAATTTACTTAACGGCTACACCGGCATTAGGAACAGCTAACTTAAGCTGGACAGCATTAACGACTCCAATACCAGCTACATCAACTACAGGACAGTACGATGTTTGGTCATCTTACAATGCTACTGGAAACTTACAGTTTTATGGTGATACCAATAAATTAATTTACAGTCAACCAATATTAAATTGTGATACCACACTTAGACATCAAATAAAACTGGCGGACAATAGCGGGTGTGTTTCAACATCAAATATTGACACGAATTCATATACTTACTTAGGTAACATTATTGACAACCCATCACTACATTGCGTAAGTGTTGTTTCACCTGGTGGACAAACACAATTAACATGGGCGAATCCAACGCCATCATCATGGATTAATTATAATCAATACAATGTCTATAGAAGTACAGGTGCAGGATTTACGTTGATTGATTCGGTTCAAAACAATTCGACTACAACGTACACTGATAATACTGCGAATGGATACAATGGATCTGTAAGTTATTATTTAGTAACAAAGGCAGGATGTTCAGGACAAGTAGATAATGGTGCGCTAGGAAATACGATTAGTTCAATATATTTAAAAGTTACAGGAGCGAATACATCAACAGCTACCCTGAATTGGAATGCTCCTTCTACTCCATTATTACCAAGTACAAGTAATACTTATAAAGTAGAAAGGGAACAACCAGCTGGAAGTGGAAACTGGTCAGTTGCTGTCAATGTAAATACTTTATCGTATACTGAACCTTTAACATTATGTATCGATTCAGTAAATTACAGAGTAAGCATACAAGATCTATTGTGTACATCGATGTCGAATTACGATGGAGAAACATTTGTTGACCATACTGTACCAAAATCACCTGAATTAAGATGTGCTTCTGTATTACCTAACGGAGATGTTACGTTAACTTGGACAGCTCCTGTAGATACAGGAATGCGTTTTGGAAATTATCAGATTTACTCATCGGCTAATCCTAACGGACCATTCACAAAAATTCAAACAGTAAATACTTATAATACACTTAGCTGTACCCATATTGGTGCTAATGCTCAAAATAACAGCATTTACTATTACATCACAACACAAACTGCTTGCGGAGGAGAATCATCGCCAGTTACAGACACCGTAAGAACAATTCGTGTTAATGTGATTAACAATAATGGAGTTGCAATTATTCGTTGGAATCCTTTACATGATCCTGAGTTAGCGACAGCGACTTTAACATATGATGTTTACAAAGAATATCCTTCTGGAACATGGTCCAAAATAGGAACCACTAATGCACCTGATTATGATTGGTCTGATACAATCAATGTTTGTTCAGCAGTCATCAATTATTATGTTAAAACAGGTGATCAGTCTGGTTGTACATCAAACTCCTCTATTGATGGAGATCTATTCAAAGACATAACTAAACCAAATGTTTCGGTAATGGATACCGTTAGTTTAGGTACACCAACTGGAACGAATGTTAATATGAGCTGGATTCCGAGTTCATCTGGTGATGTAGAAGGTTATATTTTATACCACTTTAATGGTGCCAGCTGGGATTCAATTGGAGCTGTAACAGGTGCTAATGTTACTAGCTTCTCTTTTGCGGATCCATCTGTTCAAAGTGCTCCTCAATTATATAGCATTGCTGCTTATGATAGCTGTGGCAACAGAAGTAGTATTGGATTATCACAGAACACACTCTTCCTAAGAGCTAAGTTGGATGTTTGTAAATATTCCATCGACTTGCAATGGAATCCATTTATTAATATGCCTGGAGGTGTATCTGGTTATAACATTTATGTAAGTGAAAACAATGGTCCAATAACATTGCTTTCATCAGTACCATCAACTAACATCACTTATAGCCATAATACACTTACTAACGGTTCAACATATTGTTATTTCATTCAAGCTTTTGGTAATGACTTGAGCAAAACTGCAATATCTACACAAGCTTGTGAAACTGCTAACTTATTGGTGCTTCCAACATTTAGTTATTTAAGAAAAGCAACCGTAATTGATACTCGAAGAGTAATTGTTACAGCCTATGTTGATACTTTAAACCAACCAGATGTAAGCAAATACAAACTTCAACGTGCATACGAAAAGATTGGTCCATTTACGACAGTTGGGGTTCAAACCTTTACTGGAAATCCTGATTTAACATTCTCTGACTTTACAGCTAGAACTAATCAATATAGCTATTATTACAGATTGGTTACCGTTGATTCATGTGGCAATGAAGTCTTGATTAGTAATTTGGGAAGAACCATTTTATTAAGCGGATTAGCAGAGCAGAACTTAACTAACAATTTAAAATTTAATGATTACGAAGAATGGCTAGGCAGTGTTAGCAGTTATTCTTTATTCAGAAAGATTAATGATATCTGGCAACCTACTCCATGTGCGATTCTTCCATTTGGTCAAGAAGGCTACCTCGATGATGTTGCATCAATATATCAAACAACTGGAAGATTCTGTTATCGTGTTGAAGCATACGAAGGAGCTGGCAATACTTATGGATTTGTAGATACCAGCGCCTCTAATGAATTCTGTCTAATACAAGAACCAAAAGTTTATGTTCCAACTGGATTTACTCCAGGCGGAAAAAACAACTTGTTTAAGCCAAGCTTTATTTACGTAGATGCTAAAAATTATTTCTTCATCGTATTTAACAGATGGGGACAAAAAGTATTCGAGACTCACAACCCTGAAGAAGGTTGGGACGGGATGTTCGATGGAACTCTCGCTCCTGAGGGCACCTATGTGTACAATGTCCGAATTTTCGGAACTAATGGTCAGGAGATCGAAAAGAACGGGTCCGTAACTTTGTTACGGTAATTTCCGGTCAATGCGTGAAGGCCACCTTGGTAGGGTGGCCTTTTTTTTATTACCTTTGACTGCCAATAAACCCTTTCAATTCTTTATGAAAAAGAACAGTCCTAAATTTATTGGCGAAGGCCTTACCTACGATGATGTTTTATTAGTGCCAGCCTACTCGGAAGTAATGCCGAGAGATGCGAATACTACCAGTCTTTTTACTCGTAAAATCCCAATTAATATACCTATCATTTCTGCAGCGATGGATACCGTTACAGAGTCAGCTATGGCTATTGCAATGGCACAAGAAGGCGGTATTGGTGTTTTGCATAAAAACATGACCATTGAACAACAAGCCGCTGAAGTAAGAAAAGTAAAGCGCAGTGAAAGTGGGATGATTCAAGACCCTGTTACCTTAGAAGAAAATGCTACCATTGGAGATGCTTTAAAGATAATGCGCGAAAATAAAATTGGTGGTATTCCTATTATCAACAAACAAAATAAGTTGGTTGGGATTTTAACGAATCGTGATTTGCGCTTTGAGAAAGATGTAAAAAAGAAAGTTAGTCAAGTGATGACTTCCGAGAATTTAATTGTAGCTACTGGTGTAACATCACTTCAAAAAGCAGAGTTAATTCTTCAAGAACATAAAATAGAAAAATTACCTGTAATAGATAAAACTCGAAAACTAATCGGCTTAATTACTTATAAAGATATTATCAAATTCAAATCAAGACCTAACTCTTGCAAGGATGAATTTGGTCGCTTACGAGTTGCTGCAGCTGTTGGAGTTACTGCTGACACGCTAGATCGTGTTAAAGCATTAAAAGATGCAGGTGTAGATGCAATTGTGATAGATACTGCTCATGGACACTCGAAAGGCGTTCTTGAGACATTAAAGAAAGTTAAGAAAGTCTACCCTACTTTACAATGTGTTGTTGGAAATATTGCTACTGCTGATGCTGCAAAAGCATTAGTTAAGGCGGGTGCTGACGCGGTAAAAGTAGGAATTGGTCCAGGTTCGATTTGCACCACGCGGGTAATTGCTGGTGTTGGTATTCCTCAGTTATGGGCGGTACTTGAAGTAGCAAACGCACTTAAAGGAACCGGAGTACCTATTATTGCTGATGGCGGAATACGTTTTACAGGAGATGTTCCGAAAGCACTTGCTGCAGGTGCCTCAACTGTTATGGTGGGTTCATTATTGGCGGGAACAGAAGAATCACCTGGTGAAACGATGATTTACGAGGGAAGAAAATTCAAAGTATATCGCGGTATGGGCTCTATTGAAGCAATGAAACAAGGAAGTAAAGACCGTTATTTTCAAGATGCGGAAGATGACATTAAGAAACTGGTCCCAGAGGGAATAGTAGGTCGAGTACCATACAAAGGAACTGTATCAGAGGAGATTTATCAATTAGTGGGTGGACTAAAAGCATCGATGGGATATTGTGGCTCAAAAGGAATTAAAGATTTACAGTCTGCTCAGTTTATTAAAATCACTTCAAGTGGCATCAAAGAGAGTCATCCACATGATGTATCTATTATTCGAGAAGCCCCTAATTATAGTCGATAATTTCCCTTTAACATTTGATTAACAGGGGTGATACTTATTCACTCTAATTTCATAAAATAAAATCATAACATAGCCTCTTAAAGGCAATACTTGATTACATTTGTCCACTCGAAAAAAAAATATTTTAACGAATGAAAAAAGCGATTCTTTTACCTGCTGTTTTGGTCTCATTACTTGCTAGCATCTCTAGCTTAGCACAAGTAAATTTAGATGCAAAAGGATTCAAGCCTGCTCCTGCCCCTAAGGCAATAACAAAATCTGGAAGTCAAGCGGCTCCAGTAACAGCTCCAAAGCCAACCATCGATCCAATTCTTTTAGTAGTTGGTGAGGAACAAATTCCTCGTTCTGAATTTGAAAGAGTTTTCAAAAAAAATAATAAGGACACAGTTTATACTGAAAAGTCTGTTCGCGATTATTTGGATTTGTATGTTAATTACAAACTGAAAGTTAAGGAAGCTGAGTTTTTAAAAATGGATACCAGCGAAACATTCAAAACTGAATTAGCCGGCTACAGAAAGCAATTAGCTCAACCTTATTTAACAGATAAAAATGTGAGTGAGCAATTGGTAAAAGAAGCTTACGATCGTTTAAATAACGATGTTCGCGCCAGCCATATATTAATAAAAGTTGCAAATGATGCTCTTCCAAAAGATACGATTGCCGCTTATAATCGCGCATTAAAAATTCGTGATATGATTTTAAAAGGTGCCGACTTTGCTAAGGTAGCTCGCGACTCAAGTGAGGACCCATCGGCAAAAGAGAATGGTGGCGACTTAGGATATTTTACGGGAATGCAAATGGTTTATCCTTTTGAAACAGCTGCATACAATAATAAAATCGGACAGCTATCAATGCCAGTTCGCACTCGTTTCGGATATCACATTATCAAAACTCTTGATATGCGTCCTGCTCAAGGTGAAATACATGTTGCTCACCTGATGGTAAGAATGCCAAAAGATGCTAATGACTCACTAATAAAAGTAGCTGAAAATAAAATTAAAGAAGCAATGACTCAACTGAACAATGGCGCATCTTGGGATAGCGTTGTTGTGAAGTATAGCGAAGATAAAGCATCAGCTAAAAAAGGTGGTGAATTGCCTTGGTTTGGTACAGGAAAGATGGTTCCTGAGTTTGAAAAAGCAGCTTTTGCTTTATCGAAAGATGGCAGCTTATCTACTATTGTTAAAACATCTTACGGATGGCATATTATCAAACGATTAGACAAAAGAGGTGTGGCTTCATTTGACGAAAAGAAAGGAGAACTTCGTCAGATGATTATGCGTGACAGCCGAAATGAAACCAGTCGTTTGAGCATGGTTAATAAAATTAAAAACGAATATAACTTCAAAGAAGTTCCTAAATCGAAAGATATGTTTGTTAATGCGCTAGATACATCATTGGTAAATGGCGAATGGGATTTAAAGAGAGCAGATTCTTTCAAAGGAAACTTATTCTCATTGAGCGACTCAACAAAAACTGTTAAATATTATTCAATCGAGGACTTTGCAAAATACATTTCCACTCATCAAACGAAAAGAGCAAGCAGTAATCCACAGGTTATTGGATACAGCATGTACGATCAATGGATGCAGGAAGAAGTTTTAGCTTATGAAGAGGCGCGTTTAGATAATAAATATGTAGACTTTAAAAATTTGATGAAAGAATACAGAGATGGTATTTTACTATTTGACTTAACGGATAAAATGGTTTGGACAAAAGCAGTAAAAGATACTATTGGATTACAACAATACCACGAAAAAAATCAAAATAACTACATGTGGGGAGAGCGTTGTAGTGCAACTATCTTCCAGTGCAACAATGAAGAAACAGCATCAGAACTTAGAAAGCAATTGCAAAAAGGAAAGAAATCTATAGATGATATAATGGCTGGCATTAATAAGAAAACGCCAAATGCTGTTACAAAAAAAGAAGGGAAATATGCACATGCTGAGAGTGAATTAATTGAAAAAACAAATTGGAATCAAGGAATTAGTAATCCAATTTCAATCTCTAATAACTGGTATTTAGTAGATCTGAAAATCCTTCCTCCAATGCCGAAATCATTAAATGAAGCAAAAGGAATTGTAACTTCTGATTTCCAATCAGCTTTAGAAAAAGAATGGGTTGATCAATTAAAAACCAAATATCCAGTTACTATTAACCAAGTAGTACTTCAAAGTGTTTGGTCTAAATAATGACAATAAAAAGTAAATATACCGGTTACCTTCTTAATAGCATTTTAGTTATTAGCGGAGTAACCGGTTTGTTTTTTTTAATCTCTTGTTCAAAAAGTAAAAACACTGCTTCTTCTGATAAAATTGTTATTGCTAAAGCATACGACAAAGAGCTTTACTTAGAAGATATCAAAAAAAATATCCCAGCAGGTACATCTAAAAAAGACAGTACGGCTATCCTTCAAAGTTATATTCAAAACTGGCTACAGAAACAAGTTGTTCTTAAACTCGCGGAAGATAACCTCAACGATGATTTGAAAAACTTTGATGACCAGTTAGAAGAATATCGTAACTCATTATTAGCATACGCCTACGAGCGAGAATATGTAAGAGAAAAACTAGATACTACCATATCCGCTGAAGAAATTGAAAATTATTACAATGAACATGCGGACAATTTTCAGTTAAAAGACAATATTTTAAAATGCATTTACTTTAAGGTTCCTAAGAACGTTCCTAAGCTGGACCGAATAAGAGTTCTTTATAAATCAGAAAAGGAAAAAGAGAAGCAAATAGTTCAAGAGTTTTGTTATCAGTACGCAACTGATTACTATTTCAATGAAACAGAATGGCTTTTATTTGATGATTTATTAAAAAAAGCACCAATAAGCACCTATGACAAGGAGCAATATTTAAAAAACAATCGTTTTATTGAAGTGGCTGATTCTACTTCGATTTATTTTATTAATATTAAGGGGTTCAAAATTAAAGAGAGTTTATCGCCACTGAATTTCGAAACAGATAACATTCGAAATTTAATAATTAACAAGCGTAAACTTGATATAATTAACAAAATGGAAAAGGACGCCTATAACAACGCAATTAAAGAAAAAGATGTCGAGATTTTATTACCTAAAAAATAAACTTCCTTTATTACTGATAGTGCTTTTTGCTAACCAATCTTTTTCTCAGACAAGTGGAAATATCGTTGATCAAATTGTAGGTGTTGTTGGAAACAATATTGTTTTAAAATCTGAGGTTGAATCACAATATGCCCAAATAATTGCTCAAGGCACACCAGATGCAGCCGATTTAAAATGTCGAGTGCTTAATCAATTACTGCTTAATAAGCTTCTTTTACATCAAGCTAATATTGACAGTTTAGTTGTTGAAGAATCACAAGTCAACCAAAAAATTGAAAGTAACCTTTCCTACTTTATTCAGCAAATAGGTTCCGTAGAAAAACTAGAACAATACTATGGAAAATCGGTTGCAGAATTAAAAGAGGAATTCAAACCTTTGATTAAGGAACAATTGTTAGCACAACAAATGCAAAGCAAGATCACAAAAAATGTTAGCTCCTCTCCTGCTGATGTTCGTGCTTTCTTCAACAAAATCCCAAAGGATAGTCTACCCTATGTAAATGCGGAAATTGAATATGCGCAAATTGTTCATTACGTACCAGTAAGTGAAGGACAAAAAACAGAAGCGAAAGAAAAATTAAAATCTATTCGAGATAGAATCGTAAATGGCGAAGATTTTTCAACGCTCGCTGTATTGTATTCGCAAGATGTTGAAAGTGCAAAACAAGGAGGCGAATTAGGATTTGTTAACCGTGGTGATTTAGTTCCTGAATTTAGCGCGGCTGCTTTTAAATTAAAAAACACCACTGAGATTTCAGAAATTATTGAATCCCCGTTTGGGTATCATATCATTCAATTAATTGAGCGACGAGGAGAGAAAATTAATGTTCGTCACATCTTACTTAGAGCTTCTACACAAGTTGAAGATTTAGTAGCAGCACAGGAATTCACAGATAGCATAGCCAATCTTATTAGAATAAACAAACTACCATTTAACGAAGGAGCGGAGAAATATTCTGATGAAACAGATACTAAAATGAGTGGCGGTGCAGTTATCAATCCTAATTCAGGATCTACGAAGTTTGAATCTGACCAGGTTGATCCTACCGTATTATTTTCATTAGATAAAATGGCAGTTGGAGAAGTTTCTTCTGCATCTTTAATTACTACTCGTGATGGAAAGCAAGCGTATCGTGTCTTAAAATTATTGACAAGAACAGAACCTCATCAAATGAATTTATCCGATGACTACCCCAAATTACAAGAACTGACGTTAAGTGACAAACAAAATACATCATTAGAAACCTGGAAGAAAAAAATAGCTGCAACAACCTATGTTCGAATTGCAGAAGAATACCAAGGATGTTCTAATTTAAATGAATGGATTAATAATACTGCAAAATAATATTTATAAAACTATGAAAACATTTTCTTCGGATGTAGAAGCCGTTGATGCCTTAAGACAAACTTACGCAGAACTAAGAGCAGAAATCGGGAAAGTAATTGTAGGACAGGACCAAGTTGTTCAAGATTCATTGATATCCATATTCTGCAATGGACACTGTTTATTAGTTGGTGTTCCAGGCCTTGCTAAAACTTTATTAGTAAATACTATTGCCAGCGTTCTTGGCTTAAGCTATAACAGAATTCAGTTTACACCCGATTTAATGCCGAGTGATATTATCGGAACAGAAATATTGGATGAAAACAGACAATTTAAATTTGTAAAAGGACCTTTGTTTTCAAATATTATTCTTGCAGATGAGATAAATCGTACTCCACCCAAGACGCAATCAGCTTTGTTAGAAGCGATGCAGGAGAGAGCTGTAACGGCAGCGGGTAAACGCTATGAATTGCCTTCTCCGTTTTTTGTGCTTGCAACACAAAATCCAATAGAACAAGAAGGAACCTATCCTCTTCCAGAAGCGCAGTTAGATCGATTCATGTTTAATGTTACATTAGACTACCCTACCCTTCAGGAAGAAATTATGGTTGTAAAAAACACAACAGGAAATTATAATCCTGAATTAAAAAATATTATTAGCGCAGAAGAAATTCTTTATTTCCAGCAATTAATCAGAAGAATACCTGTGCCAGATAATGTTCTTGAATATGCGGTTAAATTAACAGCTAAAACAAGACCCAACACTGAAATGGCAGCTTCTATAACTAATGAATACCTTAGCTGGGGCGCTGGTCCAAGAGCGTCTCAATTTTTAGTCGTAGGAGCTAAATGTCATGCAGTATTGCATGGTAAATATTCACCTGATATCGAAGATGTGAAAGCTATTGCTCCTGCAATTTTACGACATCGTATTGTGAAGAATTTTAAAGCAGAGGCCGAAGGCGTTTCTGTTGAGAATATTATCGAGAATTTACTTAATGCTTAAATAATCTGTTTCTTATAATTAGGATTTATAAGACTCCTTTTAAACTGAATTATTTAACAAACCAAAATTCTATTTGATAAGCATTTAAATTTGCATCATATAAATCAATTATTGAATTAAATCAATGACAACTGAAAAAGTAAAACTCTTAATAATAGGCTCTGGGCCTGCAGGATATACTGCTGCTATTTATGCAGCGCGTGCAGATTTAAAACCCGTTTTATATCAGGGATTACAACCAGGAGGGCAATTAACCATCACTACTGAAGTAGAAAACTATCCTGGATATCCAGAAGGAGTTCAAGGTCCTGAAATGATGATGGACTTTGAAAAACAAGCAAAGCGTTTCGGGGCTGATATCCGATTTGGATATGCTACCTCAGTTGATTTTTCATCGCATCCAAAAAAAGTTGTTGTGGATGAAAAACATACAATTGAAGCGGATGCTGTCATAATTGCTACGGGCGCAAGTGCAAAGTGGCTTGGACTTGATTCAGAAAAAAAATTAAATGGTTTTGGTGTAAGCGCTTGTGCTGTTTGTGACGGGTTCTTTTTCAGAGGACAAGATGTAGCTATTGTGGGTGCTGGTGATACGGCAGCAGAAGAAGCTTCTTACCTTGCAAAATTATGTAACAAGGTTACAATGCTTGTTAGAAAAGGAGAAATGAGAGCTAGTAAGGCAATGATTCACCGAGTAGAAAACACACCAAATATTGAAATACTTTATCATCATGAAACGTTAGAAATATTAGGTGAGCAATCTGTTTCTGGTGTTCGTATACGCAATAACCAATCAAATGAAGAGCGCGAAATTTCAATTACAGGTTTTTTTGTTGCTATCGGACATGAACCAAATACACAAATATTTAAACACGCTTTAGACTTAGATACTAACGGTTATATAGTAACGAAACAAGGAAGTACCTATACAACTGCAGAAGGAGTATTTGCTGCAGGTGATGTTCAAGACCATATCTATCGTCAGGCTGTAACAGCTGCAGGAAGTGGTTGCATGGCTGCTTTAGATGCTGAACGATGGCTTGCTGCTAAAGGAATTCATTAATCTATTACATGATAAAAAGAAGTTTTCTTTTTGCAATTTTTTTTCTGTGTTACGTAGTTTGTAATGCGCAGGCGCCAGTTGATTCTACCGCAAGAATTCATTCGGTTAGAAAAGCAACAATCCTATCTGCTATTTTACCAGGTGCAGGACAAGTTTACAACCGTAAATACTGGAAACTTCCACTTGTTTATGCTGGTTTAGGAGCTACGGCTTATTACATTAATCATAATAACAGTAATTATAAAAAATACAACGAGGCTCTTTTGCGTAGATACGATTCCGATAGTACGAACGAGCTATACACAGAAATAAGCAGCGATAACTTAAGAATTCTAAGTGATGGTTATCGCAGAAACCGTGATTTATCATTTGCTGCTGCAACGATTGTTTATGTGTTAAACATTATTGATGCTCATGTAGATGCTCATTTATTTACTTTCAATGTAGATGATAATCTAACCTTAAAAATTGAACCGAGCATTCTTCCTTCATTTGCTAACCGTCCTCCACATTCTGAATTTAAACTAACATTAAACTTTTAAGTGATGAAAATTGCATTGATTGGTACTGGTAAAATGGGACAAACAATAGAACAACTGGCTATAGCAAAAGGGCACACGATTCTACTTAAAATCAATCACGAAAATATTGGCAAAATAGATTTAAATGAATTGAAAAATGCAGATGTTGTAATCGAGTTTACACGACCAGATGCAGCCGTGAGTAATTTAGAATTATGTTTAAAAGCAGGAGTTCCTGTTGTATGTGGTACTACTGGCTGGTACGATGAATTAAATAAAATCACTGATTTATTTACAAGCAAAAAAGGAGCTTTAGTGTACGCAAGTAACTTCAGCGTGGGCATTAACATGATGTTTGAACTTAACAGAATCTTAGCAAAATGGATGCAATCAAATTCTGAATATCGCGTTTCTCTTTCCGAAATACATCATACCCATAAACTAGATAAACCAAGTGGCACGGCCGTTTCCTTAGCAAACGGAATAATTGAAAACAATACTGCATATTCGAAATGGACATTGGAAGAAAACGAGGCTAATGCTATTTATATAGATGCCAAACGAGCGCCTGATGTTGTTGGAACGCATGAGGTAAAATGGGAATCGCCAATTGATGTCATTCAAATAAATCATCACGCCAAAACAAGAGACGGATTTGCATTAGGCGCAATACATGCCGCCGAATGGATAGTTGGTAAAAAGGGCGTGTTTACTATGAAAGATATTTTATTCAGTTAATTAGATATTTAATACTTAATTTAGGGACTTAATTTTAGACACTATGAATTGGAAATTTTGGCAACGAAAAAATTCGAATGCACCAAAAAGTAAATCAAGAGAATGGTTCGATGCGATCGTTTTTGCAGTTGTAGCAGCAACCATTATCCGAACATTTTTCTTCGAAGCATTTACCATACCTACCCCATCAATGGAACGCACACTTATGGTTGGCGACTTCCTTTTCGTAAGTAAAATGCATTATGGTGCAAGGACTCCTATGACGCCAATATCATTTCCTTTCGTGCACCAAGAGTTACCAATCATTGGAGGCAAATCTTATTCGGAGGCCATAAAATGGGGTTACCATCGACTACCTGGTTTTTCAAAAGTAAAGCATAATGATATTGTTGTCTTTAATTATCCGATGGAAGATGAAAGGCCTGTGGATAAACAAACACATTATATCAAACGCTGTGTAGGATTGCCTGGTGATACATTGCAAGTAATAGATCGTCTTGTATATATAAATAGTCAGAAAAATATGGTTCCGAAAGGAAGTCAGCATACCTATTTAATTAAAACTACAGGTTACGGATTAGTAGAAGACACCTGGAAAAAATTAGGAATTAACGAATACCAACCAATAGGAAACGGAGAGTATCAGGCAATACTTACGGATGGGGCTGCGAACGAATTGAAAAAGATTTCTGCGGTTAGTTCTGTAATGCCAATCATTCAGCCTAAAGGATTTTATGAAGGACATATCTACCCTTTTAGTACTTTTTACAAATGGAACACTGACAATTTCGGTCCTATTTACATTCCTAAAGCAGGTGCTACAATCCACCTTGACACAAATAATTTAGCAATCTATCAACGAGTGATTTTTGCATATGAGCATAATACTGTTGAAGAAAAAGACGGGAAAATTTTTATCAATGGGAAAGAAACTACTTCTTATACCTTTAAGATGGACTACTATTTCATGATGGGTGATAACCGTCACAACTCTGCTGATTCTAGGTTTTGGGGATTTGTTCCTGAAGATCATATTGTAGGCAAAGCAGTTTTCATTTGGATGAGTATAGATAGCGAAGGAAGTTTCTTAAATAAAATTCGCTGGAACAGATTATTTAACGTTATCCATTGGAATAACGATTAATTCAAGTGTCCGCTTTATATAATACTGCTTATTTGCCTTCGGTTGAATACCTGAAAACGGTATCTTCCAATAGCTCTGTTTACTTTGATAAGGAAGACACCTGGAAAAAGAAAACAGTCAGAAACCGCACCTTTATTTTATCACCTAATGGTATTCAATGTTTAAGTGTTCCTGTTAATGCAAAGCAGCGTGTTTCCTTAACAATTGATTGTAAAATTGATAATAGTCAATCTTGGATTAGAGTTCACAAAGGAGCACTCGAAGCCGCTTATAACACTGCACCATTTTTCGAATTTATCAAAGATGATTTGTGGCCCATTTATGATAAAAAACCTACTTTTTTGGTGGATTTGAATCAAATGTTATTTGCTTTGATGATTAAAAAGTTAAAGATCAAAACATCAATTAATACAGACAAAAACTCGCCTGATATCCTCCACGATTTTCGAAAACTTTCTGATAATCATAGTTATTCTCCTGTTTTGATTAATGAAGCTGATCTCAATAAATATAATCAGGTTTTTTCCTACAAGCACCCTTTTGCTCCAAATTTAAGCGTACTAGATTTTTTAGCTAATTGTGGCTCGCAGACAAGTAATTGGTGATACGCCATTTTTTCTTAGTTTTGTTGTCAAATTATCCTAAACAAAGATTCAATATGTCGTTGCAAAAAATTACTGAATTATTAGGTCAGGATGCTGACTCACTTTTAAATCATACATGTAATACGATTACAAAAGATCATATTCATTTACCAGGACCAGATTTTACAGACAGGATTTTCATACCTAGTAATCGTAGTAATCAAGTAATAAGAAGTATTGAAACCCTTTATAATCACGGACGATTAGCAGGAACAGGATACTTAAGTATTTTACCAGTTGATCAGGGAATTGAACATTCAGCAGGAGCATCATTCGCACCGAATCCAATGTTCTTCGACCCTGAGAACATTGTAAAACTTGCAATTGAAGGAGGATGTAATGCGGTTGCTTCTACTTATGGAGTTTTAGCTTCTGTTTCCAGAAAATACGCTCATAAAATCCCATTCATTGTGAAGATAAACCACAATGAATTCTTATCCTACCCAAATAAATTTGACCAAATTATGTTTGGTTCAGTTGATGAAGCATGGAACATGGGGGCTGCTGCAGTTGGAGCTACTATTTATTTTGGTTCGGAAGAGTCTTCCCGTCAAATTATTGAAGTAGCGCAAGCCTTTGAGCGCGCACATGAACTAGGAATGGCAACGATATTATGGTGCTATACTCGTAATAATGCATTCAAGAAGGATGGTGTTGACTATCATACCTCAGCTGATTTAACAGGACAAGCAAATCATTTAGGCGTTACCATTCAGGCAGATATTATTAAACAAAAGCTCCCGACCAACAACGGCGGATATACGGCGGTTAATTTTGGCAAGACGCATAAGAAGGTTTATGATGAACTTACAACGAACCACCCAATTGACTTGGCTCGTTACCAAGTAGCGAATTGCTACATGGGTCGTATGGGATTAATAAATTCAGGTGGAGAAAGTAAAGGCGCATCTGATATGTCTGAAGCAGTTACAACAGCTGTGATTAACAAGCGAGCGGGTGGTCAAGGATTAATTTCTGGCAGAAAGGCCTTTCAAAAACCTTTCAGCGAAGGAATTCAAATGCTAAATGCTATTCAGGATGTTTACCTGACAAATGAAATTACAATTGCTTAATCAATACTCTCAAATTCAAATAATATGAGTTGGTTTAATCGAATTAAGGAAGGGATCACAACTTCTACCAGTGAAAAGAAAGAAACACCAGAAGGATTATGGTATAAATGTCCCGCTTGTAAGAACATTCAACCTACCCAGGAACATGAAGCTAATCAATGGGTATGTTTAAAATGTGCTTATCATGAACGAATTGGCTCTGAAGAGTATTTTTCTCTATTGTTTGATGATAACCAATTCGAAGAGTTCAATGCAAATATGACCTCTGCTGATCCTCTTGTTTTTTCAGATACAAAGAAGTACGCGGACCGTTTAGTGGAGAGCCAGAAAAAAACAGGATTAAAGGATGCCGTTAGAACAGCCTCTGGTCAATGTGGTGGTTATCCTTTAACGATTGCCTGCATGGATTTTAAATTTATTGGAGGCTCAATGGGGTCTGTAATGGGAGAAAAAATTGCAAGAGCTATAGATTATTCAATTGAGCATAAGACCCCTTTCTTAATGATTTCCAAATCAGGTGGTGCTCGTATGATGGAAGCTGCACTTTCACTAATGCAAATGGCTAAAACATCTGCAAAGCTTACCCGATTATCTGACGCAAAACTACCTTATATTTCTTTTTTAACTGACCCTACAACCGGAGGCGTTACTGCTTCGTTTGCTATGTTAGGCGATTTAAATATTGCAGAACCAGGTGCTTTAATTGGATTTGCTGGTCCACGTGTAGTTAAAGAAACAATTGGTAAAGATTTACCAAAAGGATTCCAGACTTCAGAATTCGTTTTAGAACATGGTTTCCTTGATATGATTGTTCCCAGAACTGAGCTAAAAGACCTTATGACTCATATTCTCAGTTACTTTGCAAAATAAGTCTTAGAAGTATTTTCTTAAATCAAATTAGATGAAACGAAATTATTCGTTGCCATCAACTTGCTGTGCTGATTTCTATTAACATAAACGACAAATTGAGAAATACTTTTAATCATACAATTCGAATTTAATTTCATCTTTTGTATAGCCAAGTTCTTTCAGTTTGTCGCGCGCTTCGCGCACCATATTGCTCCAACCGCAAATGTAAAACATAACCGGCTTTTGTTTATTGCCGTATATATCTAAATAATATTTATGCACATAACCAGGGTGTTTCCATGTTTCAGGAGTCTCACGAGATAGCACCGGAATAAAATGGAACTCAGGATGCGCTGCTTGAAGTTCTTCCATTTCTTTTCTATAAAGCACATCGGAAATTATTCGGTTTCCGAAAATCATATAAATGTCTTTATGAGGAATGTTTTTATTAAAAATCTCCAATAATTGACTTCGCAATGGTGCGATGCCAGTTCCTGTACAAATAAAGCATATATCTTTATCAATCACTTCAGGCAATATAAATTTACCTAATGGCCCTGCAGTTTTTATTTTACTTCCCACCGAAATATTTTCCCAAATCCAAGGTGTACCTATGCCATCCTCTTTTAAAACAATACATAATTCAAAAGTAGATTCGCCAGTTGGAGCAGATGAGATTGAATAACTTCGGTTAGTGTACTTAGCTTGAATTGGCAAATCAAGCATTACAAATTGTCCAGCTTTAAAACTGAAATTTGCTTCAGGTGGCATTCGAAACCAGAAGCGTTTTACTTTAGGCGATTCATCGATTATTTCGAAAATTTCGGCCTCGTACCAGATAGCTTTCATTAATAGGTTTTGATTATAATTTTAAAAATACGAATTATTTGCAAGGGTGGAAAATCATAAAATTAAAATTAAGTTGAGTGCTATTTTTCATTGTGCTATTTTCAACTAATACTACACTTAAAATTAGAAAAAATAACAAACCAATCATTAACGAATCTAAATAGATAAACACATTTACCTAATTCAAGCCCTGAGTTCAAAAAGGATTTAACAAAGTTTTTAATAAGATAGTAACCGACATAATTAAACAATTACATCCATTTGTTACCGACTTTCAGCAGTTGGTGAATATACTTTCGCTTTTCATTCAATTGAAAGTATGCACTCTACACCCAATATTAAAATCAAAATTAACCCAGCGGCTAAGCGCTTTATTAGATATCGCCCACAGCAATGGCAACAAGTTGAACAGCGCATTGAAATTGCCGAAACGGTCAACTTATATGAATATCTCAATTTCCCGAAACTCTATGATGGAAATGCTATCGCATCAAAAAACAAGGAGAACTTAGCAATACTAAAATATCGGTTAAAGAAGTCGAAGGTTCTGATTAATCAGAAATTCCACTACCGCGACGAATGCTATTTTCAGATATTAAGCGAAGTAATTAATGATATTCCCGTTAAAAAAATTCAGTCGATTAGCTTTATACAAGAAATTGATTTTGAGTTGTATTTAAACAGTAATATAAATCAATTATTTAATTTCATTGAAAACTTTTCAAAGACTTTATTTGAAGCGCCATGGCGATCATTATACCCTTATTTAAGTGAGCTACTAAAAATTAACAATACCTTTAACAGCTTGCAATTATGGGAAAATCTGGAAGCCGACTTTAAATTTAAGCTTGGTAATGTAATTTTAAAAGACTTTCGCATTTCAATTCGCCACTTTAATGGCGAAATGGCCATTTTGGGAATCGATTATCGCATAAAATTGAATAGTAAGTCAACTCCAAAAACGGTCCGACTAAATATTTTAACAAATTACCTATTAGGTGTTTGGCAAATTTCTGAAATGAATTGTGATGAATTCTTTAATACTCAATAAGAACTTACTTATAATTATAATTTAGTTGAAACTTTTAAAAAACTGATATTGTTATAATTATAAATAAAATTAAAATCAAATACTCATATCGAAGTTATTGAGCCTTTGCAAAAAAGTCGAAAAAGAATAGCATTCTAAAAGAATAGCATTCTATAAAACATAAAAAATAGATGGGTATGTATTGTTTAATTTAATTTTGATTTATATCTTTGCCGTCCTTATAAATAAAAGAAAATCAACGAAGAATCATGTTATTAACTTCAGAATCAAAGAAAGAAATTTTCAAAAAATACGGAAATAGCGAAACTAACACAGGATCTGCGGAGGGTCAAATCGCTATGTTTTCTCAAAGAATCAATCATTTAACTGAGCATTTAAAGAAAAGCAAGAAAGATTTTTCTACTCAGCGTGCCTTAATCCGTTTAGTAGGTAAGCGTCGTAGTTTGTTAGATTATCTATACAAAACAGATATCAATCGCTACCGTGCTATCATCGCTGACTTAGGAATTCGTAAATAAGGCTATTATGCCATAACGATAAATGAAAAAGGCAATTCAAATTGAATTTGCCTTTTTTCATTTTATTACCACAGATTTAATTCACAATTATTATAAATCAAAAGCTGTAAAAACGCTGTAAAAAAAAGCTGCAAAAAATGTCACAAAACGCTGTCGTAAAAACCTTCAAACTCGCGGATGGAAGGGAAATTAGTATTGAAACCGGTAAACTTGCAAAGCAAGCTGATGGTTCAATTGTTTTAAGAATGGGTGATTGTATGATACTGGCTACTGCCGTATCTAGTCACGATGCAAAAGCAGGTGTGGATTTCATGCCTCTAACTGTTGATTACCAAGAGAAGTTCGCTTCTGCTGGAAGATTCCCAGGTGGATTTTTCCGTCGTGAAGCCCGCTTAAATGATAACGAGATTTTAATTTGTCGTTTAATTGATCGTGCACTTCGTCCTTTATTTCCAGATGATTACCATGCTGACACTCAAGTTATGGTTACCTTAATTTCTGCTGATATGGAAGTAGCTCCAGATTGCTTAGCTGGTTTAGCTGCATCTGCTGCTATCGCTGTTTCTGATATTCCTTTCAACGGACCTATCTCAGAGGTTCGCGTTGCCCGTATCGATGGTCAATTTATTATCAACCCTCCTATCTCAAGTATGGCTTCTGCTGATATCGATTTAATCGTAGCAGGTACAATTAAAGATATCCTGATGGTAGAAGGAGAAATGAAAGAAGTAAGTGAAAAAGAAATGGCTGAAGCTATTGGCGTTGCTCACGACGCTATTAAAGTTCAGTGCCAGGCTCAGATTGAACTTGCTGAAATGTTAGGTGTTACAAAACGTGAATATTCTCACGAAAAGCATGACGAAGAATTACGTGAAAAAGTATGGAAAGAAACTTATGACAAAGTTTATGCTGTAGCTCGTCGTTGTAATCCTGATAAGCATGCTCGCAAGGTTGCTTTTAAAGAAGTTTTAGTAGAATTCTGTGCTCAGTTTACTGAAGAAGAATTAGCTACTAAAATGGGATTCATTAAAACATACTATCACGATGTAGAGAAAGAAGCCGTTCGTGATATGATTATTAAGGAGAAGATTCGTTTAGATGGACGTGGATTAACGGATATCCGCCCTATCTGGTCTGAAGTCAATTACTTACCATCAGCTCATGGTTCTGCTGTTTTCACAAGAGGTGAAACACAATCTTTAACTACTGTTACCTTAGGTTCTAAACTTGACGAGCAAATTATCGATCAGGCAATGTACCAAGGAAAGAATAAGTTCTTATTACATTATAACTTCCCTGGTTTCAGTACTGGAGAGGTAAAACCTAACAGAGGAACAAGTCGTCGTGAGGTGGGTCATGGTAACTTAGCTATGCGTTCGTTAAAGCAAATGATGCCTGGTGATGACCTGAATCCTTATACAGTTCGTATCGTTTCTGATATCCTTGAATCAAATGGTTCTTCATCAATGGCTACAGTTTGTGCTGGTTCGTTGGCATTATTTGATGCAGGTATTAAGTTAAAAGGAGCTGTTTCTGGAATTGCTATGGGATTAATTACAGATGGTAAAGGAAACTTCGCCATTTTAAGTGATATCCTTGGCGATGAAGATCACTTAGGAGATATGGACTTTAAAGTAACAGGTACTGAAAAAGGTATCTGTGCTTGCCAGATGGATTTGAAAGTAGATGGACTTCCTTATGAAATCTTAATACAAGCATTAGAACAAGCAAAAGCAGGTCGTTTACATATCTTAAACGAAATGTCAAAAACGCTTTCAGCTCCAAGTGAAGACTATAAAGCACATGCGCCTCGCATCGTTGTTTTAAGAATTGCAAAAGAATATATCGGTGCGGTTATCGGACCAGGTGGAAAAATTATTCAGGAAATTCAAAGAGTTACTGGAGCAAGTATCTCAATTGAGGAAGTTAATAATGAAGGTGTGGTTGAAATCGCATCTCCAAATAAACAATCAATTGATGCTGCTTTAAACTGGGTTAAAGGAATTGTTGCTGAGCCTGAAGTTGGAGAAACTTACGAAGGAAAAGTAAAAACGATTACTGCTTTCGGAGCATTCGTTGAATTTATGCCTGGAAAGGATGGCTTACTACACATATCTGAAATTTCTAAAGACAGATTGCCTTCAATGGAAGGCGTTTTAAAGGAAGGAGAGATTATCCAAGTTAAACTTGTTGAAATAGATAAGAAAACTGGTAAGTATCGCTTATCTCGTAAGGTTTTGTTATAATTTGTTCGATTTTGAACACATTGATTCAATAATAAATCATTGATATTACCTCTTAAAGTCCCGCAATCGCGGGACTTTTTTTATGCCTTCTTTTTTTAAAACAACTTGTAATAAATGGTGACTTCGTTATTAGAAACGCTATAGTTTTTATACTAATGCAACTACAAATCTACTTTACATTACAAAAGGCCTATTAATAATTTGTAACCATCTAATCATTTTGCCGTTTAGCACCTCAAATTTGAACAAAATGAGACAGCTAAAAATTACTAAACAAGTTACCAATCGTGAAACAGCTTCACTGGATAAATACCTTCAAGAGATAGGCAAAGTAGAATTAATTCGCGCAGATGAAGAGGTTGAATTAGCACGAAGAATTCGTGAAGGTGACCGCATCGCATTAGAACGCCTAACAAAAGCTAATCTTCGATTCGTAGTATCTGTTGCTAAGCAATATCAAAATCAAGGGTTAACATTAGGTGATTTAATTAATGAAGGTAACCTTGGATTGATTAAAGCCGCACAACGCTTTGATGAAACGCGTGGATTCAAATTTATCTCCTATGCTGTATGGTGGATCCGTCAGAGTATTTTACAAGCATTAGCTGAACAAGCTCGTATTGTGCGACTACCTTTAAATAAAATAGGTTTTATAAATAAGATTAATCGTGCCTTCTCACAATTGGAACAAGAGTTCGAACGCGAACCAACCAATGAAGAGTTATCAATAATATTAAATATCACTGTTGCTGATGTAACAGATACAATGAGATCATCTGGTCGCCATATATCAATGGATGCCCCTTTAATCACCGGTGAAGATGGTACGCTAATGGATCTGATGTCAGGTGATGATGTAGCGCCATCTCCAGAAAATAATTTAATCAATGAATCATTAAAAAGAGAAATTGAGCGTGCACTAATTACACTAACACCTCGAGAAGCAGATGTAATTCGATTGTACTTTGGCTTAGCAGAAAATGCACTTACGCTAGAAGAAATCGGAACGAAATTCGAGCTTACGCGCGAAAGAGTACGACAAATAAAAGAAAAAGCAATCCGTAGATTAAAGCATACTTCCAGAAGTAAAATTTTAAAAACATATCTGGGATAAAAAATATTGGTTTTAGGTTTATATTTAGTTTACCCTGCTTCTTACGAGGCGGGGTAAACTTTTTAAAAGAAAATGTTTTGTAGTTTAGCAAAAAATATTTGACATGCCTGCACTAATCGCCCCCTCCATGCTTTCAGCCGACTTTGGAAATCTTGAAAGAGATACAAACATGGTAAATAATAGTACTGCCGATTGGTTTCATATTGATATTATGGATGGCGTTTTTGTTCCAAATATTTCATTTGGATTTCCTGTTTTAAAATCAATTCAAAAACATGCTCAGAAGCCTTTGGATGTGCACTTGATGATTGTAAATCCCGATCAATATCTTAAGTCTTTTGCTGATGCAGGTGCAGCAGTTATTTCTGTACATTATGAAGCATGCACGCATTTACATCGAAGTATTCAGGCCATTAAAGCGCTTAATGTAAAAGCAGGCGTTGCAATTAATCCTCATACAAATATTTCTTTAATTGCAGATGTAATCAAAGACATCGACTTAGTTTGTATGATGTCTGTTAATCCTGGATTTGGTGGACAAAAATTTATTGAGCATACTTATGCAAAAGTAGAAGCACTGAAAAATTTAATCATTCAGAATAATGCCTCTACATTAATTGAAATTGATGGCGGAGTTGACTTTGACAATGCAAAAAAGCTAGTTGACTGTGGTGCTGATGTATTAGTAGCAGGTAATACTGTATTCGGACATTCAAATCCAACAGAAGCAATACAACAACTTAAATTAATTACTGCTTAATCAGCTGCGTAATCTGATAAATACTCAAAACGAGAAGTAAGTTTTCCATCCATTGTAATTGAACCTCGCTCGATTAAGCCATTATCCTCTCCTAATAAATTAGGAATTACTTTTTCCATTAAATCTTTTCCAAAACCTTCAGATGCGTCACGAGGCAACTCGCATGGTAAGTTATCTACAGCCATAACTGTAATCGTAGAAGGTGCAAATGCTTCGTCTTCTTTACCTGTATGCGGATTATATCCATAAAACTTATCTTCTATCGTAGAAGGATGAGTTGTTGAAGGCACAGACCCATTTATATCACAAGACACATCTGCAATAACGCTGATTTTAAATTTATGTCCCTTCATTTGTTCCTTAGTAAACAAAATTGGAGCTTTAGGATTCCAGTAAGTACAATGAATTAATAAATCGCAGTTATCAGCAAAAGAACCAGGATTAGAAAATGTATTATTGAATAATTCAGGATGATGATAAAACTCTGCACTGCTCCATCCTACTCCATTTTTCAATGCATGAAAATCTTTGCTATGAAGTTGGACATATACAGGCTCTCTGAAAGTATAATTTAAAAATTCATACGGAGTTACCTTGCGGATTTCCAATGCGCCTAATGTTTCTAGTGCTCCATTTGCTACTCTACCACCACCAGTAATAACAATTTTAATATTCGGCAACTTTGCTTTTTCTAATTCCTTAAAAAGTTCTTTTTTATCATGACAAAGATGAGCGGCCTTTAAATCGAACATCCCATACTTTAATCCATAGCCCATAATTCCGTTGTAAGCACCAACAATACCTGCATAGCGACCAAAACCAATTACCCGATTAAAATTTTCATCAACTAAACATTCATAATCGATTAACTGAATTTTATTTTCTAGAACCTTTTGTAATAGTTTTTTATTATAGGGTTGCTTTTTAATAGTATGCGAAAAGAATAAATATTTTTTATCTGCAATTAAATTCTCAACTGGAACTTCTTTAACACCCATTAAAATATCACAGTCAGTTAAATCATCTTGCAAGTTAACACCTTGAGATTTATATTCATCATCTGTATAACAACGATAAGGGCAAGGCTGTACTACTATTTGCAAATCACTATACTCTTCTAAAAGATATTTACATTGAACAGGTGTAAAAGGTACACGCTTATCATGTGGCATTTTACCTTCTCTGATAATTCCGATTTTCATTCTGCGAAGTTAAAAAAATATCAGATTGAAGAATACTACTATTTAGTAATGCCTCGCTTGTTAAGAGCGGCTTGGAACAATCTTGCATTTCTAAGATGTTCATTATAAGTAACCGCATAATTATGGTAACCAGAAAAATCTTCCCGAGCACAAAAAAACATATAGTTGCTTTTCTTGCAATTTAAAACAGCATCAATAGTCTCAATTGATGGAGTGCAAATTGGCCCTGGAGGCAAACCAAAATTGAGATAGGTATTGTAAGGTGATTCAATTTTCTTATGTATGTTTAAAACACGACTTATTGTAAAGTCATCTGCCGCATATACCAATGTTGGATCAGCCTCTAACTTCCAACCTTTATTTAGTCGATTAAGATAGATACCTGCAAGAATTGGCTTCTCGTCTTTTTTCCTTGTTTCCTTTTCTACGATAGATGCAACAATCGAAACTTTTTTAGAATCTAGTCCTAATTTGTTCGCCATTTTTAATCGATTATCTGTCCAGAATTTTTTATACTCTACAAACATCCTTTCAAAAAACTGTTGGGCATTGGTATTCCAATAAAACTCGTATGTATTTGGAATAACTACACTGATTGAATTATAAGTATTAAAATCATATTGCCTAAGATAGATTGAATCATTAAATAATTTCACGATTGAAGCAGAGTCAACTTCTAACTTTGAACTAAGTAACAAAGCAAGGCCATCAACCTTTCTTATATTATTTATCGCAATAAGTACTTTTTCCTGACGACCCGACCTTAACAATTCAATCATTTCTTTATTGCTCATTCCATTATGCAGTTTATACTTTCCTGGTTTGATGCGATTGACATAATTCATTTGTTTTGCCAACCATTTAAAATCACTTACATTATTAACTAATTTTTTCTTTTCAAGTACAGCTAATACATAAGCGAAGTTTGAACCTGTTGGAATATAAACATAAGGGTCATTCACTTCTACATTTTTAACTGATGGAGCAAGAAATTTATAATAACCAATAATCGCAATAACTGATGTTAATAATAGCACCATAACAATAATTCCAAAAAAGTACTTTTTATAATTAAACGATTTACTAGCCATAATTACTGAAGATGATTTATGGATTTTAATAATTCTTTTGCTTGCTTGTTAGTAGGATTTAATTTTATTATTCGATTTAGCAACTTAATCGAATTAATCTCATCTCCATTAAACGCGCATAAAGCAGCTTTATTGGATAAGGCTGCCTCATAATCAGGATCAAGAGACAATGCTTTATCATAATAAGTCATTGCTTCTTGCTGGTTTTTATCTTTCATCAAAACAAGATATCCTAAATTACAATAAGCAGGAGCATACTTAGGTTGTTGCGCAATTATTGATTTATAAATTTTTCGTGCAGATTCATAATCGCCACTAATTGCAAGGGAGCTGGCATATTTATTACCGAAATCAGGAACTAATGGAGCTAATTGATAAGCTAATTGAAAAAATGCTTTTGATTTATCTGATTTTCCTATTTGCTGATAACATTCTCCTATTCGATAAGCTGTCCATGCATAGTAATTATCATATTGCTTAATACTGATTTTAGCTACTATATCACTAGTCTGATCAACTAATTTCACAACCGTTGTATAATCCTTCTTCAGGTAATATAAATGCACGAGCTTCGCAATATTTTTATTTACATCTAATCTTCCATTTTCCTTCAAATAAAACAAAGCTGAGTCAAGCATTTCAGGACCCATCCCGAATTTTTCAAAATAATTGATATATGCTTGTGCAGTAGCGATGCGCGGAGGATTTGAATTATTAATTGCTGTTATACCCATAAACTTTCTGACAGACTCAATTTCCTTATTGCTTACAGGAATAGAAATCTTATGGTCATGTACACTAACGTGTGGGATATCCGTAGCACCATTAAATGACATATGACAACTTACGCAATCATTGTTTTTAAATTTTCGTTTATCTAGCGACAACGAACAATCCAGCTTTTTACTTTCTCCGTGACAAGAACGACATGTTGCATTGAATACATCTTTATTGGTTTGCTTAACACTTACGTGAGGGTTATGACAGGTAATGCAAGTCAGACCGTTTTTATAAGGCTTTAAAGCAAGATTATTTACATCACCTTGAGCATTCACTTTTTTCATTGTTTCAATGAAGCATTTGCTTTGCTTTAATCGCTCCGCATGACTGGCCATTATATGGGCAGATGTATTGCCAGAATAAACTGGCATAAAAACATTCATAACATTTGACAATTTCATTCCCGGTTTAAAATCAAAAAACGATTTACCTTCATTCAAAACAGCATTTCCTTGAACATGACAACGCTGACAAACATCAAACTGTAAATCGATTGGAAGCTTTGAAGGATTAACGATTGAATAATCGATAGCCATTGATGTATCTATTAATATTCCTGAACTTTTCTCACGCACGTGTACGCTGCCGGGCCCATGGCATCTTTCACAATCAATTCCATTTTTCACAAAAGAATATTTATTTTCTGAACCTTCTTCAAACTTAGGATAACCATTATGACAACTCATACATTCTAATCCAATACTCCGATTAAAGCGCGTGTTATTTCCGTTCTCGAAACCAGGAGGCAAGTCCCATTTTTTCTTTTGAGTATAAAAAGTCATGGGTGCCTGATACAAGTATCCATTCGATTCCCATATATGCGAATTAGTATGCTGGCCTGAACCAACAATATACTCTATTTTCTCTTCTCGTTGAAAAACAGTATCTCCATTTTCAATTCTGTATTCTAAAAAATAGAGCGAATCATTTTTCCATAAAGGAGTATAAGATAAATTTTTAAATTGGTCATAAACTACCGGATGATTAGAAAAATTAGCTGATGATTTTTTCTTTGTTGCGTGATCAAAAGACAATCCCATTCCTGTATGAATAAATGTTGAATGTACTCCAGAATGACAACTCTTGCATGTTTCCATACCAACATACTGAACAGTGTCTGCCAGATTAGCATAATCAGTTCTTTTAAGTGGGTCATCTGTATTTATATTGGATGAACAAAACCAATTGAACAAAGAAATACTTGCAATAAAAGCAATTAAAATAAATTTAAAAAAAACTGTTTTACGCATTCGAATTAAATTGAAGTCGAAATAATTTGCATCATTAACACATCATGCCATTGCCCGTTATACAATATCCAATCTTTAAGCAAACCACAACGATTAAATCCTGCACGCTCAAATAACTTTACACTTCCTGAATTCGACATTTCAATATGGCAATATATCTGATGTATATTTAATGTATTGAATGCATATTGAACAAAAAGATCTAATGCTTCGCGCGCAAACCCTTTTCTTCTTTCTTCATAGTCACCAATTAAAATTCCAACGCCTGCTTTTCTATTTAACGGATCATATTCAAAAAAATCCACAAAGCCAATTGTTTTACCTTTATGTTTTTCTGACTCAGAAGTCATTTCAATTGCCAGTCTTAATTGTTTAGAAGAGAAGATATCAAGCGTAGCATTTTCATAAAACTGTTCGATTGTAAATTTGCTATAAGGACTTACCGTACCACTAATGGCCCAATTTTCTGGATCGTTTTCAAATATCATCATCAGATCTACATCTGATGGTTCCATCGCACGCAATAAAATATTAGAACCTCTTATCATAATTTAATTTGTCCTTTAAATGTTTTTAATGCAGGTCCTGTTAAAACCACATTGGTGAACTTTCCATCAATAAATTCGAAAGAAACTTGCAGCTCACCACCTTGAGTCTGTACGATTACTGGCAATGAATTCGCATCAATCAAACCCAGTATAAATGAACTAATAGCGGCTGCAGTAACTCCAGTTCCACAACTTAATGTTTCATCTTCTACTCCGCGTTCATAAGTTCGTATATGCAAAGCGTTATTTTTTACACAAACGAAATTTATATTAATTCCATCTTGCTTATAAGATTCGTTATACCTAATTGCTTTCCCTTCTTCAGAAACATTTATTGCAGATAAATCACTGATAAATTTTACGAGGTGAGGAGAGCCCGTATTTAATTCACATGTTGCATCATCCAACTTATTTACTAAAGTTACGTCACTCATTTCTAAAGCAACTAATCCATTTATATCGATGGTTGCTTCGTGAACGCCATCATATGCTAAAAACATGGCATGGTCGTGAATCAAATCCATATCATGCGCGAATTGAACAATACATCTACCGCCATTACCACACATTGAACCTATATTACCATCAGCATTGAAGTACTTCATTTCAAAATCGTAATTGTTTGATTTCTCCAACAACATTAAACCATCAGCACCAACTCCAAATTTGCGGTTACACAAAAATGCTATTTGCTCTTTATTCAAATTCACATTTCCGTCAAGGTTATCGATTATAATGAAATCGTTTCCCGTTCCTTGATATTTATAAAACTCTAAATGCATCCTGTAAATTTATATAAATCTATTCTTCGATTATTCTGTGCTAAAATAGTTAAAATACCGGCCTTGTTAAACGATTGTTAAAGTTAAAAATCTAAACTGTTTGAAATATAATTTTGACAAAAATTTTCGTTAACCTTAAAATAAAATCGAAAATATTATGAATTCATTAAGAAATTATGCAATCGTTTTTGTAGTTGCTGCAGCTGGAAGTATAGCAGGTGCTAGTATACTAAGTACCGTATCCAACGGTAAATCCTTGTTTGTAGCTAGGCAACAAGTACAACCTCCAGTTAAAAGTGTGAATTATGATGCTACTATTCCGCAAAATTTAGATTTTACAAAAGCAGCAGAACATACGGTCTCTACTGTTGTACATGTAAAAACAACCTATCAAAATCAAAATAATTTTCAATCATTTGATCCATTTCAGTTTTTCTGGGGTCAACCAATGCCTCAACAACAACAGCAACAACAAGCTACTGGCTCTGGGGTTATCTTATCTGAAGATGGATATATTGTGACCAATAATCATGTTGTAGAAGATGCTCAGGAAGTAGAAGTTACATTAGATGATAAAAGAACTTATAAAGCAGAAATTATTGGCACCGATCCATCAACCGACCTTGCCCTTTTAAAAATCAATGAAAAAGAATTAAACTATGCAGCCTATGGAAACTCCGATAATGTAAAAGTGGGCGAATGGGTACTTGCAGTTGGGAATCCTTTCAATTTAACATCAACGGTAACAGCAGGAATTGTTAGTGCTAAGGCAAGAAATATTCATATACTACCGAATCAAAAATTCCCAATTGAATCTTTCATACAAACAGATGCAGCAGTCAATCCTGGTAATAGCGGTGGAGCATTGGTAAACACAAGCGGGCAATTAATCGGTATCAACGCAGCTATCGCCTCAAACACCGGATCTTATTCGGGATATTCATTCGCAATTCCTGTTACAATAGTAAAAAAAGTAGTAGACGATTTATTAGAGTTTGGTAAAGTACAAAGGGGATTTATTGGTGTAAGTATAAAAGATATTGATGCTGATTTTGCAAAAGAAAAATCAATCAAAAATTTAGATGGTGTATATGTAGATGGGTTAACAAGTGAAGGTGCCGCGCAAACTGCGGGAATAAAAGTGGGTGACATTATTACAAAAATAAATGGAACCATCATCAAGACCTCACCAGCACTACAAGAACAAGTTGGACGCTATCGACCAGGTGATAAAATCAGTGTTACTATTTTTAGAAATGACTCAGAAAAAATTATTGAAGTGGTTTTGAAAAACAAAGAAGGGAATACTTCAATAATAAAAAACGAAACTGGAAACACCTTTGGAGCAACATTAGAAAATGCCAGTGATGATGAACTAAGTAAATTAGGTCTAGATGCAGGAGTAAAAATCAAAGAATTGCAAACAGGGAAATTAAAAGCTTCAGGAGCAAGGGAAGGATTTATTATTACATCGATTGATAATACACCAATGAAAACGGTTTCCGATGTAACAAATTATTTAAAAGAAAAAAAAGGCGGAGTACTAATAGAAGGAGTTTATGATAACGGTATGAAAGCGTATTATGGATTTGGATTATAGTTAAGTTTTCATTTTAGGTTTGTTGGTTTTAAAAGGCGAAGGAATTTTCTTTCGCCTTTTATATTGTAAAAAATTATTTTATATTTGTTTAATCGGTCCTTTACAATTCCGATTTAATGAGCCAGCAATTTTCAGTTTAATTAAATTTCAACTATGAGACAACTGAAAATAACAAAGTCGATTACCAATAGAGATAGTGCCTCTCTGGAAAAATACTTATCAGATATATCAAAGGAAGAATTAATTTCTTCTGATGAAGAGATTATGTTGGCAAAAAAAATTCGAGAAGGTGATGAATTGGCCCTCGACCGATTAACAAGAGCCAATCTTCGTTTTGTAGTTTCTGTTGCAAAGCAATATCAAAATCAAGGTCTCACCCTACCCGACTTAATCAATGAAGGTAATCTGGGATTAATAAAAGCTGCTAAGCGCTTTGACGAAACAAGGGGATTTAAATTTATATCTTATGCTGTTTGGTGGATTCGCCAAAGTATATTGCTATCAATCTCTGAACATTCAAGAATTGTTCGTTTACCGGTAAACCAGTTAGGCTCATTAACCAAAATCAATAAAGCATTTACAAAACTTGAACAGGAATTTGAACGAGAACCTTCGTTAGAGGAATTATCTGCAATAACAGAAATAGCAATCGATAAAATTTCAGATGTTTTTAGAATTTCAACGAAGCAGGTCAGTGTTGATGCCCCTTTGATAAATGGTGAAGAAAGTTCATTGTTGGATGTTTTACAGAATAGCGACGTAGCTCAGGCAGACACAATCATGATGAATCATTCCTTGAAAAAGGAAATTGAGCACTCTTTAAGTTATCTTGAAGAAAAGGAAAGAGATGTTATTACTTTGTTCTTTGGATTGGATACAGATGAGTCCTATACGCTTGAAGAGATTGGAGAAAAATATAATTTATCTCGCGAGCGCGTCCGACAAATTAAAGAGAAAGCATTACGCAAGTTGCGATTAAGAAGCACCTCTCAAGATTTAAAATCTTTTCTTGGAGGAGAATAAAAAAAGGCTCATCACACGATGAGCCTTTTCTGTTTATT
>CANFIN010000007.1 GCA_947447155.1 Bacteroidota bacterium | reverse complement strand
GGCAAAGCAGTAGGTGGTGGAGTAGGATTAGCCTCTGCGGCCGACTATACCTTTGCTGTTACAGGTGCTGCTGTTAAATTAAGTGAGTTAGCAGTTGGTATCGGACCATTTGTAGTTGGACCTGCAGTTGAACGCAAAGTAGGTAAATCGGCTTTCACACAAATGACGATTGATGCAACAACATTTCACTCTGCAGAATGGGCCAAAGAAAAAGGATTGTATGCACATTTATACAACAGTGTAGAAGAAATGGATGCTGCAATTAATACACTCGCCATGAAATTATCTTCGAGTAATCCGGAGGCCATGAGTATGCTTAAAAAGATCATGTGGGAAGGAACTGAAAACTGGGACGAACTATTAATAGAACGTGCTGGTATGAGCGGTAAATTAGTTTTATCAAACTTTACCAGAAATGCGATACAGAAGTTTAAAGCTGCTGGGAAGTGATTGAATAAAGAAAGCGCTAGCATCACAGTTACAGACCTCTCCCTACCTCTCCAAAGAAGAGGAGTATTTAGGATTTAAAGTCTCTCCTTCGGAGAGATTTAGAGAGGTATAAAATTTCTGATATTCTGATGCTATTAAGTAATGGACCTTTCTAAAAATAATATTTACTATCGATTGCATAAATGCATCATCGCAAACCTTAATCGATAGGAGCGAACTGATTTTACAAATTAAAAAAATCCCGAGTTTACCTCGGGATTTTCATTTTATAATCTTAAGATTAAAAATTCATATTCTCATCTTCACCCAACAATTTCCTACCTAATAAAATCTGACTTTTAGCAAGGTCGCTTAGGTTGTAAGTGTACTCTTCACGTTTTTTATCTATTAAACTTTGAGGGAAATTAATTCCATTTTCACGTCGGAATACGTATTCCTGATGAACCGCTGTAAGTGCATCAGCAATTTGACTCATTTCATATTGTCGTGCAGCATCAATGATTGCATCTTTCCAATCTGCTTTAGCACGTATCGCCACCTTACTTCCAGCTAATCGCAATGTTTCCAGTGCATCATCCAATTCAATATTATCATCTATCTGTGATTGAAATTCCTCAACAGCTTTACAATATTTCAAGGTGCGCTTGTCTTCAAATTGTTTAACAAATGATTCAACAATAGTTGTATCAAAAATGCTTAAAAACGGACGATTATCAGATGTCTTTTTTGATTCTTTATTCTTTATTTCTTTTAGTTCCTGTTTGCGTGCTACGGCACGATAATTTTGTTCTTTTTCTCCTCGTAAATCAGGCAACGTAAGTAAATATCCTGTGCCCATCTGCTCATCGAAGAATTTATACCAAGCTGGCATATGCAACTCTAACGGTCCGTCTATACCCGGAAAATAACAATCATCTGCCTCAGATTTAAAAGCATCATAATCCTGCCAATTATCAAATCCAAAAACCTGATTTGCTTGTCCTGATTTCAAGAAGCTAATAAACAATTCTAACTCAGCATTACTAACTGGAGCTATAAACGGACAATGCTGAATGTTTGTACCTAATGTTAAAAACTGTGTAGTATGTTCAATACCTTTTAACTTTATCTGCTCAGCACGCCATTGGCATTGTAAGTTAAATAACTTCTTTTGTTGAATAGACCATAAAGCCTCTTCCGCAAGCATTTTATATTTCAATTCTTTTTGTTCCTGAAGATTTATGTATTCTTGTCCGCGGGTTAGATATAAAGCCTTACGACGAGCATAATTCTTTATAAATGATTCGACTGAATGAGGGTTGAACTGATTAAAGAATTCCTGGTAAATAGATTGTGATCTAAGTTCGTCTTCTGTTTGTTGACGAATTATTTCTACTCTGATTTCTTCTTCAAACTTATCTTGCAAGTGCGAAGGAACCTTTAAATCTTGTTCTTGTTTATTCATGACTTTTTAAATTAAAGGTCTTACAACGACAATATTTTGATAGAGTTCCATATTTGATGAAAAAAGAGATTAATTAAGTGAAAACACCTAAATAATACGCTTAAGTTATCTAACATTCGATGGTTGAAAATTATCATTACTCAACATATCGATATACTGTAAAAAAGCATAAAATTGTAAACATGAATGAAGCAATCAACGATAATGAGATAAAGGCTTTAATAAGCTTATTAGATGACTCAGATAAGGATGTCTATACTCATATTGAAGGAAAATTGATTAGCCTCGGAAGCGAGGTGATTCCATTTTTAGAAGACGCCTGGTCGCATGCCTTTGATGCAGTTTTACAACAGCGAATTGAATTAATTGTACATAAAATACAATTTGAAAATTTGTTGGAAAATTTAAAGCTATGGATTCATACCAATGATGATAATCTATTTGATGGAGCTTTGCTGATAGCTAGATATCAGTATCCGGATATGGATGTAACAAGGATTCAAGAGCAACTTCAGCAGATAAAAAAAGAAATATGGCTTGAACTCAACGAAAACCTAACTGCACTGGAAATAATCAATATCATAAATCATATTCTTTTCGATATTCATAATTTCAGTGGCAATACTGCCAATTATCATGCGCCTCAAAATTCATTTATCAATATTGTATTAGAAAGCAAAAAAGGCAATCCGCTAACGATAGGAATCGTATATATCACCTTAGCACAAATGTTGGGGCTACCTATTTTTGGAGTGAATTTACCTGAACATTTTGTTTTGGCCTATTGTGGTAATGATGAAGATTTTCAATTAGACAAGAAGAATGTTCTATGTTATGTCAATCCGTTCAGCAAGGGATCTGTTTTCGGTAAAAACGATATTGATGTTTTTGTTAATCGACTTAAACTAACTCCTCAGGATAGTCATTATTATCCTTGTTCAAACCGTGATATGATTTTAAGAATGATTCGTAACCTAGCTAATTCCTATCAGAAATTAGGAGACACTGAAAAGGTTGATGAATTGACACAAATGATTGCCTTGTTTAATGTGAAATAATTTTTGCAGCTGTCATCCAGATTATTTTCAAATCGGTTAGCATACTTTTTTCGGCAATATATTTCTGATTTAATAAAAGCTTAGCAGGCATGATTTCCTCGATATACGTCTTTTCAGGATCGCTTGATTGAGCTAGCAAATCATTTTCTTCCGAATATTCGATGGATGCATAATCAGTAATTCCTGGTTTCACTGAAAGTACTTTTTGTTGTTCTACATTATAAAGGTCAACGTATTTTCTTACCTCCGGTCGTGGACCAACTAGACTCATAGAACCGTTTAAAACATTTAACAACTGTGGCAATTCATCAAGCTTATACTTACGAAGAAAAAATCCTATTGGCGTCACACGTGGATCTCGTCCACCCACCGTAAGCAAGCCTGCTTTATCTGCATTGATGTGCATCGTACGGAACTTAAAGATTTTAAAATCGCGATTGTGTAACCCCACGCGGGTCTGCATGTAAAACACAGGACCATTACTTCCCAGTTTAATAAGCAAAGCGATTATCAAAAAAAAAGGCGACACCAATAGCAACATTGGTAACGTAATCATCAAATCGAATAAGCGCTTGAGCATATTAACTATTTAATACGGATTCAACAGCATTCGTAACAGCATCGACTATCCGCTTTAGCATTTCATCGTTTAAATCGTAAAATACAGGAAGTGAAATTTCACGACTATAGTTATCATACGTAACCGGATAATTTGAAATATCATATCCGCGATTTTTGTAGAATGATAACATCGCTAGCGGAATAAAATGTACGTTCACACTTACATCCGCATCAAATATTTTTTGAATTATTGCATCGCGCTGCGCTTCCGTAATACCATTTATGCGTAACGGATAAAGGTGATAGGAAGTCTCCGCATCATCCGTTTTAAGAGGAGGAAGCTGCGCCCATGCGAAGTTTTTAAAATGATCTGCATAATATTCGCAAACTGCTTTACGCTTAATTAACGTATCATTCGCATATCGCTTTAACTCGATCAATCCAATGCCTGCCATTAAATCAGTCATATTGCATTTATAACCAGCCTCGATAATATCATAGCGCCAGTTTCCTTTTTGCATCTTAGCCAACGCATCTTTGTTTTGTCCGTGTAGCGTAAATATGCAGAGGTACTTATAAATGTCATCGTTATTAAAAGGAGCAGCGAAGTTCAATGCAATGGCACCACCTTCGGCAGTTGTTAAATTTTTTACTGCGTGAAACGAGTAAACCGTTGCATCAGCCCACATACCTGTATGCTTGCCTTTATACCATGCGCCTAAGGAGTGAGCAGCATCCGATAAAACCATAATACGTCCCAGCATTTGTTGATTATCTCCATCCGCAACAAACTTTGATTTGACTGCTGCATCATTTACCAAATTCATGATAGCGGAATAATCACAAGGATATCCAGCAATATCAACCGGCATAATAACTTTTGTTTTAGAGGTAATTGCCTTGCGGATATTTTCAACGTTGATATTAAAATCATGTGCATTAACATCAATCAACACAGGAATAGCACCACAATGAACCACCACGTTTGCAGTAGCAGAGTAGGTGTAAGCAGGAAGAATCACTTCATCACCTTCTTTAACACCAAACCATTTCAGCATAACTTCAAGTCCTGCCGTAGCTGAATTTAAACAAAGGGTGGCTGCATTGCCGTTATAAGCCGAAAGTTCCTTTTCAAATTGCTTTGTTCTCGGACCAGTTGTGATCCAGCCAGAACGTAAGGTAGCAACAACTTCATTGATGATTTCATCATCGATACGAGGAGGGGCGAAGGGGATGAGGGACATAGTTAATTTGATAATGGGTTAATGTGCTAATTTGATGATTTATAATAAAGTCTATCCGAAGGATTCTACTTTATTATTTGATGATTTGATAATATAATGTATCCGCAGAATTCTACTTTATTATGTGATGGTTTAATGTTTCAAGGTTTTTATTTTTCTTCCGAAGATGCTAATCATGAGTGCGAAGAAGATTGCTCCGCGTTGCGCTTCCAACATCGATTCTGTCAAACAATTTAGTGCAAAAATAAATAACAATATCAATAATAAAGGATGATAACTAGAAGGATTTAACCAAGGAAATTTTATTGCTAATACGAACAACACTAATCCTAAAATGCCTAAAGTTAAAAACGATTGTAAATACTGATTATGGGTATTTAATGATTTCTCATATCCGTATGAAAAATTATTTTCATGATACGTTTTATTGAGCTCATCTTTCACATCACCAGTGCCTGTGCCTACCATCCAATAGTGAGATAACATCGTAACAGACTCTCTCCATATTTCCAAACGGCCAGTAGTACTGTTATAGCTAGCTTCAGCAACAACTTCATTCGTTTGAATTGCGTTTCCTACCTGAGCAAATCGATTGCTATATTTCAATAATGCGGTTTGTGCTAAAACAGAAACACCAAGTACCATTAGCAGTGGATATACAAATCGAAATCCAGCCTTTTTTCTCCAGTAAAGCAATACCATAACAAATAAAGAAACAAATGCTGTGGCTTCTGCTGTTCGTGCTGACAATAAAACAATAAACACAAATAATATTATCATAATCGCTGCACCCATCCAAATTGTTCGGCGATGTGTTGACAATAACATTTCGTGAAAAACAAATAACAAGGCAGCATTAAGATACATGCTAAAATAAGTAGGATGCATCAAAGCACTGGACAATTCCGAGTAAAAGAAAACAGTAAAAGGTGCTCCGTGTAAAAACCTTCTGGTTGCAATAATCAATAGCAATGCGCACGAAACAAGAATTCCTCCAATAAAATAACGTCTGACTTTATTTATTAATCTATCATCAAAATGATAGGATGAAAGTATTATCGGCAATAGAAATAAAGTCAATTTGATTTGCAAGTCTAATCCTGCCTGATTATAATTAACTGTCCAAAGTAAACCTGCTACATGCAACAAATAAAATAATGGCAGAATCCATAAATATTTTTCTTTCTTGAAATTACTGAACATGAATTTCCGTTGCTCAGTATTTACCAGTGTAATTAATCCAATAATTATCCAACAAGCAATTGCGCCACTCAAAAAAACAGAAAACAACATAAAGGACAAAACCAGTAAGTTGTTTTTCAGATTAGAAAGCATCGTAGTTGATCTCATGCATTTTTATTTTTAATCAATCCGATAATAAAACCTAAGCCATAACTTAAATGTAAAATCAAAAATGCTGGTATAGCTACTATTTTAATAGTTAACTTCTCATTACTCATTATAGCCGCAACTGTAATCAACAGTAAATAAACAAAAAGAAATAAAAACCAAAAATTGAAATACAATCCTACAGGAAGTGAAAATAAATACAAACAAAAGAAAGCGGGAATTAAATGTCGTAATTTAACAGACCCTTTAACTTTTTTCAAAACGGCTGGCTTATACAATCCGTATTTAAAGTATTGTTTAAACAATCCAACATAAGAATCACGTACATAATATACCGAAGCTATTTCGGGGATCATTAGTATTTTAAATCCTAAAGAATTGATGCGATAGTGAAACTCATCATCTTGATTAACTGGTAAGCTTTCATCCATCAATCCAGCTTTATCAATCATACTTCTTCGATATATTGCGAAAGCAACGCTATCGACATATTTACGTTCATTAGATGTTCTGAATTCAGTATTACCGACGCCTGCTTTCGACTGCATTGCAACAGCGATTCCTTTTCCTACAAGCGTTTTTCCTTCTTGTTGTAATGGTCCGCCAACTGCATCACAGGAGTTAGTATTAAGCTCATTAATTGCATTTGCAAAATATCCGTTTGAATACCTCGCATGAGCACCCACGAAAGCAACATATGATGATTGCGATTCAGACACTCCAATATTAAAAGCGGCTGTTGATGTTTTACGAGGATTGTTTACTAATCTCAAATTGGAGTATGTAGTCATTAACGACTTTACCTTCATTTGAGTTCCATCCGTTGAGCCACCATCAACAATTAAAACTTCTTTATCAATTCCATCAGCAACACACAAATCATGAATAACCTGTTCAATAAAATTAATTTCGTTTAGTGCAGGACAGATGATAGTAAGTTGCTTCATCCTAAAAAGACTTTAATTTCATTCACGATTTGGTGAGCGGCTTTACCACCGCCATATAAATCTACTTTAAAATTCGCTGAAGCATTTAATGTGGAAGAATAAGCAGAAAGAATTTTATTTTCATCGGCGCCAGCTAAAAAGTTAAAGCCACCATTCACCAATTCAATCCATTCTGTTTCATCACGAAGTGTAACGCAATATTTATCAAAAAAGAATGCTTCTTTTTGTAGTCCACCACTATCCGTCATCACTAACTTACAATGCTTCAACAACTCTAACATATCAAAATATCCTACGGGATCAATGATTGTAAGCTGCGAATTCATTCCTGCATCCTTCATAATTTTTTGCGTACGTGGATGCAAAGGCAATACAACTTTACATTCTTTATTAATTTTTTCGAGTGCACGAATGATCGATTGCAAACGATTCAAATCATTAGTATTTTCTGCTCTGTGCAAAGTACATAACACAAAGTCGCGAAGGCTTAAAGTTTTAAAAACAGTCGAACGCGCTTCAGAATTTTCGGCATAATACATTGCTGCATCCTGCATCACATCACCCGACAAAAACACTTTATTATTAAACGGATATCCTTCTTTTGTTAAATTATCAATAGCAGTTTGCGTAGGGCAGAAGAGTAACGACGAAAGACGATCAGTAAGAATACGATTTTGTTCTTCAGGCATTGCCATGTTAAACGATCGTAAGCCTGCTTCAACATGTGCTACCGGAATTAATAATTTAGCGGCTGCTAATGCACCAGCGAGGGTACTATTTGTATCACCGTAAACAAGAACAAGATCTGGTTTTTCTTCAAGCAGAATTCGCTCGATACCTTCCAGCATCTGACCTGTCATAGCTCCATGTCCTAAGCCATGAATACCTAAATGAAAAGCTGGTTTTGGAATATCCATTTCATCAAAGAAAACATCAGACATATTCGCATCGTGATGCTGACCAGTATGAATTATTAATTCATTTACCGAAGGATGTTTTTTGAATTCACGACTAACTACCGCCGCTTTTACAAACTGAGGACGAGCTCCAACAACGGTAATTATTTTCATGCGCTACAATTTTTATTAAGAAGGGAAAACTCCTGAATACAGAAATTATTTAGCGTAGTTAACAGCTCTTGTCTCACGAATAACCGTCACCTTCACCTGACCAGGATAGGTCATTTCAGTTTGAATACGGTTTGCTATATCAAATGATAATTGCTCTGTTGCTTTATCATCTAACTTCTCACTCTCAACAATCACACGCAACTCACGTCCCGCTTGAATAGCAAATGCTTTTTCAACACCTTTATATCCTTGAGCAAGATTCTCCATTTCCTTCAGACGCTTCATGTATTGTTCAACAATCTCACGACGAGCACCAGGGCGAGCACCACTGATGGCATCACAAACCTGAACGATAGGAGAGATCATACTTGTCATTTCAATTTCATCATGATGGGCTCCGATTGCATTGATAACTTCTACATTTTCTTTACTGCGTTCTGCCATCTTCATCCCTGCAATAGCATGTGGAAGCTCTGTATCTTCTTCGGCAACTTTACCAATATCGTGTAATAAACCTGCACGCTTAGCAAGCTTCACATTCAATCCTAATTCAGCAGCCATTAAAGCACAAAGGTTAGCCACCTCACGCGAATGTTGTAATAAATTTTGTCCGTAAGATGAACGATATTTCATTCTACCAACCATACGAATTAACTCAGGCGCTAATCCATGAATTCCTAAATCGATAGCAGTACGCTTACCAATCTCAATAATTTCTTCGTCTAACTGGCGACGAACTTTAGCAACTACTTCTTCAATTCTTGCTGGGTGAATACGTCCGTCAGATACTAATTGATGTAGAGCTAAACGTGCTAACTCTCTTCTTACCGGATCAAATCCAGAAAGGATAATTGCTTCAGGAGTATCATCAACAATAATTTCAATTCCTGTTGCAGCTTCTAATGCACGAATATTTCTTCCTTCACGCCCGATTACACGACCTTTTACTTCATCATTATCAATATGGAAAACCGTTACAGCATTTTCTATTGCATGCTCTGTAGCTACACGTTGAATCGTTTGAATAACAATACGCTTTGCTTCTTTATTAGCAGTTAATTTAGCTTCATCGATAGAGTCCTTGATAAACGACATTGCTTCCGTTTTTGCTTCAGCTTTTAAAGCTTCTACCAACTGTGCTTTTGCATCTTCAGCTGACAAACCAGCAATTTTCTCTAAAGCATGAACTTGTTTTTGATGTGCTTTTTCTAGTTCTTCTTTGCGGCGATTAATAACTTCTAATTGAGAATTTAAATTAGTTTGAATCGTATCAATCTCAGTTTGCTTTCTCTTGCTTTGTTCTAATTGCTGATTAAGAGTGGTTTCTTTTTGTTTGATTCTGTTTTCTGCGGCTAAAATAACTTTGTCTTTTTCAGTGATATGTTTTTCATGCTCTGTTTTTAATTGATAAAAACGATCTTTCGCTTCCATCGTTTTATCTTTCAGATATAATTCACCTTTTGCTTCAGCTTCCTTAATAATCGCTTTTGATTTTTCTTCAGCAGCTTCAACAATACCATTGTTACTTTTTCTGGTAACAACAAATGTTAACACTCCGCCTATAGCCAGTCCCGCTAATCCTAATATGATAGAAATTGGTTCCATAATTTAATTTTTGTTTGTTTATATAGTGATTTGTCTTGCGACAATAATTGCAAATTGAAGAAGCTCCGCATCCACCCTGGGAGAATTAAAACCCATTAGATAGGGTCGGAGTACACCCCGCTGTTTCATGCTTTCCTTACGGACATGCTATCGGCAGCAAAAAATGCCTCCTAAGTGTTTGTATGTTGATTTTAATCTGCGCCAGAATGGTATGCGGATCTTCAAATATTATAATCCCTTTCGGGTGATGATCAAAGAACGAATAATTATTGATTATCGGGCCCGAAAGCATTTACCATTTCAGAAAGCTTTGATAACTCTTTGGCTATCTCAGAATCATTCTTCTCTCTAGCATTTGAAGCAGAAATTAGATCTGCCGCTTGTTGTAATGCACACATAGCCAAAATATCCTGAGGCTCTTTCAAATTAAAAGAAGATTGATAAGCCTTTAATTGTTCAGACACCTTTAAGGCAGCCTGTTGTAAGACTTCTACTTGATCCTCTTTAACCTTTAAGGGGTAGGACTTGTTGGCAATTTGTACCTGTATAGAGACGGTTTTGCTCACCTTTTAATCTTTGTTCAACAGCGACAAACAACGGTCGATCTCGCGTAAGTAGTTGTTAATTTGAATTTTAAGCTCTCGGGTTTCCGTTTTTTCCGGTACCGCTAAAGCCTGTGCTAATTTAATTGTTTTCATCTGTTCTTTTAAGGCCTCACACTCATTAATTGCAACATCTTTATCAACCTGCAACTGTTGATTTTGTAACTCCAGCTTTGAATAGTCTTTCTGCAATTTACGATGCTGCTCAACCGCCAATTTTATTTGCGATTTCAAGTTTTGTATTTGATCAATTACAGAATTCATAAATCAATGATTTTGAACATTGAAACAAAAGTAATTGAATATATGGTTTTAACCAAAAAATTGAGTTTTTTTATCTCAAGTGGAAATATTATTCTATTTTCATAGCCAATATGAAAGCTCGTCATACTCGAATTTATGGGTTAATCCTTTTGAATTTTTGGTTGGGGATTAGGTCCTACGGCCAAAATACAAAGCCCGATTTCGGTTCTCCCGTTAACATTCCAATTTTACTGGCGGGCAATTTTTGTGAAATTCGCCCTAATCATTTTCATTCAGGAATTGATATCCGCACCAACGGCAAAGAAGGACTTCCCATCTTTTCTATCGGCAATGGTTATGTATCGCGAATTAAAGTCAGTCCTACAGGATTTGGGAGAGTCATCTACATCAACCATCCCGAAGGTTATACCTCCGTTTATGCACATTTATCTTCTTTTAATAGTCCTATAGATGCTTATGTAGATTCGATACAAAAATCTACCGAGTCATACGATATGGAAGTATTTCCCGATGCGAAACAATTTCCAGTTACAAAGGGTGATACTATCGCATTTAGCGGAAATTCTGGTTCCAGTGCTTCACCACATCTGCATTTTGAAATTCGTGATTTAAAATCAGAGGAACCTTTGAACCCTTTAGCGTTTTTAAATTATGTAGATAATAAACCACCTACCATTAAAAATATTAGAATCGTATACAAAAACGACAAGAATATTTATAAAGTATTGAGCGATTTATATTTTTCAGATGATTATGATGACTTATCGGTGATACAGGGCGTAGATTATGGCGAGTACTTTTTTGAATTGATGGGAACTGACAATAGCGAAGATGCTTTAATGAATTTTTATTCAATTACTGTTTATACCAATAGCGGAGATACATTATTCTTTAATCAATTTGATAGATTTAATTTTGATGAAACAAGAATGGTCAATTCATTTATTAATTATTCTACATTGGTTAATGATAAAGAAGAATGGCTACGACTTTACAAATTACCAGGAAATTCATCGTCAATATTTAAAAACTGTATTTCAAAACCATTAATAGTATCGGAAGAGACTGATACGATATTCTTTAAAGTTACAGACTATAATGCTAATTCAACAACTGTTAAAGTATTTGTCCACGGTACTGAAATAAATAAAACTGAAGAAAAAACTGATGATTTAGTTTGTCGCTTTTACAATGAAAGCTTTTCTTTTCCTTTCAAATATGGCTTTGTAAATATTCCAGCAAATGGCATCGATAATTCATTTTGCTATTCACTTACCGATTACGATACAATTCCTGATACAACTACATTTTTAATTGGTGATCCATCTGTTCCATTACTTAAAAATGCTGTCGTTGTGATACAAAAAAAACTTAATAATAACTTCTGGCTTTGCGAAAGAAACAACAAAAATGAACTAACAGGCACATCCTATAAATTAGATAGTGCGAAATACGGTTATCAAACAATTATTAAAAAGATGGGATGGTACTCATTAGAACAAGATAGCGTTGCACCACAGCTTATTAAAATATTATCTGAATACGACCCAATCATACCAAAACAAAAAAACACATTACTGAAAATAAGTGATGATATTTCAGGAGTAAAAAAAGCAAATGTTTTTATAAACAATAAATTTGTTCCTTGCGAATTTGATTTAAAAAACAGTATCGTAATTATTAAAGGAATTTGCTTTAATAAAACAGACAATATCGACCTCTTGTTAATCGATTATCAAGGAAATAGTAATAAGCTAGCACATATAAAGATCAATTGAAATTGTTCATTACAATTAGTGACATTTGTCATTGTTGTGAGGACTAATACAATCTACATTTGATTATGAGATGGAGACATCTAAGTACTAAAAAAATAGTACCATAGTTTACTGGTTTGGTTAGAGCTGCAGAAATGCAGCTCTATTTTTTTACTTACATTCGCAATAACATATGCTTCTATTATTTTACATTCTAGCATTTATAGCAGAAATTATTGGTACTGTGGGCGGCTTTGGATCTTCAATATTCTTTGTTCCAATTGCATCTTTTTTTTTCGAGCCAAAATTGGTTTTAGGGATTACCGCTTTTTTTCATGTATTCAGCAATATTTCTAAGTTGATATTATTTGGCAAGCAAATAAAAATGAACATCGCCATAAAATTCATAATACCAAGTGTTATTGGAGTAATTATAGGTGCACTATTGGTAGTTAATCAATCAACCACTTTATTTTCTATTTTAATTGGGATATTTCTGATTTCTTTCGCGGTGTACTTTTTATTTTTTCCACAAAAGACAATTGAAGCAACTAATAAGAATATTATTATTGGTGGTAGCACTGCGGGTTTTCTTGCTGGATTTTTAGGTACAGGAGGAGTAATAAGAGGTGCAGCAATGGCCGCATTTAATTTAGAGAAAAATGTCTTTGTTGCAACCTCAGCATTTATTGATTTATTCGTTGATATTAGTCGTTCTGCTATTTATTACAAAAATGAATTTATTGATTCAGAAAAAATGATTTACATAATACCGCTAATTTTAATTTCCTTTGCAGGTAGTTATATAGGTAAATTAATTCTAGAAAAAATAGACCAAGTACGATTCAGGAAAATTGTTTTAATTTTAATTTCGATGATGGGGATACTTACAATAATAAAAGAGGCATGGCTGTGAACGATAAGAACCTCAAAGTAAAAGTTAATGCGATAAGAATTGTATTATTACTTTCAGTACTAATAATGTTGGTGAAGTTTGTAGCGTATTATCTTACTAAATCGAATGCATTATTATCAGACGCGCTAGAATCATTCATCAATATAGCTACAAGTTCATTTACACTTTATAGTATTTATTATTCTGCTAAAACGAAAGACCATGATCATCCATATGGCCATGGTAAAATCGAATATTTAGCAGTAGGTTTTGAAGGGGCTTTGATTTTAGGAACGGGTGTTTACATTCTCTATGAAGCCTTTAATCATTTCATTCATCCGGAGCCATTGCAAAATGTCGACCTCGGAATTATCATCACTGCATCGACTGGATTGTTTATGTATTTCATTGGTTCTTTCCTCAAAAAGAAAGGTCGCGAATTAGATTCCATTACCCTTGTTGCGGATGGTGAGCATTTTCATTTAGATACAATAACCAGCATTGCATTGATTATCGGTTTGGTCTTATATCACCTAACTATGTTACCATGGATTGACCCCTTGCTAGCAGTTTTATTAGCAGTGCATATAATGATGAGTGGCTACAAGCTAACCAAAGAATCCATTGATCGTTTATTGGACAAAGCAGATTTTCAGACCATCGAGAATATTGTCAACTCCCTTAATAAAAATAGAAATGAAAACTGGATTGATATTCATAATTTAAGAATGCAAAGGTTTGGAAATACGATTCATATTGATTGCCATTTAACCCTTCCATTTTATTTTGCATTAGATAAGGTTCATTCTGAAATTAAAAATTTAGAAGAGAAACTTAATAATGATTTTGAAAAAGAAGTCGAGTTATTTGTACATACAGATCCTTGTAATGAGGAATTTCCATGTAAAATTTGCAATGTGGGAGATTGCGCTTTTAGAAAGCATGAATATCAAAAACAAATTGACTGGAACATTAAAATTTTAATGACCAATAAAAAACATCAGTTGTAATTACAGAAATTTGTTTTAGGAAGATTGAGTTTTATAATCATAATTGATTCAACATTTTCACTATTCTCATTGCAAGGATAGCAATTAGGTAATGTTGATGGCTGAAACATTTGCATAACTTCAATTTATTGATTCAAGAAAATTAAATGTATACACCTATATAGATTACAAAACCAATTAGAAATTTGGTACTACTATAGGGGTAATTATCGACGAAAGGTGAATTAATTATATACTATGCTGACCAATGTCATTTGGTTGCAATTATGATTAATTCAAATTTGCAAGGATAATAAATGCACCCATGACAAATAAAGCGCAGGAGCAGAATTCGCTTCATCTTTACATAGATTTAAATTCTAAACTATCCGAAATCCAAACGGAATTCAACAGTTATTTTCCATACTTAAAAATTGAATTTTTTAAAGTTCCTCATAAAATTGGACAGGGTTTAAAAAAAGATTTAATCATTAACTCAAATAAACTAGTTAAAGACTGTTCAACAATTAAGAGGGGAGGGTTAATAGAATTTTCATATATCACTCCCGTTAGTGATTTAGAATTTAAATTTTATAAAGAATTTAAACTTTCTGTTCAGGTTTTTAGAAAAGCTGGTAGGGTATGGTTAGAAACAACCGCCACCGATAATTGGACATTAGCTCAACAAAATGAAGAGGGCGCTGAATTTTCAACGCCCTCCAAATAAATTAAATAATAATCAGGCTTTCAAAAATCTTAATTTCTGATCATTTATAATTTTAATTTTTCCTTCTTTTATTTCGATGAGCTTTTCCTCTTTAAAATCGCTTAATGTTCTAATCAAAGATTCTGTAGCTGTTCCAACAATATTTGCTAGATCTTCGCGTGCAATAGCCATTGAAAATGGAGAAGTATCTTTAGTTTGATATTTATCTTGTAATAAAACAAGCGCTTCGGCTGTCCGCTTCCTAACAGAGCTATATGCTAATTCCAGTAATCGTTCCTGCTTATCCACAACACCTTTTGTCAAAAAACGAATAAAGTTTTTAGTAACAGCGTGATTACTATAAATCAAATTAAAAAATTCTTCTTTCGGTATAAAAATCATTTCTGACTCCTCTAAGGTTTCAGCACTTTCAATGTATGGTTTTTCTTCAAGCAACGAAACATAGCCAAAAAAATCTCCTTCTTTTAATAAATCAGTTATCAGCTCCTTACCGTATTCATGAGTTTTTGTGATTTTTACTTTACCTCTCTTTACATAATAAATTCCGTTCGGGTAATGATGTTCCTGATAAATTTTTTCTTTCTTTTTATAATGATTTACTTTTTTACCGTCAAGAAATTTCTTTAAGGCTGCGTCACCAGCCACATCACTGATAAAATGACTTAAGCCATCAAAGTCTGGATTGTAATCTTTTTTTAATGCATCAGCGCGTTTTAATCGGCTTTCAATTGCATTAAGTAATTCTGTTTTATCAAATGGTTTAGTAATATAATCATCGGCTCCAAAATCCATGCCTTTACGCATATCACTTCGTTCAGCCTTAGCTGTTAGAAAAACAAAGGGAACTGTATTTAAATCCGGATCTTTACTTAATAAATGTAAAACTCCATACCCATCCAGACCAGGCATCATAATATCACAAATTATCAAATCCGGCTTTTCTCTCCTTGCTAATTCAACACCTTCTTTTCCATCGGGAGCTGTACTAACATTATAATTTGCCAATTCTAAAATCTCTTCTGTATTTTCGCGTACATCAAGATTGTCTTCAATTAATAAAATTTTCTTCATAGCCTTAATTTAGTTGATTAGGAAACGTAATCTCTATTCTTGTACCTTCATTTAATCTGCTTATCAAATGTAAATGTCCATTCATTATGTCCACATAATTTCCTACTATATGTAAACCTAAACCAGTACCTTGAATATTAAAAGCATTTTTACCTCGATAAAAGCGTTCAAACAAATGCTTTTGATCATCATCGCTTATTCCTATACCTTGGTCTTGGACCATTATTTTTATTTCGTTCGAATTTACTGAAGCCCCTATTGTAATTTCTTTTCCTTCATCAGTAAATTTAATAGCATTACTTAATAAATTAATTAAAATATTTTTCATAAGCTTGGAATCTAAAAAAACAGAATTATCGCCTTCATATTGAATTATTATCTTCTGATTTACTTTTGTATTCTGCCTCATATCACTAACAATTTCCTTGATTAAAGCATTCAAGTCAAACAAACTCATATCCGAATGGATTTTACCTTCTTCCAATTTGCTAATTGAAAGGAAATCGCTTAAAATATTATTTAAATTATTTACAGAAGATTGTATTCGCTTAATATGTTTTTCTTTTTTCTCCTCTTGCTCTGGACTTTTATACTCTGAGATTAATACTGCCGATGATAATATTGTTGTTAAAGGCGTTCTAAATTCATGCGAAGCCATCGAAATAAATCGAGATTTCAAGTCATTTAAATCTTTTTCTTTTTCCAAAGCAATACTCAGTTCCGTCCTTGATTTTTCTAATTCTCCAATAGCCTCTTGTAATACTTGCGTTCGATCATAAACTTTTCTTTCCAAATCATCATTAGATTTTTTCAATGAAAGTGCAATTTGTTCTAACTCTTCTTGCTTTTCTTTAACCGATGCTTCAATTTTTTTTCGTGCAGAAATATCTATTAAAAAGGCAATAATATATTTACGATCATCTTTAAAAATAGGACTCAAACTGATTTCGATAGGAAACAGACTTCCATCTTTTCTTAAAGCAAATAAGTCAATGCCAGAACCCATCGGCCTTGCTTTGGGCTTTTCTAAATAAGAGTTTCGATAATCCTCATGACGAGCTTTAATAGTTTTTGGAACTAAAACATCAATCGACTCATTTAATAACTCATTGGCTCCGTAGCCTAACATTTTACAAGCAGCAGGATTCATCAATTGAATTAAACCACTTGAATTTGAAATAATAATACCTTCTGTTGCATGTTTAAACAAGGCATCTAACAATTCTACTTTTTCTAAATTTTGCATCTTGCAGTGTTTATCAGGATATAAAATTAGTTAAATTAAGCATGTTTATTATTATTAAATCCTGTTAAATAATAAAGTGGAGAAAAACCTGTTGCACCTGTCAAAATCGGTATTAGGCCTAAAATTGCCCAGACCGAATTTTGATAAATTAAAAGGGAAGAGATGACAATCCCTGCTACAAATCGAATTACCCTTTCTTTGAAATTTATATTTGCTATCATAAGTATGATATTTATTAGTGTCAAAAATAGATGCAGTTACCTCCATTTTTAAAAACACTAATCAGCACTACTAATGATAATTGTCAGCTTACAAATTAAAAGCAGCTTCCATTTCAGGAATTTCAATATTGCTAAACCCTAATTTTTCTAGTCGATTTTTAAAGGCAGTAGATGCTTCAAGTTCACCATGTATCAAAAAAATATTCTGTGTAAGCGTCGGATTCTGACAACTAATAAACTTTATCAATTCATCTGCATCTGCATGTGCAGAGTATGAATCAATCACTTCAATCTTTGCTTTTACACTATACAAATCACCGAATATTTTAACTTCAGTTTCACCGGATTTAAGTCTACCACCTAAGCTATTAGGGGTAACATAACCAACAATCAAAATAGTGTTTTTTTCATCTTCAATATTATTTTTCAGATGATGTTTTATTCGACCAGCTTCCATCATTCCTGAAGCTGAAATTATTATACAAGGCTCCTCTCTAAGATTTAACTCTTTCGATTCTTCAACATCACTTATATAAGTAACATCATCGTAACCAAAAGGATTTTCATCTTTTACCATATACTCCAAAATATCATGATTAAATGATTCAGTATGTCGCTGCATAATTTCAGTAGCATTAATCGACAAAGGAGAATCGATATAAACAGGCACATGAGGCATTTTACCTTCTGTATGTGCTCTGTCTAATGCATAAACGATCTCTTGCGTTCTTCCTAAACTGAAAGCAGGGATAATAACTTTACCTTTCCTGTTTACACAAGTATCAATTACAACTTTTAAAAGTCGTTCTTCAGCATCATTTGTATGTTCATGCAAACGATTCCCATAAGTTGTTTCCATTAAGATGATATCTGCTTGAGGAAATGCTTCTGGTGCTTTCATAATTTTATCGTTATAGCGCCCAACATCTCCACTAAAGAAAAGCTTCTTGATTTTTTTTCCTTCGTTTACCAAAACATTTACGCATGCACTACCTAAGATATGTCCTGCTTCCGTAAAATGAAAAGATAATTCCTTGTCAATTTTCACTAATTCATGTAATCGAACTGGCACAAACTGCTTAAGCGCATTATGAACATCTTCAATTGTATAAATAGGTTTAAGTAATTCCTGATGTTTTTTAATTCGTCTTTTATTTAAATACTGAACATCATATTCCTGAATATGTGCACTATCCGCAAGCATGATGGTACATAAGTCGATGGTAGCAGGAGTTGCGAATATTGGTCCGTTATACCCAGCTTTCACTAATTGAGGAATATTGCCGGCATGATCTGCATGCGCATGAGACAAAATCAGATAATCAATAGTAGTTGGATCAAATCCAAAATGACGATTCATTGATTCTGTTTCAGAGCCACGCCCTTGAAATAAACCACAATCTAATAAAAGATTTTTTTCTCCTTCAGTAGTGATTAGATGCTTACTACCTGTAACAGTTTGAGTAGCTCCGTAAAAAGTAATTTTCATAGTTGATTAATTAGGATAATAACACTTCTGTTGCACCGATTCCATATTTAGAAAAATCGGCAGGTCTATATTTTAATTCGAGTTCTTTCAACTCTGAATGAATGGCTTCTTTTAATTTCCCATTCCCAACACCATGAATAAAAACAATAGTATGCATCTTTGCTACCATAGCTTTGTCAAGTTCACTTCTGAAATGATTTAGTTGAATACGAATTAGCTCGCTACTCGAATAACCTTCGGGATATTCAATTAATGCTTCAATATGTAAATCAACAATTGAATTGACACCTGATAAGCCATAACGCCTTAACAAATTCATATCATCTTTCCTCGATTTCACAGCGTTAGCTTTCTGACTTTTAACTGATTTATTGCCTTCTATCTGAAATTTATCCTTTAACAAATCGAGATCAATTTCAAAATTATCATCTGTTATTGCTAAGATGTCATGACTTGTAGCAAAGCAATAAGGAGCAGCTAGGGTAGGGTAATTTTGTAATAATCCAGGATATTCAATTGTAAAATCTTTACTACTTGATGTAAAACTATTTTCCTCTGACCATGTATAAGCAATTAAAAAAGAATCAATATTCATAAGACCATCCCTGGAATATTCTGACAACTCCTTTTGATTATTCTTTTCAACAGAAAAATTTGCTACTCTTTGCAGACCGTCTTTTCTTTTTTCGAATAAATAACCCTGTATTTGACCTTTTGATGGATTACAAAGTAAAAGCTTAATAGAACCACTTAAAACGGCAGAGGCTTCGGGAATAGCTAATACAGTTATTTTATTGCCATCAATATAATTTGAATATTCAGGAGTATTATTGATAACAACTTGCTTATCGACTATATCCAAAGATGAATTATTTACACCCATCGCCTTTTCTTGTGCAGCCTGGATAAGAACTATTTCTTTAGAGAGTACGTCAAGCGTAAACCCGTCTTCAATTTCAACTACTACAATGCTATTTGACTTAAAACCGATTACAATCCCATTCTGCTTTTCATTAATAAAAGTGACAGAATCTCCTATAGAAAATATTGACGCCATGATTATGCAAATTAATGAAAATAAATCATGCCTTTTAAAAGATTGTCCTTTTTTATACAACATTTAAAATATTCGGCTTATTCACTATTTTCGTAAGGTAAAATGGCAAGAGAAAAAGATTATAGTAAAATTGATAAGATTTTTGAAGCTACCCTGCGTTTAGTCTATGAAAAAGGCTTTGCTGGTATTAAGCTTACAGAAGTTGCTCGTCTTTCGGGAATAGCCATAGGTACTATTTATTTATATTTTAAAGATAAAGATGATTTGATTAATCAGCTTTATCAATATATCAAGCGCAAGAAGAAGCAAGATGTTAATATTGATTTAGATTTAAATCGTCATTCAGAAGAATTAATTAAAGAATTATGGATGGCTTATTATGAATCTGTATTTAATGATTTGAAAGCTGCAGATTTTTTTTATCAATATCAACAAAGTAATGCATTAGTTAAATTAATAAACGAGAATGATGCGTTCGTTTTCGCTAACCTTAGAAGAGTTTTATCCAAAGGAGTAATGGAGGGAAGATTAAAAAATATGGACGAGGATATTCTTTACACAATAATGATTGGTCCAATTCACGAAATGGCCAAGCAAGCATTAAAAAACAATTTCAAAGCTACTTCTGAAGAGAAAGAAGAAATGTTCAATTGCTTACTATCAAGTATTAAAAATTAAAACCAATTTAAAACCAATAAAACCAAGAATTAAACTAATGAAAAAGCATGTAATCTCACTTCTTATTATTCTTTTTTCAATTCAGTTCAGTAATGCAACTAATCCACTGGTTGTATTTAAACCTGTAAAATCAGAAACTTTAAAAAACAAAACAATTGCCCGAAGAAACTCAATTCCTTCTTCTGCATTTTTTTATGAAGTTGATTTACTTCAATTAAAAACGATCCTTGCTAATGCACCTTTAAGAGGAAGTATAACAGGTAATCCTGTAATACTAGAATTCCCAAATGCATATGGCAACTTTGAAAAATTTAAAGTTTATGAGTCGCCGATTATGCATCGTGATTTAGCCGCTAAATTTCCAATGATAAAAACATATGCGGCTCAGGGAATTGATGATCCAACTGCAACAATGCGTTTTAGCATAACGCAATTCGGATTAAACACCATGACAATTTCGGGTAAGCATTCATCTAATTATATTGATCCATATACAAATGATGGAAAGTATATTATTGTTTATGATAAGCAGTCCCTTGATGGAAGTAACCAACAATTTGAATGTAGTACTGGCGACGATATAAATCTTCCCTCTCTAAGAAATGGTGGCTCTCCGAAGCAGTTTGATACGAACGATCAGATTTTTCGAACTTTCCGTTTAGCACAATCATGTACTGCTGAGTATGGAAATATTTTTGCGCTTACACCAGGGCAGGAGGTTGCAGATATTCAAGCACAAATGACCATAACAATGAACCGCGTGAATGGAATCTATGAAAGAGATTTAGCAGTTACAATGGAATTTGTAGCTAATAACGACACGCTAATATTTTATGGCAATACAGGTACAGACCCTTGGGCGAATGAATGGAATACAAAGACTGCACAAACGATAGATGCAAGAATAGGAGTTAGCAACTATGATATTGGACATAACTTTAACACATCTGGTGGTGGAAATGCAGGATGTATTGCTTGTGTATGTTTAAGCACATCGCAAACAGGTACTCATAAGGGTAGAGGCATGACAGGCTCTCCAAACCCAACAGGAGACCCATTCGATATTGATTATGTAGCACATGAAATGGGACATCAGTTTGGTGGATATCATGTAATGAATACTTGTTCTAGAAGTGGAAGCGGATTATCTGAAGTTGAACCTGCGAGCGGAAGTTCAATTATGGGTTACGCAGGTATTTGTTCAAGTAATGTTCAAGCTCACAGCGATGATGATTTTAACTATGTAAATGTCAGAGATATTTCATTGAACTTACAATCAGGAAACAGCACTTGCGGATTTCAAACTCCAATTACAAATCAACCTCCAACTGCAGATGCTGGTGCGAATTATACAATTCCTAAAGGCACTGCATTCATTTTAGAAGGAATCGGTAATGATCCCGATGGCAATGCATCACTAACTTACAACTGGGGGCAAAATGATCCTGCACAATCGCCAGGCAATGCATCACCACAATCTACTTACGCTGTTGGTCCGATGTATAGAAGTATATCACCACAGCCATCCCCTAATCGTTATATGCCTAACTTAAGAAGTGTAGTACAAAACAACTTAACACCAACCTGGGAAGTTACGCCTTCCGTTGCTAGGACAATGAACTTCTCGTTTTTAGTAAGAGATAATGATATTCAAGGTGGACAAACTGCATCTGACTTAATGACTGTAACCGTAGATAACGCAGGGCCGTTTGTAGTGTCTTCTCAAAATACAAACGTTACATGGAATGCGGGGACCAGTGAAACAATAACCTGGAATGTAGCAAACACTAACAATGCAACAGTAAATTGTCAGAATGTAGATATTTACTTATCACTTGATAGTGGCTTTACCTACCCTTATGTGCTAGCTACAGGAGTTCCAAATAATGGTTCAGCAACTATTACAGTTCCGGCAGGAGCGACAACAACAACAGGAAGAATTATGGTTCGTGGCGCAGGCAATATTTTCTATGCATTAAATGCTGCAATGATCAATATACAATCATCGGAGTTTGTAATGAATTTTAGTAACAGCTCACAAACTTTATGCTTGCCAAACGATGCAATTTATAATTTCAATTATCAAACATTTTTATCGTTTAGCGACACTACCACTTTCACATTAACTGGCTTACCAAGTGGAGCAACAGCAATATTTAATCCTGCTACAGCAGTAAATGACGGCACTCCAATAACTTTAACTATTTCAGGATTTACTAATGCGATGGTTGGTAGTTATAATTTAACAATCACTGGAACATCAGCTACAGTTACAAAGTCAACCAATGTCGCTTTAGGTATTCTTGAAAGCAACCTAACTGCTGTAACATTAACAACACCTGCTAACAATACTATTGGTACTACAACATCACCTAATTTAAGTTGGAATTCATTTACAACTCCAGGCGTAACTTATACGATAGAAGTTGCTATGGATAGTTTATTTGCAAATATTGTTTTGACAGCTAGTAATATTGCTTCAGGCAATTACCTTGCAACTGGATTATTACCTAGCAGTACATACTACTGGCATGTAACAGCAAGCAATGATTGTGGTTCATCTCCCGTTTCGTTAATTAATAGTTTTACTACAAATTCTTGTGCAAATAGTCTAAGTGTAAATATTCCAGTTACAATATCTCAAAGTGGATCACCTACAGTTACATCTACATTAACAACCAACTTGACAGGGACTATTAACGATGTTAATGTAATAGGTTTATTAGGAACTCATTCATGGATAAACGACTTAACATTTACCTTAACAGGTCCTAACGGTTCAGTATGTACGCTATTTGGGGCAATATGTAATAACGAAGACAACTTCGATTGCAACTTTGACGATCAGGCTGCACCAGCAGCATTGCCTTGCCCACCAATTGGAGGAGGGACTTATCAGCCACAAACTCCGCTATCAGTCTTTAATGGAATAAATGCATCTGGCACATGGACATTAACGGTTGCTGATGGTGCTAATCAAGATGGAGGTAGTTTAGATGGATGGGGATTAGAAATTTGTACCAACAGCAGTGTAGGAGTAGAGACCTTTACAACTAATGCAGGCTTCGTCGTATTTCCAAATCCATCAACAGCTATTTTTCATATTCGTAAGAATACCATGTTTAGCGAAAAATGTAACCTGCGTCTAACAAACATACTTGGACAGACTATCGTTGCGAATGAAATAAGCACCAATCAAAATTACGACATGGACTTAAGTAATCTTGAAAGTGGTATCTATTTCATAACGGTTACCACTAACGAAAAGTCGGAAATACAAAAGATTTATCTGGCTAAATAAAATGGCTTAAACGAAAAAAGGTGATTCTTCGAATCACCTTTTTTTATGTACTGTCTTTTCTTATTTTTTAAAATTATCTGCTACAACAATATCCTTACTGCCTTTGATATACTTGTAAAATCCTTGTCCCGATTTAACACCTAAGTTACCACTTACAACCATGTTAACTAATAAAGGACAAGGAGCATATTTAGGATTACCAAATCCGTCGTGTAATACACGCATAATGCTTAAACAAGTATCTAGTCCGATAAAGTCTGCTAACTGTAATGGCCCCATAGGATGCGCCATACCTAACTTCATTACCGTATCAATTTCTTCTACACCGGCTACACCTTCAAACAAAGTATTAATCGCTTCATTAATCATTGGCATTAAAATTCTATTTGCCACAAATCCAGGATAATCATTTACTTCAACAGGCACTTTGCCTAATTTCTTTGAAGTTTCAATTACTAAATTTGTTACCTCATCAGAAGTATTATAACCTCTGATTACCTCTACCAATTTCATAACTGGAACAGGATTCATAAAATGCATTCCGATTACTTTATCTCCACGATTTGTAACAGAAGCAATTTTTGTAATAGATATTGAAGATGTATTTGATGCCAGGATACAATCAGGTTTCGTATTTGCATCCAATTCTTTAAAAATGAATAATTTTAAATCGATATTTTCAGTGGCCGCTTCAACAACTAAATCAGCATTTGCAACACCTCCTTTCATATCCGTTGTTGTCTCAATATTTCCGAGCGTAAGTGATTTCACATCTTCAGAAATTAAACCTTTAGATATTTGGCGATCAAGATTAGCCGATATCGTTTGAACGGCTCTTGCAAGCGCATCCTCTTTTATATCAATTAGCATTACTTTAAATCCATTTTGAGCAAACACATGGGCAATACCATTTCCCATTTGACCAGAACCGATAACTGAAATATTTTTCATATGATTTTTTATTATGGATACAAAACTATAAAATTGAGTAAAGCAAAATTTAAATTAAATTAATTCCGCCATACTAAACGCTTCGGGTTTAGCAATAAACAATGGTTTTACTTTATTCCATGTTTCTTTAAAAACAATCGAATCCCTATAAATATTCAATGCAGCTTCATCATCCCAGCGACTAAAAGTAATTACCATACCTGGTTCATTTATATCCGTGTAAAGTGCTAAATCATTACATCCTGGAAAACTTCTTATTTTGGAAAATGATTCATTAAAATAACGCTGGAAAACAGACACATCTGATTCACTAACTTTCATTCTGACTATTCTAACTATCATTTAATATCTACCCTTATCGCATCATTTAATTTTATTCCCAAAAGCTTATTCGCATAGCCTTGGTTGGAAGCGATTTCTAAAAGACCTGCATCATTAAATAATGCGACCATATTTCCAGCTTCTACATCTGTATAATCTGTGCTGATTTTGTTTTCAGAAAACTTCCGAATATTTATTTCGAACTTTTTTTCCTTAATCTGATTAAAGAAGACATCGCGATGAATATTTGACACGGCATTCCCGAAACTGTCGATGTAAATAATAGTACCTCTAATAACTTCTTCTTCTAATACAGGTTTAAAATCTTTTCTTATAACAAACTGTTCGGGACGATTACCAAGTTCAAAAACATTTTGGCCCGATAATAAATGAGTAGCAACAAAAGTAAGAACCTCTAAATCATATCCTGGCTTCTGTTCAATATCTAGCTTTACAGCAACCATATTTGCTGGGGGCTGATCACCAAAAATTAAAGAGAATAATCCGTCATTCATTCCTACGAAGCCATGACCATCTTTTTTAATCGCCAATAAATCAGACTTCATACCTTCTGCATTTTGAACGGCAATGATATGTACGGTACCTTCAGGATAACGAGTATAAATATTCCTGAAAATATAAGCGGCCTGTTGAATCGAAAAATGCTGAATATCATGCGTGATATCAACAACCAACACATCTGGGAAAACACTATAAAGCAAACCTTTTAAAGCACCAACATGATGATCATGGGAACCCCAATCGGTCGTAAGTGTAATTATCTTCATGAATGTCAAATATAAATTATTTTACAAACTAAAATGTGCTTATAATTTCCATTATTCAACATTTTTTTCCACCTTCGTTAAATGCGCAAGACTAATGAAAAAAATATCGGCAAAGTCATTGAAGATATGATCAAAGAAAACAATCTTAGTGATGGAATTGCGCAAGCAAAAATAAATGCTGTATGGGTCGAGTTAATGAGTGGACCAATAATTTCAAGAACCAATAAACTTCGATTTTATCAAGGCAAACTAACAATCTTTCTTACCTCTGCTGTAATTCGAAACGAACTCGATTATCAAAAAGAAGAATTAAGAAAACAATTCAACGAAAAAATAGGAGAGGAGCTAGTTTTAAAAATTGAATTCAAATAAAAAGGGCTTTTATTTCTAAAGGCCCTTATATTTTTTAATTTTTCCTAATTAAAATTTCTCTTGCGAAGAGAAATAAAAATTACCTTCAATCTCTGCATTCTCGTCACTGTCAGAACCGTGAACTGCATTTGCATCAATTGATTTAGCGTATAAATTACGGATTGTTCCTGGCTCAGCCTTAGCAGGATCAGTAGCACCGATAATTTTACGGAAATCTTCAACTGCATTTTCTTTTTCTAAAATTGCAGCTACGATTGGTCCTGATGACATGTAACTTACAAGGTCATTATAGAAAGGACGCTCTTTATGTACTTCATAAAACTTTCCAGCAGATTCTGTTGATAGCTTTGTGTACTTCATGGCAACGATTCTAAATCCTGCCTTTGTAATGTGATCCAAGATAGCTCCGATATGTCCATTTTGTACGGCATCAGGCTTAAGCATGGTAAATGTGCGATTCGTTTTCATCTTATTTTATAGTCTTTTATTGGGCTGCAAAGTTAATTGGATTAAATTTGACGAACAATATGAAACCCCAATTTGATCAAAATAAAATTGAATCAGTTAAGTCGCTGATTTCAAACAGCAAACGGATTGTAATAACTACTCATTACAAACCTGACGGTGATGCCTTAGGATCTTCATTAGGTTTATGGGCTTATTTTAAGTCGATTGGAATTGAAGCTAATATTGTTTTACCAAGCGAATTTCCCGGATTTTTAAAATGGATGCATGGAAGTGGCGAAACGACAGACTTTATGTTGTCTCCAGAAAAAGCAAAAGAATTTTTCAATCAAGCCGATTTATTATTTTGCCTTGATTTTAATGATCCAACAAGAACAGAAGGCTTAAGCAATATAATTGAAAACAGCAGCGCTAAGAAGATCATGATTGACCATCACTTAGCACCAAAAGATTTCTGCGACTTTGCCTTTTCCTATCCTTCAATAGGTTCAACATGCGAATTAATAGTTCATTTTATAGAGGCACTTGATGGTTTATCATTAATAACTATGGATAGTGCAGCATGTCTTTATGCAGGTATTATGACGGATACCGGAAGCTTTCGTTTTAGTAGTGTGACAGCGGAAACACATCGTGTAATTGGCATTTTACTTAATACGGGTATGCGAAACGATTTTGTTCATGAAGCCGTGTATGATACCTCTTCTGAAGACAGACTGAGATTCTTAGGACATGTTTTACTTAACAACATGTTCGTACTAAACGAATATAAAGCAGCCTATTTTTTATGTACAAAAGATGATATGAAGCGATTTAATCATCAATCTGGCGATCTCGAAGGAATCGTTAATTATGGTTTAAGTATCGAGGGGATTAAAATGGCAGTTTTATTCAGTGAGCGAGATGGGATAATTAAAATTTCTTTTCGTTCGAAAGGTGACTTCTCTGTTAAGGACCTCGCTGAAAAACATTTTGAAGGTGGAGGACATAAAAATGCAGCAGGGGGCAAGTCGCATTTATCATTAGAAGATACCATACTTAAATTTAAGAAAATACTAAGCGAACTTCAACATGATTAATAAAAATAAAATCATTTTTCAATTGCTTTTAGTAATACTGCCATGTATAGTAGGATGCGGAGGTATGGAGGTTACTAATGAAAAAGAAAATGAAGTAATTTATACTACTAATAATAATCCTACTACTCATGACAAAGAATCATTAATTGACAGAAACAAAAAAATGATTCTCATAGAACAAGCGAAGATTGATTCCTTCATAGCAAAGAACAACTTTGTAATGGAAGAAACTAAAACTGGAATACATTATTTAATAAATGAAGTTGGCAGGGGAGAAAAGCCTAAAAACCTAGCTGAAGTAAAATTAAAATACAATATTAAACTACTAGATAACACCTATTGCTATTCGAGTGACAGCTCAGGAGTATTACAAATTAAAATCGGGCAAAGTAATGAGCCAACCGGATTACAAGAAGTATTGCAATTAATTCCATGTGGCTCTAAAGCTAAAATTATTATTCCATCTTATTTAGCCTACGGAATTAGTGGTGACGGTAATAAGATTGGAAGTGGTGCCAGTCTAGTTTATACAATCGAATTATTAAAAGTTAAAAATTAAATAAACATGTTTAGTAGCTTCAAACGAATACAAATTTTGTTATTATCATCAGTAATTATTGCTGCACTTTTTGTTTCCTGTAATAAGAATGGTTACAATAAAAATGAAAACGGTTTAGAGTACAAATTCATTGAATCGAAAAAAGGACGTAAGCCAAAACTAACGGATGTTTTAAGAATGAACATTAAATTCATCACTCAGTCAGATTCAATGTTTTCAGATAATAAACTTTTTATTACTGAATTATATCAACCTGCTTTTAAAGGAAGTATTGAAGAAGGATTTGCATTAATGACAGAAGGTGATTCAGCGAGTTTTTTAATTCCTTCTGATTCGGTATTTAAATATATCTTTAAACAAGCGATGCCTCCATTTATCAAAACAGGTGAAAAAATCAGGATTGAAGTTAGATTACTAGAAGTTAAAACAAAGGAAGAATTTGACAAGTTAGCAGAGGACGAAATCAATAAATATATTCAGCAGGATAAACTGGAGACAGAAAATTATATGGCACAAAACAATTTGTCAGGAACGCAACTTTCTCCAGGCTGTCAGTTTATCATATTAAAAGAAGGCGGTGGGAATTTTCCAGCTGCTGGTGATACTGTGCGAATTCGATTTACAGCAAAGTTAATTAACGGACAGGTATTCGAATCCTCTAAAAAAATAGGTAAAGAATTTCAATATGTAATGGGAGCTCCTGGCGTTCCAGCTAATTGGGATATAGCAACGGCCAATCTAAAAGTAGGTGGAATTTATCGTATCATTTTCGACACTAATAATAGAAAAGGACTTCCTGGAACAAATAAGTTAACAGGACCTGGTCCTGTAATATACGATGTAGAATTAGTTACTATAAACGAAAAAGCCTCTGTTTAACAGAGGCTTTTATTTTTTTTCTTAGTGCTATTATTATAAAGAAGTAACGATTTTATCTAAATTATACTTGCCTGCCAAAAGATTTTTCTTGACATCTTTGAAGGCATTGATTGTATAAGTAACATCCTCTAAAGTATGAACGGCTGTAGGAATCAAACGAAGCATAATAACTCCTTTAGGTACCACCGGATAAACCACCATTGAGCAGAAGATATCGTAGTTCTCACGTAAATCAAGAATAAGGTTTGTTGCTTCTGGTATAGTTCCGTTTAAATATACTGGAGTAACCGGAGAATCTGTATTTCCTAATTCAAATCCTTCTGCTTTTAATCCTGATTGAAGCGCGTTAGTAATCTCCCATAATTTATCTTTCAACTCAGGCTGCGTTCTTAATAATTCTAAGCGTTTTAAAGCACCGATTACTAACGGCATTGGCAACGATTTAGCAAAAATTTGAGAACGCATATTATAACGTAAATACTCTACAACTTGCTCTTCGCTACTAATGAAAGCACCAATTAAGGCCATCGATTTTGCAAACGTTCCGAAGTAAATATCAACTCCGTCTTGAACACCTTGATGCTCTGCAGTACCAGCACCAGTTTTACCCATCGTACCGAATCCATGTGCGTCATCAACAAACAAACGGAAGTTGAACTTCTTTTTTAACTCAACAATTTCCTTCAGTTTACCTTGATCACCCGACATACCAAAAACACCTTCAGTAATTACCAGAATAGAACCATTGGTATTTTCAACAAGCTTTGTTGCTCTTTCTAATTGCTTTATAAGATTATTGATATCGTTATGCGGATAAACAAAGCGCTTACCCATATGCAGACGTAAACCATCGATGATACAAGCATGTGCTTCAGAATCGTAAACAATTACATCGTGACGATCAACCAAAGCATCAATAGCACTTACCATTCCTTGGTACCCAAAATTTAAAAGGATTGTATCTTCTTTACTCATGAAACTTGATAACTCAGCCTCTAATTTTTCATGAGGGTTGGAGTTACCCGACATCATTCTTGCTCCCATTGGCAACGCAAATCCATACATTTTCGCACCTTCTTCATCTGCTTTGCGTACTTCAGGATGATTAGCTAAACCCAAATAATTATTTAAACTCCAAACAAGTCGCTCTCTTCCACGGAAAATCATCTTGTTTGAAATATCACCCTCTAACTTTGGAAATGTAAAATATCCGTGGGCATCCTTTGCATGCATCCCTAAAGGTCCGCGGTTTTGCTTTAGCTTTTCAAATAAATCAATCATTGTATATTTTTTTTGGTTTTTATTCTTGATATCTTGTGATTCAAAAGTGGGAACAAAATTAACTTTTAATTGCTTAACAATTACAATATTTTTAACAAGTTCTTGTTTAATGAGGGATTTTTGATAGTCTAATTAGTTAAATTTGCGGATATTTTAGAGAAAATGAAGAAAGGAATAGCCTTCCTCGTAATGGTTTTAGTGATATCATCATGTAGTAAGTTTCAGAAGCTTACGAAGAATCCGGATATGGATGCCAAGTACATTGGAGCCGTTAAATATTACGAGAAAAAGGACTACTACCATGCGCTTCAATTATTTGAAGAATTGATTTCTGTTTATAGAGGTACGGCAAAGGCGGAAGAGTCCTATTATTACTATTCCTATTGCACTTATTATGTAGATGATTACCAGACAGCTGCTTACTACTTTAACAATTTTGTTCAAACATTTCCTAATAGTAAGCACGCCGAAGAGGCCCAATACATGTTTGCCTATTGCTATTACTTGGATAGTCCTATCTCCAGCCTAGATCAAACATCTACGCTTGAGGCTATTGAAAAATTTCAATTATTTATAAATCGCTATCCGCAAGGCGAAAAAGTAAAAGAAGCTAACATTCGAATTGATGAATTGCGTAAAAAACTAGAAGACAAGTCGTTTGATATAGCAAAACTCTATTTTGATATGGAAGAATACAAAGCTTCTGTAGTTGCTTTTGAGAATTTACTGACTGTTTATCCTGGAACAGAATACAAAGAGGTGGCTCTTTTTACGATGATGAAAGCCCAGTTTTCATATGCAACTAAAAGCATTGACACTAAAAAAGAAGAGCGATTTAAAAATACTTTAGATATCTATTACAAATTAGTAGATAATTTCCCACAAAGTAGGTATCTTCGCGACGCAGAAAAGATATTTGATGCTTCAAAATCTGAAGTAAAGAAATTTGAAAATCAAGTTAAAAATTCATAACTCATAAAAACGATAATCATTTCCTACTATGGCAAATTATAAATCTTCTACCAACACAACTGTTACACGCGACCTGTTGAACTTTGAAGAAAAGACAGGAAACATCTACGAATCAATTGTAGTTTTATCTCGTCGTTCAAATCATATTGCATCAGAGATGAAAGAAGAATTGACTGATAAATTATCAGAGTTTGCTTCTGCAACAGATAACTTAGAAGAGATTTTTGAAAACCGTGAACAAATTGAGATTTCTAAACACTATGAGCGTTTACCTAAGCCAACATTGGTATCTATTCAAGAGTTTTTAGACGGAAAAATTTATCATAGAAATCCACTTAAGGACCAAGAATAATTAAATATGCGGCTATCCGGTAAAAATATCCTGCTCGGGATTACCGGCAGTATTTCAGCTTATAAAGCCGCGGATCTTTGTCGTTTGTTAGTGAAAGAAGGAGCCAATGTGCGTGTTATTATGACACCTTCTGCTACGGAATTTATCAGTCCACTAACACTTTCCACCTTATCTAAAAATCCCGTATTTCATTCCATGGTTTCAGAAGATGAAACCTGGAATAATCATGTAGAGTTAGGACTATGGGCCGACTTATTAGTGATTGCGCCAGCCTCAGCCAATACTATTGCTCATTTTGCTACAGGAATCTGTGAATCAATTGTAGATGCAGTTTATTTATCAGCGCGTTGTCCGGTAATGATTGCGCCTGCAATGGATCATGATATGTTTTTACATGAATCAACTCAAGAAAACTTAAAAAAGTTAACAACCAGAATTCATAAAATTGTTGGCCCTGCGCAAGGTGAATTAGCAAGCGGACTAGTAGGAGAGGGAAGATTGGTTGAACCTATTGATATCGTTAACGAAGTTGTTAACTTTCTTTGTTCAGATTTACCACTTCATGGACAAAAGATTATTGTTACAGCTGGTCCAACAAGAGAAGCAATAGATCCTGTTCGTTATATCAGCAACCATTCTACTGGCAAAATGGGAGTTGCAATTGCCAAAGAATTAGCGGATAATGGAGCGGATGTGATTTTGGTTTTAGGTCCTGTTTCAATAGAAATTCCAAGAGGGATAACCGTCATTTCAGTAAACAGTGCTTTAGAAATGTATGAGGCTGTGATGACAAATTTTGAAAATGCTGCGGGAGCTGTATTAACCGCTGCTGTTGCAGACTATACCCCTGAAGTAACCTCCTCCACTAAAATTAAAAAGTCGGATAGCGATATGAACCTGTCATTAATAAAGACGAAGGACATCGCCGCAAGCCTTGGTCAAATTAAAAAAAATAATCAGTTTTTAGTGGGATTTGCACTAGAAACAAATGATGAAATAAATAATGCAAAGAATAAATTAAATGCAAAGAATTTAGATTTAATTATCTTAAATTCGCTTAACGATGAAGGGGCTGGTTTTGGCACTGACACTAACAAGATTACATTTATAAGTCATACTGAAACGACCGAACTTCCGTTAAAATTAAAAACCGATTTAGCAAAAGATATCGTTAAAAAAATAAAGGAGTTTGTGCATGCGTAAGATTCTATTTCTATTCTTATTTATTTTTTCCTCCACGACTATTTTCGCGCAGGAACTTACCTGTCAGGTGAATGTACTTACGCCACGCATCCAAAGCTCTGATAAGAAAATTTATACAACACTTCAGACAGCTATTTATGAATTCATGAATAATACGCGCTGGACGAATGATAAATTTAAAATGGAAGAAAAAATTGAGTGTTCCATTCAGATAGAAATAACAGATCGTGTTTCCACTGATGAATTTAAAGGTAGCATACAAGTATCTGCCAGAAGACCTGTTTTTGGTACATCTTATAATTCACCGTTGATTAATTATAAAGACGATGACTTTACTTTCAGATATGTTGAATTTCAAACATTGGATTATGCAGGTGAGTCAGGTAGAAATCCAAATTTAGTTTCTGTATTAGCATATTATGCAAACATCATTTTAGGCTTAGATTATGACTCTTATTCAAAACTTGGAGGAGGTGAATATTTTGCCAAAGCACAATCTATTGTTGCTAATAGTACTAACGCCGCAGAACCAGGATGGAAAGCATTTGAGGCTAACAGAAATCGTTATTGGCTATGTGAAAACATAAACAATCCTATTTACAAGCCAATCCGTAATTTATACTATGATTTTCATCGTAAAGGATTAGACACGATGACAAAAACCAGAGATGAATCTATTCGTATATGTGCTGATGCGATTGAAAACATTAGAAGAGTAAATAATGATAAACCGCAATCTGTTTTCATGAAAACATTGTTTGACGCAAAAGCAGATGAAGTTGTGAATATTTTCTCGGGTGCATCAGGTGATATTAAATCCAATATGGTTCTAATTCTATCTGAAATCGACCCTTCGAACTCCACCAAGTACAACAAAATCCAAACAGGCGGAAATTAATTTTTTTTGATTGATCATTAAGTCATGTTAAAGAGACTTTACGTAAAGAATTACATTTTGATTGATGAACTTGACATCGTATTCGATCAAGGTTTATCTGTAATTACTGGAGAAACCGGTGCAGGAAAATCCATTTTATTAGGTGCACTTGAATTAATATTAGGTCAGCGGGCCGATTCAGGAACTTTATTAGATAAAAAATCTAAATGCATCATTGAAGGAACATTTCAGATATCGGAAAAATCGCATGCTGATTTTTTTAAAAATAACGATTTAGATTTTGAGGCAGAAACACATATACGAAGAGAGATAAATCCTGAAGGTAAATCTCGCGCATTTATTAATGACTCTCCCGTAAACCTGGCAACATTAAAAGAGCTTACCCTGCAGTTGGTCGATATCCATTCGCAACACGAAACACTATTATTAAACTCTGGAGCATTTCAATTAAACTTAGTTGATGCCTATGCTAAGAACACAAAAAATCTGGCCAACTATAAAAGCATCTTTTCAATCATAAATCAGAAAAAGAAGATTCTCGAAACATTAAAAACAGAAGAAGCAAAAGGCAAGGCTGACTTAGACTATTTCAATTTTCAATTAACCGAATTAGGAGAAGCACTTTTAAATAATCCTGATGAGCAAACGCAACTAGAGCAAGACCTTGAGAAACTTGAAAATGCGGAAGAGATTAAAGAGAAATTATTTAGTGCATATCAGAGTATTAATGGTGGAGAAACAACCTTGCTTTCTAATTTAAAAGCATGTGCTACTCAGCTACAGTCTCTCATAAAGTTTGATGCTCGTTATCAGGAATTCTTCAATCGTTTAAACAGCAGCTGTGTTGAATTAAAAGATATCGCTGACGAATTGGAAGATGCGACAAACGAGATTAATGCGGATAATGCGCGAATGCAAATTGTGTCCGATCGACTTAATCTGATTTATCGATTACAGCAAAAACACCGAGTAAGTTCAATACAAGATTTAATGAACATTGAAGCTGATCTTGCAGAAAAGGTAAATTTGATCGATTCACTTCAAGACAAAATTGATACGACTGAAAAAGAAATTTTAGCACATACAAAAGAATTGAATTCGATTGCAGAGATGCTAAGTACCAACCGCAAAAAAGCCATTCCGAAAATTGAGGGAGAAATCAATCGCATGTTAATGGATGTTGCGATGGCTGGTGCAACATTAAAAATAGAATGCCTTGACTTAACACCTTCCGATTTTAATGCTGATGGTGGAAACCAGATTAAATTTTTATTCCTCGCCAATAAAGGTGGAACACACAAAGAAATTGGCAAAGTAGCATCAGGTGGTGAATTATCCCGATTGATGCTTTGCATTAAAGCCATGATGGCTGAACTATCGGATATGCCAACCGTTATATTTGACGAAATTGACGCAGGTATTTCTGGCGAAACAGCAGCCAAAGTTGGAAGCATTGTAAAGAAGATGGCTGAAAACCACCAAGTGATTGCAATAACGCATCTACCTCAAATGGCGGGAAAGGGTCATCATCATTACTTTGTTTACAAAACAGAAGGAAAAGAAAAAACACATACTTCGCTTAAATTACTGAACGACAGTCAAAGGGTTCAAGAAATAGCAAGGATGTTATCAGGCGAACAACTGACAGAGGCAGCTATAGATAACGCAAAAGCCCTGATCGCCAACTAAGTTTTCAAATATTTAAACTACTTTTGAACCCATAAAATAGATACTATGGCTACTAACCTGTTAAAAGGAAAAAGAGGAATTATTTTCGGAGCATTGGACCCAAATTCAATTGCATGGAAAGTTGCTGAACGCTGTCATGAAGAAGGAGCAACATTTACATTAACAAATGCACCTGTCGCATTAAGAATGGGTGCAATTAACGAGCTTGCTACAAAATGCAATGCTCAAGTTATTGGTGCGGATGCAACAAGCATTGAAGACCTTGAAAATTTATTTACTAAGTCGCAAGAAATATTAGGCGGAAAAATCGATTTTGTTTTACACTCAATTGGTATGTCGCCTAACGTACGTAAAGGAAAAACGTACACTGATTTAGACTACGATTATTACCATAAAACGGTAGATATCTCGGCGATGTCATTACATAAAACGCTTCAAACTGCAATGCGTTTAGACGCTATTTCAGAATGGGGTAGTGTAGTTGCTTTGTCTTATATCGCTGCTCAGCGTGTATTCCCTGACTATGGTGACATGGCAGATGCTAAATCACTTTTAGAAAGCATCACACGAAGCTTCGGATATCATTATGGAAAGGCTAAGAAAGTTCGTATTAATACAATTTCTCAGTCGCCAACAAAAACTACCGCAGGACAAGGAGTAAAAGGATTTGATGGATTTTATAACTACGCAGATGTTATGTCACCTTTAGGAAATGCAAGTGCAGAATCATGCGCTGATTATTGCTTAACATTGTTTAGCGATTACACTAAAATGGTTACCATGCAAAACTTATTTCATGATGGAGGATTCTCTTATACCGGAGTAAGTAAAGAGATGATGGATAAATTCGCAGATTAGTAATTATATAACAATCTAATTAAATGAAAAGAGCGACCAATTGGTCGCTCTTTTCATTTATACGAATCAGTTTATGATTCTTCTTTTTTCTTCTTCGAAGGTTTCGAAGGTTTCACAATATTAATTTTTAAATGATCGGCTTCGGCTTCGTGTCCAAGCTCTAATGTATCACCTTCAACTAATTCCCCTTTGATGATTTCTTCGGCCATCGGATCTTCGATGTACTTTTGAATTGCACGCTTTAAAGGACGGGCACCATAGCTAGAATCATATCCTCTGTCAGTTAAGAATTCTTTTGCCTGATCAGTTAACATTAGTTTATATCCAAGTTCGTTCACGCGCTTGTACAATCCTGCTAGTTCAATATCAATAATCTTGAAGATATCTTCTTTAGTAAGGCTATTGAACATTACTACATCATCAATACGATTTAAGAATTCAGGAGCGAATGCTTTTTTCAAAGAACTTTCAATAACACTTTTTGCATGATCATCTGACTGACTTGAGCGAGCATTAGTATTAAATCCAACTCCTTGTCCAAATTCTTTAAGTTGACGAGAGCCTATATTTGAAGTCATGATAATAATCGTATTCTTGAAATCAATCTTACGTCCAAGGCTATCCGTTAACTGACCATCATCTAAAACTTGAAGTAATAAGTTAAATACATCTGGATGAGCTTTTTCAATCTCATCTAATAATACGATAGAGTAAGGCTTACGACGAACTTTTTCTGTCAGCTGACCACCTTCTTCATACCCAACATATCCCGGAGGCGCTCCGATCAAACGAGATACAGCGAACTTCTCCATATACTCACTCATATCGATACGAATTAATGCATCTTCAGAATCAAATAAATAATGACTTAACACTTTTGCTAATTCGGTTTTACCGACTCCAGTAGGACCTAAGAAGATAAATGTTCCGATAGGCTTATTTGGATCTTTTAATCCCGCACGATTACGCTGAATAGCTTTTACAACTTTCTTTACAGCATCATCCTGACCAATCACTTTACCTTTTAACTCATCAGGCATCTTTAACAATCGGGTAGTTTCTGCCTGTGCAATCCTAGTAACAGGAATTCCACTCATCATAGCTACGACACTAGCCACATCTTCAACATCAACAGTATATCTTTGTGTTTTTGTTTCTTCTTCCCAAGCTTTTTTAGCAGTTTCTAATTGATCGATAAGTTGCTTTTCAGTATCACGTAAACGAGCTGCCTCTTCGTACTTCTGACTACGAACAACACGATTTTTCTCTTGCTTGATATCGGCTACCTTGTTTTCAAGATCGATGATATTTTGAGGAACATGAATATTTGAAATATGCACACGAGAACCGGCTTCATCTAAAGCATCAATTGCTTTATCTGGCAGGAAACGATCTGTGATATAACGACTTGTTAACTTAACGCAAGCTGCTATTGCAGCAGGAGTATAGTTCACATGATGATGCTCTTCATATCGTTCTTTAATATTTGATAATATCTGGATCGTTTCATCTACTGAAGTAGGATCAACAATTACCTTTTGGAAACGACGGTCTAACGCACCATCTTTCTCAATATACTGACGGTATTCATCAAGTGTAGTCGCACCGATACATTGAATTTCGCCACGTGCTAAAGCTGGTTTAAACATGTTTGATGCATCTAATGAACCAGAGGCTCCACCAGCACCGATAATTGTATGAATCTCATCGATGAATAAAATTACATCAGGTGATTTTTCAAGCTCATTCATAACAGCTTTCATACGCTCTTCAAACTGACCACGGTATTTAGTACCTGCAACCAATGAAGCTAAATCAAGCGTTACAATTCTCTTATTGAATAGGACCCTAGAAACTTTACGTTGAATAATGCGAAGGGCTAAACCTTCTGCTATGGCAGATTTACCAACGCCTGGTTCTCCAATTAAAATTGGATTGTTCTTTTTACGACGAGAAAGAATCTGCGATACACGCTCAATTTCTTTTTCGCGACCAACAATAGGGTCTAGTTTGCCCTCTTCAGCGGCTTTCGTTAAGTCGCGGCCGAAGTTGTCCAATACAGGCGTTTTCGATTTGCTATCGGTTGGTTTTTTAGTTTGTCCGAAAGAAGGACCGTCATCATCCTTTGAATAAGGATCTTCATCACCTCCAGATTGAGGCGATTCAGAACGGATTTTTGATTTAAAAATGTCTAGTTCTTCACGCATAATGTCGTAGGTTATACCAAACTGATTTAAAATTTGAGTAGCAATATTATCTTCGTCTTTTAATATTGCAAGCAACAAATGTTCAGTACCTATTATATCAGATTTGAAAATTTTAGCTTCCAAATAAGTAAACTTAAGTGCCTTTTCAGCTTGCTTGGTTAGTGGAATATTTGTTAAATTATTGGATGTTGTTGTATTACCTTTTACTGCATTTTCAACAGATTTACGAAGCTCTACAAGATTAATATTAAGGGATTTTAAAAACTTGATTGCCATCCCTTCGCCTTCACGAATAAGCCCTAACAGCAAATGTTCGGTTCCAATATACTCATGACCTAATCGTAGTGCTTCTTCGCGGCTAAATGAAATCACATCTTTTACTCTCGGAGAAAATTTTGCTTCCATGGTTCTTTATATTTTTCGTTTTTTTTTACGGATAAAATTTAAAAAAGTTTTAGTTTTATTTTATGAAACGATTTAATTCAAAAATCATTTTAATTTTTGAAAAATCAACCATACATGCACCTTTTTTTATCACCAATTTTAATCCGTGTTTTTGTTAATAATTACTCTAAGTTTTGCTCAAAAATATGCTTCCATTTGATTAACTTCGTGGCTTGTCGTTGGAGACTTATTAACATTGTTATCAATACTGATAAATTATTGTTTTCAAACGCTATTTCTAAAATCAAACTTTAATAAAAACAACCTATAAAAACCAATGGCTGAAGGCGAAAAGATAATTCGAATTAATATCGAAGATGAAATGAAGACGGCATACATCGATTATTCGATGTCTGTTATTGTGTCACGCGCATTACCAGATGTAAGAGATGGCTTAAAGCCAGTACATCGTCGTGTATTATTCGGAATGCAAGAATTAGGAGTAATGTCGAACCGACCTTATAAAAAGTCGGCTAGGATTGTTGGAGAGGTATTAGGAAAGTACCATCCTCATGGTGACAGCTCTGTTTATGATACTATGGTTCGTATGGCCCAAGAATGGTCATTGAGATACACTTTAGTAGACGGACAAGGAAACTTCGGATCTGTGGATGGTGATAGTCCGGCTGCAATGCGTTATACAGAGGCAAGATTAAAGAAGATTGCAGAAGAAATGTTGAATGACATTGACAAAGATACCGTTGACTTTAAACTAAACTTTGATGATACATTAGAAGAGCCCACAGTGCTACCTGCTAAAATCCCTAACTTATTAGTAAACGGAGCTGCAGGTATTGCAGTAGGTATGGCAACAAACATGGCTCCGCATAACCTTACCGAAGTGTTAAATGCGATTATTGCATATATCGATAATAAAGACATCACAATAGAGGAGTTAATGAAGTATGTTAAAGCTCCTGATTTTCCAACTGGCGGAATTATTTATGGTTACACCGGGGTAAAGGATGCTTTAGAAACGGGAAGAGGACGAATTGTAATCCGTGCAAAGGCAATTATTGAAAATTTAGATAATGGAAGGGAAAAAATTATTGTAACCGAAATTCCTTATCAGGTTAACAAGGCGGATATGATTAAGAAAACCGCTGATTTAATCAACGAAAAGAAAATTGAAGGTATATCAGATATTAGAGATGAATCTGATCGCGACGGAATGAGAATCGTTTATGAAATCAAACGCGATGCGATGGCCAATGTGGTTTTAAATAACCTTTATAAATACACCGATTTACAAAACTCTTTTAGCGTAAATAATATTGCATTGGTTGGTGGTCGTCCGATGATGTTAAACCTTAGGGACTTAATTCATCATTATGTGGAGCATCGCCATGAAGTATTAATTCGTAAAACACGTTACGAATTAGCTGAAGCTGAAAAACGTGCTCATATTTTAGAAGGTTTATTGATTGCTTTAGACCATTTGGATGAAGTAATTGCGTTAATCCGCAAATCTCAAACTCCTGACGAAGCCAGAACAGGTTTGATGAGCAACTTCCAGTTGAGCGAGATTCAATCGAAGGCAATTCTAGAAATGCGTTTACAACGGTTAACTGGATTAGAGCGCGATAAGATTCGTGAAGAATATGCGGAAATCATGAAAATGATAGAAAACTTCAAAGCAATTTTAGCTGATGAAGTACTAAGAATGAGTATATTGAAAGGGGAGATGAATGAGATGTTGGAGAAGTATGGCGATGAAAGAAGAACTGAAATCGTTTATATGGCTGATGACATTTCAATGGAAGACATGATTGCTGATGAGGCAGTTGTTGTTACTATCTCTCATTTAGGATACATCAAAAGAACGCCATTAAACGAATACCGTACGCAAAGCAGAGGCGGTAAAGGAGCGATGGGAACTGCAACGCGTGATGAGGATTTTGTTGAGCATTTATTTGTCGCAACCAACCATAACTACTTATTGCTATTCACAGAAAAAGGGAAATGCTTCTGGCTAAGAATTTATGAAATCCCTGAAGGAACAAAAACGTCTAAAGGTCGTGCGTTACAAAATCTAATTAATATATCGCCAGATGACAAGGTAAGAGCCTTTGTTAACGTTAATAATTTAGATCAGGAAGATTACTTAAATAATAACTATATCATTCTTTGCACAAAAGAAGGTACTATTAAAAAGACGCAACTTGAAGCCTATTCTCGTCCTCGTCAAAATGGTATTAACGCAATAACAATCAACGAAGGTGATGAGTTATTAGAAGCAAGATTGACAAATGGAACCAACGAAATTTTATTGGCAGTAAAATCGGGTAGAGCTATTCGCTTTAACGAAAGCACTGTTCGTCCGATGGGCCGTAATGCAGCCGGAGTTCGTGGGGTATCATTTGATGAATCGAATGATGAGGTAATCGGAATGGTTTGTATATCCGACAAAAATAAAGAGACCATTTTAGTCGTTTCAGAAAAAGGCTACGGAAAACGTACAGATATTGAAGATTATCGCGTTACTAACCGTGGAGGAAAAGGAGTTAAAACAATTCAGGTCACTGAAAAAACAGGAAATTTGGTAGGTATTAAGTCTGTAGTAGATGGAGATGAATTGATGATTATAACTAAAAATGGTATCACCATCCGTATGTCGGTCAACGATTTAAGGGTAATGGGACGAGCAACTCAAGGCGTAAAAGTAATCAAGTTAGGAGATGATGATGATATCGCATCAGTTGCTAAAATTGAAGAAAGCGTATTAGCAGCAGAAGGTCAAACCGAGAATGGAGAAGATGTAGTAACGGAAACGCCGATTGCAGAAGCGGATGAAGCATCAATGCTAAACACGGAGACACCAAATACAGAAAATCCTGCATCTGATGATGACCAAAACAATCCTGAAAAACCAAACGAAAATACTGAAATATAAACTTTAGCTAAAATTCATAAAAAATATCAAATGAACAAGTTATCTAAAATAATTACGTTATTACTATTTGTAGGAGTTAGTTCCTTTGCTCAAAAAGCGGAGTTGCAATCTGCAATGAACTATGTTAAATGGAACGATTTAGAGAAAGCAAAGGCATCCATCGACAATTGCACTGCCAATGAGTCGACCATGGGTATGGCTAAAACCTGGTATTGGAGCGGATTTATTTACCAATCAATAGCTGATAGCAAGGATGAAAAACTTGCTTCATTAAAACCCGGAGCATTAGAGCAGGCCTTCAAATCGTATCAGAAAGCGTTAGAATTAGACGCTAAATCAAACGATTACACTCAAGAAATCCGTGAGAAAATGGGAAATATAGCATATAACTATATGGACCAAGGAATAAGTAATTTCCAGGAAAAGAAATACGAAGAGGCCTTAAAAAACTTTGAAATTGGAATTAAGGTTAAGAAAGATTTCTTTAATCTGACCGATACAAACGGAATTAACAATTGTGCATTGGCTGCTTATAAATCAGGTCAATTCGCAAAAGCAGCTATATATTACAATCAAGTAATTAGCTTAAATGCTGGTGATGAGAGAACCTTTATGGCATTATCGAGTTCGTATTTAAACCAAAATGATACTACTTCAGCATTAAAAGCATTAGGTCAAGGTATTTCAAAATACCCTCAGGATAAAGACCTTACAAGTCGTCAATTTAACTTATACTTGATTAGTGGAAAAGCAAATGAAGCTTATACAGAGGCTGAAAAATCGATACAGCTAGATCCAACAAACGCAAATCTATACCTTAATAAAGGAATATTGGCAGAACAGCTAAACAAACCAGTTGAGGCAGAAGCTGCATATAAAAAGGCTATCGAATTAAATGCGGGCTTGTTTGATGCTCAGTATAATATAGGAACTTTCTATTACAATCAAGGGGTAGAAATGAATAGAAAGGCGAACGACATTAAAGACAATGCTAAATACGAAGCTGCTAAAAAGCAGGCTGATGCAAAATTCAAAGCAGCATTACCATATTTAGAAAAAGCATTTGAAATTAACAGAAAGGATTCAGGTGTTTTACAATCACTTAAAGTATTGTATTCAAGAGCAGGTAATCAGGAGAAAGTAAACATGATAAACAAGGCTATCGAAGAAGCCAAAAAATAAAGCAATTACTTCATAAGAGGGCCTAAAACCCTCTTTTTGAAGTAATTGCTATTTAACATAATATTAATTATATTACAATTCATCCAGTCTAAATTGATTGTAATCAGGTAGTTTTCTTGACTTCCTTCGGGCTGTATCCACATTAAGATCAGCTAATGAGATGACAACATATTTGGAATTTTCCTGAGTGCTGTATTCATAATCATAAATACAAAATGTAACAGAATCCCGATTAAACTTTTTGTGGGTAAAGTACTGGAAGTTAAATTCCATTTCAATCAACAAGCCTTTATGAACTTGTTTATCGCCCAATCTAAATAACGACTCTAAAATCCGTCGGTTCTTACGCAACACATTATTTACATTGCGTACATAATTATTGACATTTCCATTTACTCTGTTATTGTACACATTCCTACAGGAATCTGAACAAAACTTTTTGTCAACTCGGCCCCGAAGCATATCAGAGCATTCTAAACAGTTGTTGTTAATGATCATAGTTATTTGGTTTAAAATTAAGGTGCTCTAACTATTAAGCATTGATTATGGAGAATTACAAAGACATCCACTTTCAAATGTTCGAATCAAAAATAGATCAAGCTTTTTCTAAAACAAGTAATAATCAATGTAACTATTAACAGCTTGTTGTTAAAATAAATAGTGAAGTTCGTAACAGACTTTTTCACTCTATAAATAGCTTAAATATTAGCTTTTAAAAAGCTTCGGATTTTGAGTTAACCGTTTGTAAACGACTATAAATGCTTAAAAACCGAATAATCCCTTTATCCCCTTGCATCTTTGTGCCGTTAATTATTAAGGTTTTCCGGAGGCCTTAATTAAAACCAAACTATATTATATGAAAAACCTAAAAAACAGAGTCAATTTAATTGGCAATTTGGGCACCGACCCAGAAGTTAAAACGCTAGATGGCGGACAAAAACTAGCTAAAATCGCAATCGCGACTAACGAAAGCTACAAAAACAACAAAGGCGAAAAGGTAACAGAAACCCAATGGCACAATCTGGTTGCTTGGGGAAAAACGGCTGAATATTTCGAGAAATATGCAAAAACCGGAAGTAAAGCTGTGATTGAAGGTAAACTCGTCAATCGAAACTATACCGACAAAAACGGTATCAAGCGCTTTATTACTGAAATTGTTGTTGACGAGGTGATGTTGTTTGGCGCAGCGACAAGAAATGATGTGGATTGATTGATTGATTTTGGCGAGGCTTTTTAGTTGTCGGGCTCATTCATTTTTTAATTATAGGCCTTGATTTTTACTAAAAAGCAGAAAAGTCGGTGTTTAACAACTGTTAAGCACCGCTTTTTTATTTTCCTTCTGCTGTAAAAGAGATAATTTTATCTGCAGCCCGTTGCGACGCACCTGGTCCACCTAGCTTTTCTTTTAACAATTGGTAATCGGTTAAAAGTTGCGTCCTGTTATTCGGTTCTAAAATTTCATTTAGTTGGTCCGTAATATTTTTAACATTTAACTCATCCTGGATAAGTTCTTTCACCACCATTTTATCCATAATCAGATTTACCAACGATATATACTTGACTTTGATAATTCGCTTGGCTATTTCATAAGATATTTTACTTCCTTTATAACAAACCACTTCGGGCACATTAAACAATGCAGTCTCTAAAGTAGCTGTTCCGCTGGTAACTAACGCTGCATGGGCATTTTGTAATAAAACATATGTTGCGCCCTGAACCAATTTTACGGGATACTTTTCTGTAAATGGCTGGTAATAATTCAACTCTTGACCAGGAGCTACTGCCACGACAAATTGAAAATCCTGAAAGTTACTGGATACGGAAAGCATTATGGGCAGCATAGTATTTATTTCTTGCTTTCGACTTCCAGGCAATAAAGCAATAATTGGCTTTTCTGAAAGACCATTTCTTAACCGCCAATTTGAGTCGGGAACTCCCATATCTTGAATAGCATCCAACAATGGATGACCAACAAAATCAACCTGGCAATCGAAGCGATTATAAAAATCCTTTTCGAATGGCAGAATTACAAGCATTTTATCAATATCTCTTTTTATCTGATGAACACGCGATTGTTTCCATGCCCAGATTTGTGGAGAGATATAATAAACCGTTTTGAAACTATTCTTTTTCACAAAAGAAGCAATGCGTAAATTAAATCCGGGATAATCGATAAATACTACAACATCAGGAGAAAACTGTAGAACATCATTTTGGCAAAGCTTGATATTCTTCGCGATAGTTGGAAGATTTTTAATTACTTCGACAAAACCCATAAAAGCCAGATCACGATAATGCTTTACAATTTCCGCTCCCTGTGCCTGCATTAAATCGCCGCCCCAGCAACGAAAAACAGCATCAGGATCTTTTAACTTTAGTGCCTTAATCAGATTAGCTCCGTGTAAATCGCCCGAGGCTTCACCAGCAATGATATAATACTTCATAATCGATTTACAACTATTTAAATTACGGACTAAATTATTAAATCAATGCCACTTAACAGAATTCAAATGTTGAATTGCATAATGAGCGGTTAAATCAAATTGAACCGGAACAACAGACACATATCCATTTTTCAGCGCCCATTCATCCGTATCATCGCCTTTATCAAGATTGACAAATTCGCCTTTCAACCAATAATACTTCCGTTTATGAGGATCCAGTCGTTCATCAAAAGTTTCTACATATTTAGCATTTGCCTGACGACAAACTTTTATGCCTTTAACTTTCGACATCGACAATTGGGGAATATTCACATTTAACAAGGTTCCTTCCTGCAATCCAATTTTCAAAATTCGTTTGACAATTATTTTTGCATAATGTTGGGCTACCGAAAAATCTGCATCAATGTTAAAATCGCATAAGCTGAACCCTATAGATGGAATTCCTTCAATTGCACCTTCAACGGCTGCCGACATTGTTCCAGAATATATCACATTAATAGATGAGTTCGAGCCATGATTAATTCCCGAAACCAAAATATCAGGCTTCCGATGTAAAATTTTATTCACAGCAAGCTTTACACAGTCTGCAGGAGTTCCTGAACATTGGTAAGAATCTACACCGTGAAACTGATTTACTTTATCCAATCGCAGTGGTTTATTAATAGTAATTGCATGTCCCATACCTGACTGAGGACTATCCGGTGCAACTACCACGACCTCCCCTATCGTTTTCATTATTTCAACAAGATTCCTCAATCCAGGTGCTGTTATACCATCATCGTTTGTAATAAGAATAGTTGGCTTAACTGCTTTCTTTACAACTTTCGATGACGCCTTTTTATCAGTATTTAATTTCTTTTTTACTGTTTTCATAGCAATAATTTTATCTTGATTTTTCAGCCAACATGGGAACGAATTTAAATTTAGTCAATTCGATAATTTCCGTCTCAGTTGCTGATTTTTTTAAAACAGTTGTCATTATTTGTTCATTACCACTACCCACAGGAATTACCATCAAACCGCCTACTTTTAATTGATCCACTAACGCAGGAGGAATCATAGGGGCGCCACAGGTAACTAAAATTTTATCATAGGGCGCAAATGCAGGATGACCTTTAAATCCATCCCCAAAAAATGATTTTATTGATTTATATCCAAGTAATTCAAACTGCATTTTTGCTTCTGCATGTAATTCACGAAATCGCTCCATTGTAAATAATTTGACACCTAACTCTGCCAATACACAAGATTGATAGCCAGATCCGGTTCCAATTTCTAACACCTTTTCGTTCTTTTGTGGATCGAGCAATTGCGTTTGAAATGCAACAGTGTAAGGCTGTGAAATAGTTTGACCACAAGATATTGGAAAAGCTTTATCATCTTGATAAGCAAAATCTAGAAAGGCATTGTCCATAAAAAAATGTCGTGGAATCTTACCTATGGCCTCTAAAACAAGATGATTTTCTATTCCCTTTTCTTTTAACTGTTCAACCAGTTTCCTGCGCAGTCCTTGATGCTTAAACGAATCTACTTTATTCACATTACAAAATTAGAAGCTATCTCCATTGTTATATCAAACAGAAAAATTATCTTACAATAGTTTTTAACAATGAAAATTGCCGAAAAAATATGGTAATTTTGCAGAAAATTTGAGCGATGCTAAAGATTGGTGTTTTAGGAGCAGGTCATTTGGGTAAAATTCATATAAATCTTTTAAAAGAAATTGATTCTTTTGAATTAGTTGGATTCTATGATCCAGATGAATCGAAAGCGGAACAAATCAAAGATGTTCCTTATTTCAAATCGATGGATGATTTAATGGCAAATTGTGATGTAATTGATATTGTCACTCCTACAGTGAATCATTATGAATGTGCAGTGAAAGCCCTTCGTTTATCTAAGCATATTTTCATTGAAAAGCCATTGGCAAATACAGTTCAAGAGGCTAAGGACATGATCGGGTTGGCAGAAGAGGCAAATGTTAAAGTTCAAGTTGGTCATGTTGAGCGATTCAACCCTGCTTTTATTGCTGCTCAAAAATTCATAAAACAACCATTATTTATTGAGACGCATCGATTAGCTCAATTTAATCCAAGGGGTACTGATGTTTCTGTTGTACTTGATTTGATGATTCACGATATTGACATTGTTTTAAGCACAGTTAAATCGACAATAAAAAAGATTAGTACAAGCGGTGTTGCAGTTGTAAGCGATACTCCGGATATTGCTAATGCAAGGATTGAATTTGACAATGGTTGCGTTGCTAATTTAACGGCATCGAGAATTTCTTTAAAAAATATGCGCAAAACGAGATTCTTTCAAAAAGACGCGTATATCTCTGTTGATTTTCTTAAGAAATCATCTGAAATAGTTCGGTTAAAAGAAGTAGAAGGGACTCCAGATCCTTTTGCAATGACTATTGATCTTGGTGAAGGAAAAGGTTCGAAACAAATTTATTTTGAAAATCCCAAAATTCAAGAATCAAATGCCATCAAAGATGAGCTTTCTTCATTTGCTGATTCAATTATCAACGATAAAGTACCAATGGTTTCTATTCATGATGGATATGAAGCACTTGTTGTTGCACATCAAATTGCAGATAAATTAAAAGGAGTTACCTCAATAGCTTAACATCATGAAAACTACAAGCCGTTTATTACTTTTTTTCATTGCGCTTATTGGAATTGTTGCTTGTAATCCTGAAGAGAGTGAACCAGCCTATTTAGTAATCAACAAAGTTAATGTTTCATCAAATCCAGCAACACAAGGTAGTAATTGCAGTAATGTAAAAGATGTTTGGGTCTATGTAGACAATCAATACTTAGGCACTTATCAGTTACCCGCAAGAATTCCGGTTCTTGAGAGTGGCAACAAGTCTGTTATTTTGAGAGCAGGAATTTTAGAAAATGGTATCTCCGCAACACATAGTGCTTATCCTCTATATACAGCTGATACTAGAACAATTGATTTCATACCTGGTCAAGAATCAATTATCGACACAATTAATGTTGCGTATTTCCCAGCGATACAATACACATGGTATGAAGATTTTGAGAAGGATGCCATCGGCGGTGGTTTTAGTTTATCACCAGAGCCAAGCAACAATTTAGCACCGTTAGCAACCGACTCTATAGATGTATTTGAAGGTGTTCGTTGTTTGAAATTAAAAGTCGATGGAACAAATTATATTTCAGATATAGAAACTAACGGAGATGGATATGTACTTTATCGTGGAAAAGATATTTATCTTGAAATGAACTACAAATGTGATCATGAATTCACTGTTGGATTAAGAGGGATGTTATCAAACGATAAACGCAATATTCCTATTTTGCTTTTCAATCCTTCTAGCACCTGGAAAAAAACCTATATTAATCTGAGCAAATTTGTAAATAGCAATTATGATGTTCCAAAGTTTAAGGTTTATTTTTATTTAAGCACTTCTCCTGGAGGATCTGAAGCAACGGTATACTTAGACAACTTGAAATTAATCAGCAATTAATAGATGAATAAGACATTACAGGTTGTCAAATATATTATTGCAGACTTATTAGCTGCTACCATTGCGTGGGGCATATTTTATTTCTACAGAAAAGCACAAATCGAATCAGTACTATTTGGTTATGTTCCTTTTCAACCTGATGATAATTTTTTCATTGGCATTACATTACTTCCAATCTTATGGGTGATTGTTTATGCTTTAATGGGTACATATAATGACATTTATCGTAAGTCTAGATTAAAAGAGTTCGGACAAACATTCATCATTTCACTAATTGGCTGCTTACTCATCTTTTTCATTTTACTTCTTGACGACACCATTATATCCTACAAGAGTTATTATAGTTCATTTGTTACATTATTTTTATTACAGTTTGGAATAACTTTTACTGTTCGGTTTATAATTACAACAATTACTTCAAGAAAAATAAAAAGGAGAAAGATTGGTTTCAACACTATTATTATTGGTAGTTCTCAAAAAGCAGTAAGCTTATTTAATGAATTAGAATCAGAAATATTAAGTCAAGGTTATAAGTTTATTGGATTTGTTCATGTTGACAATACTAATGGAAAATATTTTAAAGAGCAACTGCCACACTTAGGTGGTATTGAAGAGGTAGGAAAAATTATTGATGACAATAAAATTGAAGAAGTATTAATTGCAATTGAATCCAGTGAACATGATTTTATTGGCAGAATCATCAACGATTTAGAAGATAAGGACATCATCATTAAGATAATGCCAGATATGTATGATATCTTATCGGGTTCTGTAAAGATGACATCTATTTTTGGATCTCCTCTTATAATAATCAATCCTAGTTTAATGCCTATTTGGCAACAATCTTTAAAACGAATTATTGATATAGTTGTATCTCTATTCTTTTTAATTCTTTTATCACCGCTCTATTTTATTACAGGATTGATTGTAAAATTCACTTCCAAAGGTCCAATATTTTTTGCGCAAGAAAGAATAGGCTTACATGGCAATCCGTTTATTATTTATAAGTTCAGATCGATGTACATCGATGCTGAGAAAGGCGGTCCAATGTTATCAAGCGCTACAGATTCACGCATCACTAAGTTTGGTAGGTTCATGCGTAAAATTCGATTAGATGAAATCCCTCAATTTTATAATGTACTCATTGGCGACATGTCATTAGTAGGCCCACGACCAGAGCGACAACATTTCATTGATCAAATTATGAAAGAAGCACCTCATTATCGTCATTTGCATAAAGTGCGTCCAGGTATTACTTCATGGGGCCAAGTTAAATATGGCTATGCTGAAAATGTACAGCAAATGATTCAGCGATTAAAATTCGATATCATATACATTGAAAACATGTCGCTGGCACTTGATTTTAAGATATTATTTTATACTCTTAAAATCATAATTCAAGGATCAGGAAAGTAGTGTTTAATTTAAGCTCTCTACTCCATCAGCCTCACCAATCGGCAAGTCGGGCTTTGAGCAATTGAATATTTTTAATGGGACTTTAATTTTATCAAATACATCACGGATATGCGTATCCGTTGTATCAGTAATAAAAATCTGACCAAAAGTATCGTTGCTTACAAGTTCCATTAACCGAGTAATACGATGTGTATCTAGCTTATCAAAAATATCATCCAACAGTAACAAAGGCTTTACTCCACTGAATTCGCTTATCAATTCAAATTGTGCGAGTTTAATAGCCAATACAAATGACTTCTGTTGACCTTGAGATCCTATTTTTCGAACTGGATATTTATTCAGTAATAGTTCCAGATCATCTCGATGAATACCAACTGAAGTATATTGAAGTGCAAGATCTTTATAGATACTATTTTTTAATAAATCCAATTGCGACTCCTCTGATAACTTCGAAACATATTCCAAACCAACATGCTCTTTATCATCTGTAAGAAAAGAATAATACTTATTAAAAATCGGAATAAATCGATCGATAAATTCTTTACGCATATAAAAAATCTGGGTACCAGCATTCGATAATTGCTCATTGATAATTTGCAACAATGAATCATCAGGCATCATTCCCTTAGGCGTACTTTTCAACAATGAATTGCGCTGTTGTAAAATCCGATTATAAGTAACCAGCATGTCAAGATAATGATGGTTATACTGACTAATAATGCTATCCATTAATCTTCTGCGTTCCTCACCAGAGCCAGTTATTAAAATCTGGTCGACAGGAGCTACCATAACCACTGGCAACAAGCCGATATGTTCGCTTAACTTTTGATATTCTTTATGATTACGCTTAACTACCTTTTTGCTTCCCGACTTCATACCCACAAAAACCTCATCGGCAAAATCATTATCCTTCAAAAAGAATTTTCCACCGATTGAAAAAAAATTACTACCATGCATCATATTGATACTATCAGTAGAATGAAAATAACTCTTACAAAGACCTAAATAATGAATTGCATCTAGCACATTTGTTTTACCCGAACCATTAGGACCTGTAAGCGCATTAGCCCCTTGATCGAACTCAAATTCAGCTTCCTTATAATTTTTAAAAGAAAATATCGTTAATCTCTTTAAATACATCTCTACAAAATTACATTTAAATTTAAACTCTTTGAGCTTCATTAACCAATAAAAATTATATTTGAAATATTATGAAAAAATCAACCTTTAAAACTGCGCTTATTACCCTTTTTCTCCTTTGCAGTGGAGCTCAATTAAACGCACAAAATAGTATTCGTTTAGCTAATTCTGAAATTGAAAAAGTGAGAATCTATCAGAACGGCGCCTTTGTAAATCGTACTGTAAAAACCACTTTAAATCCAGGTTTAAATGAAGTCGTTTTTGATGGTTTATCACCTTATATTAATCCGAATAGTATTACGGTAAAAGGTATGGGAGATGCTACCATTATTGGCGTTAATTTCCAGCAGAATTATTTAAAGGATCAGAAAAAATCGCCAGAGATCACCAAGCTTGAAGTTGAAAGAGATTCATTAAACATCAAGTTGCGTTATATCCAAAATAAAACTGCTTCGACGAACGAAGGAATTGCAGTACTGCAAGCGAATAAATCGATTGGAGGGAATAATAATGGTGTTGTAGCAAATGATTTAATTGCGATTGTAGATTATTATGTGAAGAAAATAAACACCTTAAAAGATGACCTAATTGACTTAGGGTTGAAAGAACAAAAAACGCAAGAGCAGATTAACAAAATAAATCAGCAACTAAGCGTAATAAACAACAAACAAAATCAGCCTGCAGGAAACATTGTAGTAACCGTTGATGCAAAAATAAAATCTGACGCTACATTCGATTTTTCTTATTTAATAAACAGCAATGTAAGCTGGACACCTATCTACGATGTACGCGTAAAGAATATCAATAATCCTATAGAGTTTATTTTGAAAGCGAAGGTATACCAAAGTACTGGTGAAGACTGGACCAATGCCAATCTTACCTTAAACACTGGCAATCCTACTGATGGCGCTCAGAAGCCAATATTATATCCTTGGTATTTAAATTTTCAGCAGATTTATTTTAGAGATAAAGCTGAGAAAAAAGTAATGATGTCTGCTGCTCCCGCTATGAAAATAGATGGGGCAGACAATGGAACTTACGCAACAATGGCCTGGGAAAATTCGCAGATGATGGAAAACCAATTGAGCAATGAATATATCATTCAAAATAAATATACGTTGAAGAGTGGAAATTTAGAGACGCAGATTGAAATCAATCGCACGAATGCCAATGCCTATTACGAATATGCCTGCGCACCTAAATTAAATACGGATGCTTTTTTAATGGGACATATTCCGAACTGGGAGAATTTAAATTTACTAGATGCAGAGGGAACTGTTTACTTTGATGGAGCTTATGTAGGTGTTTGTACCATTCAAAATACTACTGTGAATGACACAATGCATATTTCGCTTGGAAAAGACGAACGCATTGCTGTTAAACGCACAAAAGTGAATGAGGTTAATGGAAGCAGTTTGTTAGGATCAAACAAGGAGAAGAAATGTATGTATGATATCACAGTTAAGAATACAAAAAAAGAAGCTGTAACTGTTATTGTAGAAGAACAACTTCCAATCAGTCAAGAGAAGGATATTATTATTAATGTACTTGAATTATCGCAAGGTGAATTAAACACTTCAACTGGATTAGTCACCTGGAAAATAAGTCTGCAACCAGGAGAAAGTGTAACGAAGAAATTTAATTTCTCTGTAAAGTATCCGAAAGACAAAGTAGTTAGCGGACTTTAAGAAACGAGCTTTTTATAAATAGCAATAAAGCGGGGAATGGTAGCACTTCGATAAGCAAACGAAGACACCCATTCCCTGTTTTGTTTTATACAATTTTCAAGGTTAATTGTTAATGCTTCTTCAAAAGGATTTTTCTTTTCTTTTCTAATAACTCCATTCACGCCATCTTTCATCCAAGAATTTGTAACGGATATGTCTGAGCAAACAGGTATGCATTCTGCACTTAGCGCTTCGAGCACACTCACCGACATACCATCGCTTTCAGGAATGCTTACATAAATTTTTGCGAGCGAATACCAATGCGCGTTTTGTTCAGCAGTAAGCCAACCAACAAACTCAACAGAATTGTTTAATTCACTTTTTTTAACTTGCTCTTTTAAAATTTCTGTTTGCTCCCCTACTCCACCAATTACTAATTTCCAATCAGGATACTGTTTATAAAAACCAACAAAGTCGTTTATGATTTTATCGATTTGATATAAAGATTTATGCAAGCGATTAGAGAAAATAATATCTTCTTTCAAACTCGCAGGAATTACTGGATCAATTCCATATTGAATAGAATGAATTTCCTTTTTAAAAGGATGGATTAAATCTTTTATAGCTAGAATCATTAAATCGGCATCGGCAGTAATTACATTTGAATTTTTTAATGCATAGCTCACTAAATATTTATTAAACGCATTTCGCTTTGGTACTAATAAAACATCACTTCCCCAAGCTGTAATAACAACTTTAATATTCAAATTTTTGCAAGCACGAACAACAAATACTGCGAGTCGGTTGACTTGGTGTATATGAACGATATCAGGGCGATTTGTTTTTAAATAAGCAAGTAGTTTTTTATAATTCAATATCCATTGCAGCGGATTACTGCTTCTGAATGAAAACAGAACCGAAGCGAATCCATCGATTGGTTCTTCACTTAACAAATAACAATTTATTCCATGATCGGTCATTGCTTTTACAAACAACTTCACATGAATCGAATTAGAACCTACTTGAAGTACTTTCATATTAAAGTGAATCGATTAAATGATTTAGTTTTTCAATTTGATATCTACGATGTAATTTCTCAATTTTAACTCTATCACAATTTAAAATTGTTTTTGTATTCCAATCTTGATAAGCAGCATAAATGGCTGTTTCAATTTCGTTGATATTATCGAAGTCTGCAATATAACCAGCGTTGCAATCACGGATTAATTGACCTGCGACATCAGTAGGATCTACCACTGCAATAATCGGTTTACAACAAGCGAGATAATCGAACAACTTGCCAGAATAAACTCCTTTTGCTTCGAGCTTTGGTAAGATTAAAAGATTAGCATCTGCATTAAGCTGATATTCGCATGCCTCACGATATGTACATTGCTCAATGAATTCAACTGAAATTTTACTATGTGTAGGTATTTCAAAATTACGTGGAGTTCCAATAAATTTCACATGTACCTTACGCGTATTTTCATCGGTATTAATAAACTGGGTTAATGCTTTAAAGAAATTATGAGGCTTACGTAATCCGTAAAACGTACCTGCATAAACAATTGTAAACACCGCATTAAAATGATATTCGGAAACAGCCGGCAAAGTTAGATTATGTCCATTACGAATCTCACGCACCTGCACCTCAGGACAAAGTCGGGAAAAATCGTTGGCAATTGGCTCACTAACGGTGGTGAGTATACTAGCACGTTTATTTATAAACTCCTCAACTGATTCATTCATTTTTTTAGCTGCAACATCCTGATGCGGATTCAGTGATAATTCATCGCGACAATCGGCAATCCATTTTACCTTAGGATGAGAATCAAGAAACTTGAAGGCAGTAATATGACTTTCAGTTGGAGAAGAAGATGTAATAATAATATCAATGCTATTACTATTATCAAGATCATTCAATTTCTGATTGACAGCATTCATCCAATTTTGCAAAGGGTTTTTAGCTAAGTATCGAACAAAATAATTCCACAACACCTTGCAGTAATGCATCAATCTCGAATGCCCTTTATTAAATTCTGCTAATTTGAAAAATGTTTGATTGGTTAATCGGTAAATGTTTGCACCATCAATTCTTTCTTCTGATTTTGCCGCATTATCTTTTTTCAATGTAATTACTGAAACATCAAACCTATCCTTATCAAAATACTTCACAAAGGCTTCCATGCGATTCACAGCAACTCCATTAACAGGAGGAAACCAAGTAGTGATTAGTACTAGATGCTTTTTCATTATTTAGCTGATATAACTTGATTTTCAAATTTACTAATCAGCTGGAAATACCAGGATGACAAAACAATATAGAATAAACTCATTCCGAGTGAATAAATTAATAAGGCTGACTTAAACTCTACTTTATAAACTGAAGAAATAAACAACACACCTAGCCCTAATGCATAACCGACAATACTAAAAACATAAGCCGTTTTTTGTTGCTTCATCAAAACGGGTGTAGTAGAAACACATGAGCAAATAAAATTGGTAACGAGAAGAGGAATAAAATAAACAGTAATAGTGCCTGCATCCTTCCATTTAGGACCTAAATACCAAGTAAATAAATCTTCCCCAAAGAAAAATATCACTAAAGCAAATGGCAATAAAACCATTAACATCATTTTCAATGTTCGAATATAAATTGGTTTTACCGATCTAGATTGATGAATGAATCCACTTGCTTCACTATAATAAAGCTGAGAAAGTGCTCCACTGATTAAAACTAAAGGTGCTTTTAAATAACGGTTGGTCAGCGCAAACAATCCCAATGCCGTTACACCATACTGATGACTAATAATTCCGAACAACAAAAACTGAGTTGCCAAAATATCTGTAAAAGCGTGTAACGAATTCACCATTGGAAAATCCTTATGATGAACGGCCATTTCTTTAATTTCAGCTTTAGGCCATCCATCAGATAAAATTGTACGAAGCATAGGAATGCCTAAAACAATAACTGGAAGTATCGCACCCGCAATCCAGGCGAACAACATCCCTTTCACGCCAAAACCAATATATCCGAAGAATGCATAACCAGCATTTTGAATAAACGATTGAATAATCCTTGAAGCAGAAATCGAAGAAAACTTACCCTGATGCAATAACCATTGCGTTAATAAATTCAAGAGTCCGAAAGCAACAATTGATAATGGTAAAAATCGAAGGTGAAATATTATTTCTTCCGACTTAAAAAACTGAACTATCCACGATGGAAAAACACTGAACAATGTTGAGAACAACACAAATCCAGCTAACACTAATGCACACAGTTTTAGCAATACTTTTAAGCGATCTTCATTTTTTTCAAGCACTACTGCAATTTCAAAACGCCCCATAGCAACAATGCCTATTAATGAAACTAAGGTCAGGAAATTCTCTTGTACTGCCATATCAGCAGGAGCGTAAATACGTGCTACAATCGGAGCAAAAATAAAAGGAAGCAACTGACCTAATAAATTCCCCGAAAACAAACGGGTAAAATTTTTAAAGTATGTTTTATGCTCTGTAGGATTCATGAATAATTGCGAAGGCTAAGTTAATACACTTACACCAACTTTCATAAACCACCCTAAAATGCAAACGCGGCCATAAAGACCGCGAATGCTCAATCAAACCATAAAAACACCTCTTTATCGCTTAACCTCGAGGGTCTTGCGAATATTTTCATTTCCTGAACGGATATTAAAGTAATATAATCCGTCTTCTAAATTTTTGGCACTTACTTCAAATTGATAAATGACACCCTCTTGTGTATTATCATTAAAAATCTCAGAAACTAACTTACCTCTACTATCAAACAAATCCACTTTCAAGTGACTTACCACATCTGATTTTATATAAAGAATAGAAGATTCTGAACAAGGATTAGGATAGGTAATTGGGAATTGACCAATCGTATTTGCCTTAGTTAATGAAGATAATACAAAAGGTATATTATCGGCATTTGCAGTGCCTATAGCAACCATCTGGTAAAAGACGATAATTAATACAACGATGTAATATTGCTTCCTCATGTGATGCAAATTATTACAATCTGCAGCTGAGAACTTCAAATTTTAGGTGAAGATTAGGTAAAAAGGGGTAAAACTTAGAATAGATTATTTAAAAGGATTTCGCTGAATCCAATCGTCGCCCGACTTTTCAGGCAATACATGGTAGAGTAATGAGTTGACCATCTTATTTTCAAAACGAATGAAAGCCCTATAATCGACCGGATAAGCACCCACTGTTGATTTTATTTCTAATGCTGTTCTTCCGAAGGAAATACTCTGCAATTGATGTTCAATCGCAATCTCGATATAATGATATAGGATGTTTTGATAGATAGACAGCTGCTTGTTCAATTTATAATCGAATCCAATATGATGTGCCTCTAATTCATTCCCGTTAATAATAACTGTCAAGAAGGCAATCATCGACTTATCTTTCCAGAATGTTCTGATAATAATTCGATCG
>CANFIN010000006.1 GCA_947447155.1 Bacteroidota bacterium | reverse complement strand
ATCGCTATTTATTTATCGATTGCGCAAATTGTATTTCAAAAATGGACCATATTTCTTAGTGTAATTTCTTTTTGTAACGAAAAGATAATTTGTTTTATGAATGATTTTTTAAATCTACTCACGCATCTGAAAGGGGCGGTCACTAATAACATAGGTATTTCTGCCTTAGAATGTTTTCTGTTTTATTGGATGTTGTTTGTAATCGTTGATTGGCTTTCTACAAAAAGGTATAATTCACTACTACTTTTTTTATGCGGTTATACCTTGCTGTTAGTTGTCAATTTATTTTCTGAAATACAATCTTTACAACTCACTCAACTTGAAAGTTTCATTCACGCGAATGCCTTTCTCTGTATTTTTTAGCGTGCAGCATTCGTTAATTCCATCATGCTCGAAGAATAGTACATAATCATTAGCGACAGCTTCATGTAAAAACTTTGCTTTTTCGTCTAATGTTAAAAGTGGACGTGTATCATAACCCATTACATAAGGAATCGGCAAATGAGCTGTCGATGGTAATAAGTCAGCCATGAAAACAATTGTTCTTCCTTTGTAATTCACACAAGGTAACATCATCGCATCGGTATGTCCGTTCATGAATTGTATACTGATTCCTTCTGCAAAATCATCGCCTTCATTAATGAACTTCAACTGACCTGATTCTTGAATAGGTAAAATATTTTCTTTCAGGAAGGATGCTTTTTCTCTCGCATTAGGTTTTGTTGCCCATATCCAGTGGCGTTCATTACTCCAGAATGTTGCATTTTTAAAAGCTGGTTGGAATCCGTTCTTTTCTGAATTCCATTCGATACTTCCACCACAGTGATCAAAATGCAAATGGGTTAAAAATACATCTGTGATATCATCCTTCGAATAACCTAGCGCCTTCAATGAATTATCTAAGTTGTCATTCCCATGCAGGTAATAATGTCCAAAGAATTTCTCGTCTTGCTTATTGCCAATCCCATTATCAACTAGAATCAAACGGTTATTATGTTCAATCAAAAGGCAACGCATAGCCCAGGTACACATGTTGTTTTCATCGGCAGGATAAACTTTGCTCCACATCGATTTAGGAACAACGCCAAACATAGCGCCTCCGTCTAATTTAAAAAGTCCGGTATTGATAGTATGTAATTGCATAACATAAATTTTTGTAAAAGTATTTAATTGATTTGAATTACCCTCTTCACAAATCATTGTTATTAAGTCAACAAGTTTGTTTATTTTTTATTTCGTCTGAAAGGTAACTTTGAATATTAATTAAGTAATATGAGAATTCATTTTATCGCGATTGGAGGAGCTGCTATGCATAATTTGGCATTGGCATTATATAGTAAAGGTTATAACGTTACAGGTTCTGATGATGAAATCAGCGAGCCTTCTAAAAGTCGATTAGATGGAGTTGGATTATTGCCATCTGAAATGGGATGGTTTCCAGAAAAGATTACTGCTGATATCGATGCAATTATTCTTGGCATGCATGCGCGTATCGATAATCCTGAATTGATTAAGGCAAAAGAATTAGGATTAAAAATATTTTCTTATCCTGAATATTTATACGAGCAATCGAAAGATAAAAAACGTGTAGTAATAGGAGGGAGTCATGGCAAGACATCTATCACCGCTATGATATTACATGTACTTAGCGTTTGTAATATGAAATTCGATTATATGGTGGGCTCTCAGCTCGAAGGCTTTGATACCATGGTTCGCTTAAGTCATGATGCTCCTTTGATTATTCTGGAAGGTGATGAGTACTTATCTTCTCCTATTGACCGCCGACCGAAGTTTCATTTATATCATGCCGATATTGCTTTGTTAAGTGGAATCGCTTGGGATCATATCAATGTATTTCCAACGTTCGATAATTATGTAGAGCAATTCCGCATTTTCGTTCGTCAGTTGCCTGCTGATGGCACATTGGTCTATTGTGAAAATGACAATGAAGTAGTGGGTGCAAGTATTGAAGCAAATGTTGGAGTTAATAAAATTGGATATACTGTTCCTGCACATGAAATTCGTGATGGAATTACTTATTTGCAAACTGACGCTGGCGAAATTTCATTAATGGTTTTCGGAAAACATAATTTGATGAACTTAGAAGGGGCGAGAAATGTTTGTATTCAACTTGGTGTGACTAACGAGCAATTTTATCAGGCTATTTCAACTTTTAAAGGTGCCGCTCGTCGTTTGGAATTAGTTTCAAGAAGTAATGAACGTATCGTTTATAAAGACTTTGCACATTCGCCTTCTAAACTAAAAGCAACAATTGCGGCTGTAAAAGAGCAATTTACCAAACGTGGTTTAATTGCTTGCATGGAGTTGCATACGTTCAGTAGTTTAAATGCTACATTTTTAGATGAATATGCTAATTCAATGGATATGGCTGATGAAGCCATTGTGTATTTCAATGCGCATACCATCGAACATAAGAAACTACCCCCAATAACTGTTGAGCAGGTGCGTAAGTCATTTGCAAGGCAAGATATAATTGTGATTGATACGACGGAAGCACTGAAAAGCCATCTTTCTAATTTGCCAAAGAATGGCGACGTTGTATTAATGATGAGCTCTGGGACTTTTGATGGGCTAGATTTGAAGTTGATATAAAAAAAATAGCGCTGTCACGGAGCTCCAGGCGTTGCCGAGGATTGTGTTTTGTGGTTTTTTTATGTGTAAAATATGCTTGTTTATACATAGTCGATATTTTTTACGTATATATGTATTTCATTATTTCATTATTTCATTATATTTGAATATTAATCAGCCTATATGAAGAAAATGTTAATGCTATTTATAATGATAGCAACTATCTCCTCTATCTCAAATGCACAGTCCATTTATTTTAATTTTACCAATGGAACGAACGGACAATATCCTTTAATCGATGTTCAGCATATCGATTTTTCAAGTACGGATATGCAAATGCATCTAATCAATGGTACTCTTGTAAGCTGGAATACTACGGCAATCATCAGCTATAAATATTTGCCATATATCACAGCACTTTCAGAGGTTCCGAATATTGCAATTGGCATGGAGGTTTCTCCAAATCCTTCTAACGGTAATGTTCAAATTAAATATACATTGCCTGTACATCAGAGGTTGGAATTGGCTATTTATGATTTACAAGGACAATTAATTGATCAGCGAAAAATAGGGGAGCAAGATTTAGGGAGCTATACGCAACAATGGCATGCAACTACAAAAGGTTTGTATTTGATTAAGCTATCAACGGAGCAACAGATTATTAGTAAGAAGGTGGTGATTCAATAATATCAATTATTTTAAATCATGAAAAAAATTGTACTAGTATCTTTTTTGTTTTGTGTTCATAGTTTGATGGCTCAAACATACATGAGTGTGAATTTTAAGAATGGAAATGCTACTACATTTAATGTCGATAGTATCGATAGTATAGTTTATCATTCAACTACATGTCCTGTTTTAACAGATGTTGATGGCAATAACTATAGCGTAGTTGCGATTGGTAATAGGTGCTGGATGAAAGAAAATTTGCGTACTACACATTATAACGACGGTACTTCAATTTCAACTGGATTGAGTAATGCCGATTGGCAAACAACTATGAACGGTGCTTATGCTGATTACAATAACGATACAGCTATTTCATCAATATATGGAAGATTGTATAACTGGTATGCAGTTGCAAATCCTGCTGGTTTATGTCCGACAGGTTGGCATGTTATGAATGAATTTGACTGGAATTATTTAATTAAGTTTATTGATCTAACAGCTGATACGACATGCAATGGTTGTTTTCAGGGTAGTACAGTTGGTGGTTCAATGAAAGAAATGGGATTGTTACATTGGATAACTCCAAACACAGGAGCTACCAATAGTAGTGGTTTTACAGGATTACCAGCAGGGTTTCGTGATAACTACGGAAGTTATATGGATTTAGGGGTGTTGGGATATTGGCAAAGTGCTAACCAATATTCTGCTACCGATAATTATTATCACGCTTTGTACTATAATAAAACTAATATATTTAAGTCATTTATAAAAAAGGCATACGGTGTATCTGTTCGTTGTGCTCAAGATTAATGTCGCTTAATGATCAATTAATTTATTAAAGTTTATAATGAAAAAATATTTGATAATATTCTTGCTTATTGGTTGTAACCAACTATATGCACAAACAACAATGGATATTTATTTTAAGAACGGGTCACAGATTAAGTACCAAATAAATGATATGGATACAATAACTTACAAAAACGTTATTTGTCCTGCTACCGTTACTGATGTAGAAGGGAATAGTTATAATACTATTCAAGTTGGTTATCAATGTTGGATGAAAGAGAATTTAAAAACAGGTCATTATCAAAATGGAACTCCAATATTAACAGGGTTAAATGGTTATGATTGGGCTTTGTATAATAACGGAGCATGTGAAGATTATGATTTTGATACTACAATAACAAATGTTTATGGTAAACTATATAATAGACCTGCAATAGTTAATCCTGCTGGATTATGTCCTGTTGGATGGCATGTTCCTTCAAATTCGGAATGGAATGTTTTAATTAAAACAATAGATAGTAACGCTGATACATCATTAATATTAAATACAAATCAAGGCGGTGCTTACAAAGAAATTGGAACTACTCATTGGGCCAGTCCAAATGTTGGAGCAACTAATGCTACTGGTTTTTCAGGTTTGCCAAGCGGTTACAGAGATGATACTGGTGGTTTTAATAATTTGACGTATACAAGCCAATGGTGGTCAACATCTATTAAATACAATCTTTATTATTACGATGGAGTAAGTGTTAAATTAAGTTCGAATAATAGCTTAATTTTAAATTATCTCGCCAGTTTTTCTTATGGATTGTCTGTTCGTTGTGTGAAGGATTGATAATTAAAATTAATTAGAAGAAATGAAAAATTATTTACTTTATTTAATATTGATTTTTACTAAATGTTTGCATGCTCAAACTTTTACAAATACCTATACCACCATGAACGTTTATTTCAATAATAGACCTGCTGTTCAATATCCGATTAATTCAATTGATACAATAACGTATAGTATAAATCAAGCCATTTGTCCTTCAGTTGTAAATGATACCGATGGTAATATTTATAATGTTATTCAAATCGGCACTCAATGTTGGATGAAGGAAAATTTAAGAACTAAACATAATAATAACGGTACTCCTATACCATCAGGATTAACAAATACAGCTTGGGGAAATGCGTCTTATCCTGCCTGCGCAGAATATAATAATGATTCTACCCTGGTGCTCATTTATGGCAGACTATATAATGGTTATGCTGCTTATTCATTGAATTTATGCCCTGTTGGCTGGCATGTTCCTTCAAATGCTGATTGGGGAATTCTTTATAGCTATATTGATACTTTTCCAGATGTTTCAAACAGAACGGGTGATTATGGATCTTTGATAGCATCTGGTATTAAAGAAGCAGGTATTTCACATTGGGCAAGTCCTAATGTAGGTGCTACTAATTATTGGAATTTTTCTGCATTGCCAGGTGGGATTAGAAATAATATCGGATATTATAGTGGATTAAATAATTACGGAAATTTCTGGACATCGACACTTGATCCTTATGATGGTGGATATTACAAAGAACTTTATTATAATAAGTCAACGATTGTTATGTGGAATACTTATGATTATAACGCAGGTTATTCCATTCGTTGTGTAAAAAATTAATGATACGTAGATATGAAAATAAAATGTTTATTGAGCGTTTTCGTTTTAATGACTCACTTCATAATGGCTCAATCATTAACGAATATTGTATTCAAAGGAATTGGTCCGCAACATTATCTTCAAAATTCAATAGATAGTATTAATTATACTATTCATTCAGTTGTTTGTCCTACTACAGTCACAGATGTCGATGGCAATTCATACAATGTGATTGCAATTGGTGATCAATGCTGGTTAAAAGAAAATTTAAAAACTACTCATTTTAAAAATGGAGTTGCAATTCCAAGTACGCTGACTAATGCGCAATGGACAAATTCGCTAAGTGCTGCTTGTGCCGATTGTGATAATAATCCAACTAATACAGCTGTATACGGTAAATTATACAATTGGTATGCAGTAAGTGATACTTCAGGATTATGTCCCGTTGGTTGGCATCCTTCTTCGCGTTCCGATTGGAAGCGTTTAGAAGCGTACCTTGATCCGATGTCTGATACGATGGAGCTCATCAGTATGGTGAGTCCGGTTTTAGGAATATCATTAAAGGAAGTAGGTTTTTCTCATTGGCTTCCTCCAGGTATTCCAATGTCAGTTGTTACCAATAGTTCTGGATTTACTGCTCTGCCGGGAGGAATGCGTGCTAATTTCGATGGAACTTATTGGGATATAAAATATCGTGGAGAGTTTTGGACATCTACATATAAAAATTCAGCAAATAGTTATTCAATAATCATAGAGCATAGTTGGAATATGCTTAGTGAAACAAATCATCATATTCGGACAGGTATGTCCGTTCGTTGTGTGAAGGATTGAAACTGCATTATAATTTTTATTTAATATGAAAAAAATAATTTTAATGTCAATATTGTTTTGTGTAAACAATTTGTTTGCTCAATCAGAAATGAATATTTTCTATTCAAATGGTAATGTTTCACATATTCCTATAGCTAATGTAGATTCGATGTATTACATCAATATTTCAAACATTTGTCCGCAAACAATAAGTGATATTGATGGAAATATTTATAATACAGTAGAAATTGGTAGTCAGTGTTGGATGAAAGAGAATTTAAAAACAACGCACTTTAACAATGGAGGTTCAATACTAACAGGATTGAATAATTCACAATGGAGTAATACAACAAGTGGTGCTTGTGCAGATTATAATAACGATACTTCCAATACTGCGATATATGGAAAATTATATAACTGGTATGCTGTTATCGATCCTGCTGGTTTATGTCCTGTCGGTTGGCATGAACCAAAAAACACTGAATGGAATTATTTAGTAAAATCATTAGATCCTAATGCTGATACAAGTTGTGTATCTTGTACAACAAGTCTAATAGCTGGTGGATTATTAAAAGAAGCTGGGAATTTGTATTGGGTTAGTCCTAATACGGGCGCAACTAACAGCTCTGGTTTTTCTGCATTGCCCGCTGGTATGCGAAGTTCATCAAACGGCTATTATAGTCATCTTGGAAGCTATGCATATTTTTGGAGTGTTTCGTCTTATTCAAACAGCTCGGCTTTTTATCATTCTCTTTTAACGACTAGCGCTCAAATTGGTAATTACAATTTGCTTTATGGGACTGGCTTTTCTGTAAGATGTATTAAGGATTAATAAACGCAATCATGAAAAAAATAATAACTGTACTGTTTTTTATTCTCGGTTTTGTTTTAAAATCGCATTCGCAAACAAACTTAAATATTCAATATACCAATGGTGGATTACAGTCTATTCCATTAACAGACATTGATAGTATTAATTATACAGTTAATACCGGTAATTGTCCCACAACTATGGCGGATATAGATGGCAATATTTATAATGTGGTAGCTATCGGTACTCAATGTTGGATGAAAGAAAATTTAAGAACATCGCATTTTGTAAATGGTGCCTTTATTTCAATGCCTTTTAATGATGCTCAATGGAATGTTACTGTAACGGCTGCTTGTGCCGACTATAATTACGACACAACTATTTCAAATGTTTATGGGAAATTGTATAATTTTTTTGCAGTTGCAGATACGCAAGGACTTTGCCCTGTTGGTTGGCATGTTTCTACCGATGAAGAGTGGAATTATGTTGTTAAAAGATATGATGCTAATGCTGATACAATTTGCGTAAATTGTGTTCAAAGTGCAATAGCTGGTGCTGCGCTTAAAGAAAATGGTTTGGGTCATTGGTTAAGTCCTAATTCAAGCGCAACAAATATTAGTCACTTAACATTACTTCCCGGCGGCTGGCGAACTGGTCAAGGTCCTTTTAATAATTTACATCAATATGCTGAATACTGGACTGCAACTAAAATCCCTGGGTCATTTCCGTTTGCAAGAACGCTTTGGTATCTAGATAATAATATTATAAGAGGAAATGGCACCAATGGCAAATATGGAATGTCTGTTCGCTGCGTGAAAGATTGATTACAATAAATTCTTTAAAACAAAAAGGCTATCTCACGACGGCCTTTACTTTTTAATTCAATTATCATTACGAATTCATCGAGACTAAAAACTCTTCATTCGATTTAGTACCACGCATACGGTCGAGTAGGAAATCCATCGCCTCAATCGGATTCATATCCGCTAAGTGATTTCTTAAAATCCACATCTTCTGTAACATCTCACGGTCTAATAATAAATCATCTCTTCTTGTACTTGATGCAACTAAGTCAATTGCAGGGAATACACGCTTGTTCGCTAACTTACGGTCTAACTGTAATTCCATATTGCCCGTTCCTTTGAACTCCTCAAAGATTACTTCATCCATCTTCGAACCTGTATCTGTTAATGCAGTTGCAAGAATCGTTAATGATCCACCATTCTCAATCTTACGCGCAGCTCCAAAGAAACGTTTTGGCTTTTGTAATGCATTTGCTTCTACACCACCTGATAATACCTTACCCGATGCAGGCGCTACGGTATTATAAGCACGCGCTAAACGTGTTATCGAATCTAATAGGATACAAACATCATGTCCGCACTCTACCATTCGCTTCGCTTTCTCTAAAACAATATTCGCAATCTTAACGTGTCTGTCAGCAGGCTCATCAAACGTTGATGAAATAACTTCAGCTTTTACACTACGCGCCATATCGGTTACCTCCTCAGGACGTTCATCAATTAATAAAATAATTAAATAAACTTCTGGATGGTTCGATGCAATTGCATTCGCTACTTCTTTTAATAAAACTGTTTTACCAGTCTTCGGCTGCGCTACAATTAATCCACGTTGTCCTTTTCCAATAGGAGTGAACAAGTCCATTACACGAGTCGAGTAATTCGACGGACCATGAATCAGATTAAACTTCTCATGCGCAAATAATGGCGTTAAGAAATCAAACGGCACACGATCACGAATAATTTCAGGTGCTTGTCCGTTGATGGTTTCTATTTTCATTAATGGAAAATATTTTTCGCCCTCACGGGGAGGCCTTACCGCACAACGAATAGTATCACCCGTTTTTAAGCCGTATTGCTTAATATGATTTTGTGCTACAAAAACATCATCTGGCGATGGTAAATAGTTGTAGTCTGATGAACGTAAAAATCCAAATCCTTCCGGCATTAATTCCAATACACCTTCCGTTTGCACATTACCTCCGAAATCAAATGCTGGCTCCTGGTTTTGAACCGGTCGTTTGTTTTGAAATTCTCGTTGCGGGTAATTTGGCTTTTGTTGATCTTGAGCAGGTCTCGGAGCTGTATGTTCTTTTACTTCTTGCGCTGGCGCAGTATTAGCAACTGGTGCTTCTGTAGGGGCAGTCATTTCAACTACTTCTCTTTTTACCGGTGGGGGTGTACTCTCTTCGCCTTCCGTTCTACCAGGGATAATACGCTGGCGCTTCGGTTTACCGTCGTTATTGTCTGCATGCGCACGATGTACATGAATCGTCGACTTTTCTGCAACGACTTCTGTTTTTTCTTCCTTAACAGGCTTCGCTTTTTTTATTTCTGCATCTTCCGACTTTGGAGATGATTTTTTTGAACGTGCCGGTTTAGTTGATTCTTCTTTAATTGGGGCATCAATTCCTAAACCAGCATAATCGATATCTGGATACAAGGCTTGATGGTCTAAAATTTTGTAAACTAAATCTTGTTTTTTAAGATTTTCAAAAGCTTCAATTTTTAATTTTTTTGCTAGATCTTTTAGTTCAGGCAATAGCTTTTCATTCAATTGAATGATGTCAAACATAATATTTCTTTAAGGGTTTGTAAAAACATATACGCTCTGCAGCGTTACAATTTTTAAATGAGATAAGGTGGGAGTTGTGATTTCTTCGACAATTCGAAGCTAAGACAGAACAAAAATTGCATTCGAAGCAATTACACCGCAATAATACGGCTTTTTATATTATATCAAACAATTTTTAAAAAGAAAAAGCATGTTTTTTATTAACATGGTTTGAATTGATATACGGTGTATTAAATGATTTTAGATAATTTAGCCCTCATGATACAAAGAATTCAATCGCTTTATTTGGCCCTTATAGCAGCAGTTTCATTCACCGTTTCATCGGTTAAGTTATATGAATTAGCCCCCGGAGAGACAGCTAAAAACACCGCATTATATACCTCTACTGTATGGAAGATTATTAGCACTGAAAAAGGCATTACTTCCGAAATTTCTAGTTCTACTCCTTTAGGTTTGGTATTGGTGTTTATTGGTTTTTTAGCTCTAATAACCGCTTGGATGTTTAACTCTCGTAAAAAGCAAATGGCGCTTTGTAAAATTATGTTGATCTTATCGCTTGCCTGGGTTGGATTGTTTTTATCAGGAATTAATACTTTACGCACATTGGCGGGAGCAGGATATCAATTCAAAATATATCCTTTCACAACTATTGTGGTGCTTATACCTATTTTTATTTTACTTGCACTTCGTGGAATTAAAAAGGATGATGAGTTAGTGCGTTCTGCAGATCGTTTACGTTAAAGATCCCCTTAGTCCGAGTTCAATTACTTCGACATTTTCCATTCTTCCATTATTGATTTCAAAACGGATCATCGTTCGCATTTTGTGAAATCCATGAATACCTGCCGCACCCGGATTTATATGCAATAATCTAAATTGCTTATCTCTGATTACTTTTAGTATGTGACTATGCCCGCAGATAAATAAATCTGGTTTGTGCATCAATAATTTTTCTTTGATTCCTTTAGAATAACGGGTGGGATATCCGCCAATATGTGTGATAAAAACTTTTAATCCTTCACAAACAAAAAACAAATCTAACGGAAAAGCCGATCGCAAAACATGGCCGTCAATGTTACCATATACAGCACGAAGTGGTTTAATTTTATCAATGCAATCTGTTAAATCGATGGTGCCAATATCACCCGCATGCCATATTTCATCAGCATTAGTAATATGTGATAGTATTGCATCATCAAGGTATCCATGTGTGTCGGATAGTAAAAGGATTTTTTTCATCCTTAAATATTTTCCAACGCCCCGTTTAACATCCAGCCCGTATTGCCATTGGCGATTTTAATTTTTTTCCATCCTGATTGCTCTTCAATTACTTCTACTTTAGTTCCGTTGTGCAATAAAAACAGATTCGTGCTTTTTTCATCGGGTGCGCTCTTAGCATATGCTGTGCTATCCATGATGATAGCGTAAGAGTAATGGTAGATTAATGCATTAGATGCTCTTGCAACAAGAAATAAGCATAATGATATTCCAATTGCAATTGAAGCAATATAAAAGCTTTTCTTTTTCTTGTTTACAGACTCGGCAAAAAGGTAAATTAAAAATACAGCTGCGGCTGCCCATAGCGTAATAATTGCAAATGCCGACCATTCAGTAGGTGAGAAGGAGGTGATAAAAATACTCCACCATTTTTGATAAAATAATTGCGGAATTGGATCAATCTTATCAGATGCTTTTGCATTAGCCAGTTTCAAATTATATTCAATGTCATCGTCTGCTGGAGAAATCTTTTTTGCGCGTTCGTAATTTAAAATTGCTTTGGCGTAATCACCGTTTTTATAGTAACAGTTTCCAAGGTTGAAAAACAAGGCGGTGCTTCTTTTGCCATCATTAACCAGGTTCTGATATTGCAAACTGGCTTCTGCGTAGTTTCCAGATTTATACAATTTAATTGCCTTGTCGTATTGCTGTTCTGCAGTTAGCGTGTTTGCTGCAACAGTAATAAAACTCGATTTAAGAATTAATACAAGTATTAAAAAATAATTTCTCATGACTTCAATCCTCCTTCAATATCAGTTATAATCTGAATCGCGTCTTGGTAAAGTTTATTTGATTGTGTTGTTACATCTAATCTACCATACTGCGCCATCTCGCAGGTGGAGATGCAATTTGTAAATCGTTCGATTGCAATATCATTAATATTTTTTTCTCTGAACTTATCTGAAATATTTTCTTTCGAAAGTTCGGATACGGGTATCGTTAGTTTATCGCTGGCATAACCCCATAATGCTTTTGATATTTCTTCAAATGCTAATGTATGTTTGCTTTCGCTTATTAATTTTCCTGCAGCGGCTAATCGCTTTTGTGCAAATGATGTTGCCTTTTTACTTCTTACTAAAATTGAATTTGCAGCGTTGAATGCAGTTTGTCGCTTGTAATAAATTCCGCCTGCAACAGCGATGAACGGAAGTAAACTTAATAAATAAAATAACCAGGAGCCATAAAACAATCCACCATCAGAAGGAAATAACTGTTTGTCAGTTTTCAAGTATCGGATATCTCTTCCAAATACCTGTACATCGCTCTTTGATGATGAGCTACTGGCACTTGTATTGCCGCTTCCCCTGCCTACTTTGATTTTAAAAGGGCCTGCAGTTTTTGATACATATTGTTGTTTGCCTAAATCAAAATAGGTAAATGTTACAGCTGGAATTTCATAATCACCTTCGTGTCGAGGTATAATTAAATACTCAATCGTTTTGCTACCATTTACACCTGCATCACTAGCTTTATAATTCTCACCAATTTTGGGGTCGTATGTTTCTAAGTCTTCAGGGAAGGTTACATCAGGAGCCGTTGCCAATTTTAAATTCCCACTTCCAGATATTTTAAATTTAAGATTTACCGGTTCATTTTCTTTTGTGGTTGTTTTGTCTAAGCTGGCATCGAACATTAACGAACCAACAGCACCGCTAAATGTTGATGGCGCATTACCAGGCAATTCTCTAACATTTATTTTTATGGGTTGACTTTTCGCATTGCACTTTACATCTTGTACTCCTCCAAAAGCATCACCGAAAAAAGGATCGCTAAACATGCCAAATGGATCCATCATACGTTGACTCTTAACTCTTATTCTTGCTATACATTCCAGTTCCATTGGATCGATGGTTAATACACCTGATTGTTGAGGGAATAACACAGCTTTTTTAATAACGGCAGTGTTGTAACGAACTCCATCAACTACTTCCATTGTCATTGGGGGTGGGTTAGGAACTTCAATATCCTGATTCCAGAATCCATTAAAGGCAGGTGCTTTTGAAACAGAATAGCTATTAACTTGAATATTGGTGTATATTTTATACGTAACTGTTAAAGCCTCACCCTCATAAACAGAACTTTTATTTACGATGGCTCTTACAAATAAATTTTTATCATTAATACCATTATTCTGACTGTTATCTTGTCCTCTGTTGCTCTGACCATTATTTTGCTGTGGATTTCCTTTTACAACAGTTAGATTAATAATATTAGAACTTACTTTTTTCCCTTGCACATCAATTGATGCAGGTCCTATTTTAAAATTCCCTTCTGCTTTAGCTTGTAAATAAAATGTAAATGATAAAGATTTTGAATAAGAGTTGTTTACAATAGTGACACTACTACTAAAATTCGGTCCACTTAGTACATTAAAGCTACTTAGGTCTGGTGATCGGAAGTTCTGTCCTTCGCCGTTTAGTGTAAAGGTTACTTGAAATTGTTCTCCAACTCCAACAGTTGTTCGAGATGCGGTCGCGGATAAAAATGCATTTTGTGCATTACCTGTAAAGCAAATCAAAAAAAATAATGAAAGAAATCCCAGTCTTAGATAATTGCGGTACATCAGCAAATTTTTTTGCAAATTAAATTATTTGAGATTAAACAAATGAGCCATTAACAAATCATTAACGCAGATTATTCGAGATAAACGGCTTCAGCGCCAGCCGTCAAATCGACGCGTATATGCTCCTGCAAAGTAGTGCTTAATGTAATTCCAACAAAATCCGCCTCAACAGGATATCGTTTATGGTCTCTGTTAACTAGTAATACAGTTCTTATTTTTTTAACATCTCCCTCTAAAAATGGTTTTAAGCTATACATTAGGGTCTTTCCAGAATTTAAAACATCATCAACAATTACAATTGTTTTGTTTTTAAAATCGGTTATAGGAATATTAGGGTTTAGCTTGAAATCGGTAGGATTGTTTTTGTCTAAGGTGATTTCAATTAGTTGAGTTGGTATTGGACAAATAGATTTGAGAACTTCATTTAGTAAAATTGCAAAACGATAGCCGCTATTGGATATGCCTGCAATTATCAACTCTTTTTCATTACTTGAATCTTCATAAATCTGATAAGCAATTCTATCTATTCGTTGTTTTATCTGAATAGCATTTAAAACTAAATTGGATTGATTCATTTTATTTTTCTTGATATTCTTTAATTGTAGAGTATGATGATAAACGACCGCCACCCCAAAAATACTTTCGATAATATTCTTCTTTCAAGTCACTTACGATTACTCCGTTAGAAATACTGGAATGTATAAACTTGTCATTACCTAAATATAATCCAACATGTGAAACTTGTGAATGTCGAATCTTGAAAAAAACAATATCTCCTTCTTTTAATTCTGACTTGTTTATTTTTTTTACTTCGTTATAAATTTCAGAGCATCTTCTTCCATTTAATTTTAATCCATAAACATCATTGTACATGCAGGTTACAAAGCCTGAACAATCTACTCCTGATCGCGACATTCCTGCAGAACGGTAGGGTGTTCCTAGCCATGCTTCCAAGGTGTCATATAACATCGAATTAAATTTATCTGGCACCTGAAATCCAAAAACCTGTGTGTAGTATCCGTTCTGATAACAATAGTAATTATCTCCATATTCATCTGTGGCTAATAGCTGACTATAGCCCGTTTGAAAGGAGATAATTAAAATGATAAATAATAATCTGATGGATATCACTCTACGAATTTAGTGATTATTTTCTATATTTTTAGGAGTGCAAATAATGAAAAGCTCATTGCCTTTACGAGGTGGAATTGAGTTGTAACATGATTCCATCAATTTGATTTCAAAAAGCACGTTCAGCAATGACTTGTATTCTCTTTCGTTGCCACCAAATGGAGGCCCGTCTTTTTCAAAATAATTTTTAAATAAGACACCTGCTAATTTACCTGATGGCCTTAATAAAGTATGCATCTTTTTCACATAATTTGCTCTTAATGCTGGGTCTAATGCACAGAAAAATGTTTGTTCTATGATCAAGTCAAATTTTCCGTTTAATTCAAAAAAGTCTTTTAAAATCAGATGGTCTTTTGGGAAATCTGGAAATTGTTTGATGAAATTATTTAATGGTTCCGCTACATAATCCAACAGAAAAATATTTTTAAATCCATGTTTCCACAAATATGCTGCTTCATGTGCGTTTCCACAACCAGGAATCAAAATAGTAATCGATTTATCACTTAACTGATCAACATATTCCTTAATCGGCATTGTAATTTCACCTGCATCCCAACTTGTTTCTTTTGCTTGGTATCTATTTAGCCAATAATCACTGTTTATCATTTTATGGAATTAAAACATTTAAGGATAAGGGTTCAATAGTAACCTGAATTTTATTTACGGGTTCCATTGACTCTCCGTCAATATGTAAATGGACTTCATTTTTTGATGTTGCTGTGAACGAATTGCATTTATATGTTTGAATATATCGATTGTCCTTTAGTTTTCCTGAAAACAATCGGAATAAAATACCTGCTATTTTTAATACAGGAGGCAACTTAACAGCTACTAACTCAATTATACCATCTGTTAAGTCGGCGGTAGGAGCAATGATAGCAGCATTACCAAACTGACTTGCATTTGCAATTACAAGCATATGCTTTTTTACGATTGTTGTTTTTTCGCCAATGGTAAGTTCAAATTCTTGTATTGGATATCTGAAATATTCAGTTAAACCAATTTTTGTGTAAGTAGAAATACCTCTTTTGCCATGGTGATTAAAACGATATGCAACATATCCGTCAAAGCCAAACCCTGATACATTAACTGCAAAGCGGTTGTTAATGGTGAGCGTATCTATTTTGCTTTCTTTACCATCTGCTAACTGATTAATTGCAGTTTCAATTCTAGTGCTCATTCCTAAATGTTTGGCTAAGCCATTCCCAGAACCGATAGGGATAATTCCCATTACGACATTGGTGTTTTTTAGTACTGAACCTATTTCATTGATGGTGCCATCACCACCAACGGCTATGATGTAACGAATACCATTTTCTAATGCTTCGCGAGCAATTTCTTTGGCATGTCCATTATAATTTGTTTGCGAAAATGTTAATTCAAATTTTTTATTCAATACTGATTTACTAATCATATTCGCTGCAAATTCTCCTGCGCCTTTTCCTGAAATAGGGTTATAAATAACAATGGCTTTAATCATGGCTTGCAAATAGTATTAGTTAACATAGCAGTTCTGAATTCTTGTAAAAATGCTTTTAATAAAAGCTCCTTGTTTTTGTTGTTGGATGTAGTAGTAACTAAATTATTTTTTAATAAGCTATCATTCGATAAATTATAAATTCCCGTTATTTTTTCACCATCAAATTGGACAAGGTTTTTATCATTTATTAATTGCCAGATTCCGTTGCTATAACTTATGTTAAAAGATTTGTTATTGTCAATTATTGAATTTCCAAACGCACTAAATTGTCCTGAGTAATTTAGTAGTGATAAGGTAGTTGGAAGAATATCGGTTTGCTGTGTTACACCGTTATATTGACCTTTTAATTTTAAAGAAGGGCAATAATAAATAATGGGAATTGCTAGTTGTCCAATATTGTTTGTGTAGTAATCGCCACTTGATGGCCCTGTATGATCAGCAACAATAATAAACAGGGTATTGCTAAACCATTTTTTTGTAGATGCGTTTTTGAAAAATAACGAAAGTGAATAATCTGCATATCGAATACTCTCTTGATATTTCTCTTTGCATTTTTGGAATTTATTTTTGAATTTATTTGGAATTACATAAGGGTCGTGCGAGGATAGCGAAAAAAAGGCAACATGAAATGGTGCACGCAGATCATCCATTTTATGATTCATAAATTCTAAGAATGAATCATCATAAATACCCCATCTTCCATCATCATCTTCCGGCTTTCCTTTGTATTCATTTTTACCATAGTATTTTTTATATCCAGCCACTTTACTGAAATCATCAAAACCCATTGTTCCATTATGTCCTCCATGAAAAAATGCTGTTTCATAACCTGATTTTCCAAGTATTGAAGCAAATGAATTTATTCGATTTACATTATAGGCGCCAGTAATAAAAGGTTCATTGGTTAAATGCGGAATAGAGCTAATTATAGCAGGTAATCCTTCAATGGATCTCTTTCCATTTGCGAATGCATTTGTACAAATCAAACTTTCTTTTGATAATGAGTCGAGGAAAGGAGTATAGCTTACATCATTGGTGAAACTTCCAATTAAATGTTTCGAAAAACTTTCCATAACCAGTACTACTACATTTAGTTTATTAAAAGGGAGACTGTCCTGATAATTTTTTTCGTAGTCAAAAAAATCTTTAGCTTTTTTATCACTTAAGTATTTAACAGAAGGAATTGGCTCATCGCGGAAAGATTTAATAATTGTAAACGGAGTGTTTAGAATTAAAGGTACTTCATTCGGGTTTACACCATAAATCGAACTTTGTATACTTATTGGACGCAATTGCCATCCTCCTCTAACTCCAACAAAAGAAACTCCAACAATAAAAATAAAGATTGCCATACGTTGTACTAAGTTCGGAAGTAAGAAATCAGCGTTGCTCAAATAGTTGGCTGCTATTTTTTTATTGATTAAAATCGTAACAAACAAAATCGTAATTAAAATAAATAGTAAATACCAGTAGTTAATTAAATAATTACCGAGGTTATTACTTACATCATCACCTAGGCTAATCAAACTGAAAAAATCGGAAGTCGTTCTTTTACCTGTATATTCAAACCATGCGGTATCGATTAAGTTTAAAAGTGAACTTATAAAAACTATTAAGATGAAATAAAAATCAGCTATTACAATAAACCATTTTTTTTTTGAAATAAAGGATGGAAACGAATTCAGAATCAGTAATGGTGCTAGTAATATACAAACAGCGCTTATATCGAATCGTAGTCCGTAAAAAAAATCGATAAATATTGAATTACCTGCCGTTTGAGGGTAGGTAAGCAGGAATAATAATCTTAAAGAAGAATAAATCAATAGTAATAACAATACTTTGGCAAATAGCGCCTTGTATAAGTTATATTTTGATCTGTTCATGACGCGAATTTAGTTATGATTAACGAACAATCTAATTCCCATTCATTAGTTATTGCAGGAAATCTTAATTTTGAAAAAAAATAAAGAATGAAATCACAGGAATTAATCGATAAATTAGGTTTGATTGCGCATCCCGAAGGAGGTTTTTACAAAGAGACCTATAGATCTGAATTGGAATTGACTTTCGATGGATTTGAAGGCAAAAGAAATATTGGAACTTCTATTTTCTTCCTTATGTTAGGTGGTCAGGCAACGCTTCCACATCGCATTAAAAGTGATGAAATCTGGTTTTATCAAGATGGTAGTCATTGTGAAATTGTAGAAGTAAATAATGATGGAACAGAACACATAATTAAATTAGGTCCCGATTTAGACAAAGGACAAGTTTATCAGTATGTTGTAAAAGCAGGCGTATGGTTTTATTCTCGGGTAAACCCTGAATTCGAGTACTGCCTGGCTGCATGTCATGTAAACCCTGGTTTCGATTTTCAAGATTTTGAAATTCAAACTATAAAGTAAAATTTTATACTTTCGAAGAATGAAGAAGTATTTACAATCTCCAATAATTATTCTGCTATTTTTAGTCGTTTCATGCAGCGTTAGTGAGGAGGAAAAAGCTGCTGAAATACAACGCCACCGTGATTCTGTTGCTGCTGCTGAAGCAATGATTAGAGCTGCTCAACAAGCCATGGAAACCAGAAATAACGCACGGGGTACTATAAATTTGGAGGCTCAAAAAATTGATTCCATCCTTAAAAAAGATAGTATTCAGCATACAATTAAAGATACAATTGCTAAAGTCAAAACGGATACTGTTAGAGTAAAAAAGGTGGTTGTTGCTAAGACTAAGAGTGATAGCAAGTCGATCGAGAAAAAAGCTACTGATAAGAAACCAAATACAACTAAAAAAGTTTCTAATCCAGTTCAGAACAAAGGTAAAACATCAACAAAAAAGAAATAGGTCGTTTTGGGTGATTTTGTTTATCTTTTGATTAAATTCGCCTCTTGAAATGATGCCACTATCAATACAGTTTCTTGCTCCCGGTTTTTTTGCAGGACTTATTTTTTTAGCTATACCCATTTTAATTCATTTATTTAATTTCCGTAGGTTTAAGAGAGTAGAATTTACGAATGTTCGATTTTTACGAGAGCTTAAGGAGGAAACCACAAAGCTTAATAAGCTAAAGCATTTATTGATTTTAATATGTCGCTTGCTTGCTATTGCATTCTTGGTGCTTGCCTTTACTAAGCCTGTTATTCCGCTAGCAAATCAAAATCGATTAAAGAATCAGAAAAACATTTCTGTATTTGTAGATAATTCATTCAGCATGGAAGGTGTAAGTAAAGAAGGTGCTTTGCTAGAAGTTGCTAAGAAAAAGGCCATTGAAATTGCTAATGCCTATCCTTCAACATCAAGATTTCAATTACTTACCAATGATTTTCTAGCAGTGCATCAGCGACAATTAACAAAAGATGAGTTCATCGATGAGGTTGATCGGATTAAAGTTTCTCCAATCTCTAAAACGGTTTCTCAGGTGATTTCACGACAGTTAGATGCTTTTAACCTACAAGCCTCAGAGGAGAAAGAGTTGTATTTAATATCGGATTTTCAAAAGGCCACTACCGATATTGATCAAATTAAGATTGATTCATCGGCGCATATAAATTTTGTTGAGTTGCCTGTACAAAGTACTTCAAATGCTTTTATTGATTCATGTTGGATTGAAAGTCCTGTTGTTCAACTTAACAAAACAATAGAATTAGTAGTTCGTGTGACAAATAGCGGAGAGGGTGATTTAGAAAATGTGCCCGTAACATTAAAAATTAATGGGACACAGCGTGCTGTTGCTTCTTGTGCCGTAGCGGCTAATAATACGGCTGTTGTTAAAATGAGTTTTACAATATCAGAGCCTGGCTGGCAAAAAATGAAAATTTCAATAACAGATCAGCCAATCGTTTTTGATGATGATTATTATTTATCATTCGATGTAAAGGAGAATTTAAATGTTATCTCGCTTGATGGAAGTAGCGCAGGCCCGCATTTAAAAGCCCTCTATTCAAATGATCCATTTTTTAAGTATTTCGCTGTTCCTGTGAATCAGGTTGATTATTCTGTAATGCAAAACAATCAGGTTGTAATTCTTAATCAGCTGAAAGAAGTTTCCGGTGGATTGTCTGCAGAGTTGAAGAAATTTGTAAATAATGGAGGGACATTAATTTGTTTTCCAGATACTCTGATTGATGCAAATTCATACGCACTTGCGTTTAATGATATTGTTGGAGAGAGTTATAATTCATTGCAGCGGACAAATGAAAAGGTGTCGGGCCTCGATTATAAAAATGTACTTTTTAGTGATGTCTTTGATCAATCAACAAAAAACCAAACGAATTTAGATTTACCGAATGTTAACGCATATTATTCTTTAAATACATCTGTTACATCAGGTAGAAATGCATTAATGAAACTGGAATCGGGAGCGACCTTTCTGGCAGATTATTTTGTTGGTAAAGGGAAAGCGTATCTTTTTACGGTACCATTGAACAGCTCTTTCTGCAATTTGTCGCAGCATGCATTAATAGTTCCGCTTCTTTATAAAATGGCTATTTTAAGTATGGATATGCCTCAGAACTGTGCTATTATCGGAGAGAAGGACGAATTGTTTATTAAGGAAAATCTTAATTTAGGTGATGATGTTTTACATCTAATTAATGATGATAATAAAATAGATATTGTTCCTCAATTGAAAATTATAAATGGCGGAACTCAGATTTCAACGAATGGCTTATTGAATCGTGCAGGTTATTATAATTTGATGAATGCAAATGTTACACGTGCAGTTTTTTCTTTTAATTATAATCGGAAAGAATCAACAATGAAGTTTTTAAATGAAGATTATTTAAACAGTATGGCGGAATCTGCCCATCTCACTGATTTTTCTTTCTTCAATGATCAGGGTAGTAGCCTCACAAAAAAAATTAATCAGCTTTCTGAAGGTATAGCCCTTTGGAAGTATTGTATAATTATAGCGCTTCTAGCGTTCTTAGCTGAAATATTAATTATTAGAATCTGGAAAACAACATGAAAATTGCATTTCACGGAGTAACTATTGCCGACCATCGTTCTGAGCTTAACGGCAAAAAAGTTGATATTTTAATTGTTGATGGTAGCGTACTAGAAATTGATACGCATATTTCGGATAGACGGTACAGTAAGGATGTGGATGTGAAGAATTGTGACGGTGTTTTTATCTCACCAGGTTGGTTGGATATGAAAGCAAATTTCAGAGAGCCAGGCTACGAACAAAAAGAAACAATTGAAAGCGGACAAGCGGCTGCTGCTCAAGGAGGATTTACTGCAGTGTTGTTGATGCCATCAGTGAATCCGGTAATTCAAAAGAGAGCGGATGTTGAATTTTTAATTGGTAAATCAAAGAACAGCAATGTTGACGTTTATATAGCAGGCGCATTAACCGTAAATAGAGAAGGGAAGGAGCTTGCTGAAATGTATGATATGAAATTAGGCGGAGCAGTTATATTTACAGATGATAAGAAGGCTATAAACAACAGCGGACTCCTATTTAGGGGTTTGCAGTACGCAGATAATATCGGTGCTAAGGTGATTGTTTATGCCGATGATAAATCGCTTTCAGGTGACTCATTAGCCAATGAAAGTGCTATAACAACTAAATTAGGATTTAAGGGTTCACCATCTATTGCAGAAGGTATCGCATTAGAGCGGGATATTCGTTTAGCTGAATATGCTCATGCGCCTTTGCATTGTAGTGGAATATCTACTATAGAAGCGGTCGACGCGATTCGCACGGCAAAGAAAATGGGATTACCAGTTACTGCAGAGGTGAACGTAGCACATTTGTTTTTTACAGATGAGGTATTAAATTCTTTTGATAGTAATTACAAAGTGAAGCCTCCATTCAGAGGAACCACTGATAAAGAAATGTTGAAGGAGGCTTTGTTGGATGGAACGATAGATTGTGTTGTAACAGACCATTCTCCTGAAGACATTGAATCGAAAGATGTAGAATTTGAATATGCAGCAGCTGGAATGATTGGTTTAGAAACAGCATATTCTGTTTTGAACTCTGCTTTTGATGGTACCATAGAGCCAAATCATATTGCTAAAGTGCTTTCAATAAATCCACGTACGGTAATTGGTGTTTATGTTCCTTTAATTACACCAGGTGCTGTTGCCAATTTTACATTGTTTAATCCAACAGTAGAAGTTTTGTATACCTCCAATGATTTCAAGTCTAAATCTCGCAACACCCCATTTTTAAATCGTGCCCTTAAAGGCAAGGTAATGATGGCAATCAACGGTTCTGTTTTGTACGATAATTTTTGATCTTCATATAACGCATTATTAGTTTAAGCCATAATTGATTTTTCAAATGGCATAAAATAAAAAACCCTGACTAATTAGTCAGGGTTTTTTATTTGTTAAGAATTACTTTAATTACTTGGTAACAACCATTCGTTTAGAAACTGTTTTTCCGTTGTAATTTAAAGTGTACATATACATTCCTTCAGAAAGATTAGCCGTATTATAATATACTGTATGTAAACCAGCGCCTTCATTTCCATTCACAAGTACTGCTACTGTTTGTCCTAATAGATCTGTAACTGTTAAGTTAACTTGACCATATTCTGGGATAACAAAATCGATAGCTGTATTTGTCATTGATGGGTTAGGGTAGTTTTGACTTAATCCGAAGTTGTCAGCTGCAATTTCATTTACACCTAACGGAGTACATAAACCTAAGTCAGTGATACAAACATCATCAATTACCCATCCTTCGTCAACTGCTGAATAATCTGAAGCAAATTTCCAACGTACAATCATTTGCGTACTTGCATCAGGATTGATTGTTTTCTCAGTTTTGAACCAGCTTGATCTGTTTCCTGTAAATCCAAATACTGTAGGGCTGCTTGGATTTAATGAAGTTACATAAGTGTAGTTAGGACTAGCACCATATAATTGAATATTTGGTGTACCTGAATAATCTACATTATTCCAAGTTTGACCATAATCAACAGAGAAATCTACACCACCACCATCAGCACCATATTCCATCTTATAACGGTTCCAGAATTCAACTTTGTAGCAGTGACCTTGTTCAACACGAACTAATGCAGAGAATAAACCTGCAGAATCGATGTTTGCATAATCGCCAGTTAAGTTTGTTGCCCATGCCATATTTCCACTATGTGTACCACTTAATGTAGGTTTAGCAGGGTTACCCATTTGCCATGACTCTTGATAAGCATAAGAATCTGAGTTAGCTGTTACCCACTGACTTCCGCTTTCAAATCCTGTACAATAAGGTAATTGATTTGTTGTAATCGAATCAAATACTAATACATTGATACAAACTGTATCATCTATTTGGTAATTGTCAGTTTGATTGTTAGGGTCATAGGTATAAACACATACTTTATGGTATCCAGGAATTGCAATCCAGTTAGTACTGAATGCATGCAATTTAGCACTATCAGTAGCTAAACCACCAATTGAACTGTAGTCAACGAAATCAGAGCTAGCAACATTGCCATCAATTGATAATACAGCCATGTGGTTGTTTACAGTATACACACCATTATTCTTAATATTGCCAGAGAAATTAACTGGCTGTCCTGGGAATAATAATTGATTTTGCACTGTAGTATTTACAATTGTGGGAGTAACAGATAATGGAATAGGAACGAATAATTCGAAGTTGTCAATTGATACTCCATCCATAGTTCCAAAGTTATTAATGTATGCAAAACGGAACTGAATCAAGTTCGGTAATGTTCCACCATTAGTTGCATTTTCTAAGTTCTTGATTTGGCTCATTACCCATCCACCAGAAATATCATCCCAAAGAGTCACATTATTATACCAGTTGGTAGCATCTGATGTTAAAGCCGGCTGTAATGTTGACCAAGTATTATTATTATTTAAACAATACTCAATGTGTAAATCCGGACCGAAAGTATTCATAGCACGATTTTGCATGAAGCGCAATGTAGCACCTGCAGCATTTGATAAATCGAAATAAGGAGTATATAAATAAGCTTGAGTAGCTCCAGCTACAGCGCTTGTTAAATTCATATCCCAGCATGTTGTAGGAGAGTATGCACCTGTAGTAACTCCGAAGTTAGGAGTTCCAAATTCCCAAGCATTACCTGCTGATGCTAAAGGATCGGCAGCTGGCGCCCAACCAATATTTCCATTTTCGAAATTATCAGTGTAATAATTAGTATATGTAGGAGTAATAGTTGGCTGACCATAAATAATTGTAGATGCAGTATCATTTAAGTTGTTTACATCACCAGATAATTCTGTCCAAGCGGTAACTGTTACTGGACCAGCAATCATATTAAATGGAGGTAAGTTAATATCTAAGTTAGAGCAAGGAGCTAATGAACCTGTCCAAATAAAAGAAGCAGTTGCACCACTTGATGTAGTGTAGCTAATTGGAATAGATGTAATAGTTTGTGTTGCGCTTGCATTTGATAATGTTGCAATTAAAGATACAGGTGTTCCAGCAGGATAATTACTAATGCCTCCACCTAAAACCGTAATACCAACATCATTACCATTTGTTCCGGTTACACAGAAGTCATCGATAGTTGCTCCACCAGTGTAAGTGATAATACCATCAGAAGAGAATGTGAAGCGGAACTGAATAGCTGTAGTGTTTCCTAGAACGTTATTTAAACAGCATAATTTATAAGAAGGGAAAATCCATCCAGAAGTAGCACCAGACCATGCATCAGTAGCCGTAAAGTTTGGCATCATTGGAATGTTCTCATTATACCAGTTTTTAGCACAATTTGGATCATTAGCAATATAGTTCCAGGTTACACCACCGTCATTTGTGTATTCCATGATTACACCATCCCAGCTTTTTTCTGCATCATAATACAAAGCAAATTTTAATTCGCCTGTAGTGATGTTACTCATGTCTAAGTATGGAGTATACAAATAAGTTAAGTCGTTGTTGCCGTAAGCTGCATTTAGGTTAACGTCCCATGCATTAGTGCCTGAGTAAGCCGCACCAGGGTTAATTGTATTTGGTGTTCCTAATTCCCAGATATCTGCTTGATTTTGGTTCGGAGCAACGTTAGCTGCCCATCCTTGGTTACCACTTTCAAAGTCATCGCATAATGGAGCTGTTAATGTTGGGATACCAACTAAGTTCACGCAAACACTATCATTTGTATGATCACAATCACCAACTAGGTCAGTCCACATACAAACTGTAAATGCACCTGTCTGAGCTGTAATTGAGTTTATTACGTAGTTAATTTGAGCACCTGGAGTAATTGGACCAGCAACTTGACTAGTTACAGGTGTGCCATTGTTTATCGTATAAGTAAAGTTAAAGTTAGATTGAGGTGCAGTACCATAATTTTCTAATGTTAAATCAATACTAACCGGTTGTCCTGCTGGAATACCTGTACCGTTAGATGGAGAGTTTAATGCGTTGATACCAACATCACCAGAACAAGGAATTGTTACACAGAAATCATCTATCCAAAAACCTAATCGCTCTACGGAAAGGTCAGATGTGAATTTGAAACGGAATTGAATAGTGGGTTGCGCCATCAATCCGGTTACTGTACCTAATTTATAACTTGATTTCACCCAGTTGGTTCCATTAGCTACCCCAGTCCAAGCGTCTATTGTTGCACCTGAGATGGTGCCACTATACCAATTGATACCGTTAGGGTCATTTTGAACTCCTATAGTTGTCCATGTTGGAGTAGCCACAGTTGGATCTGATGAAAACTGAAGAACAACACCGTCGTAATTGTTCTCTAAGTTAGTCACTTGCCAGAAAGTCATATTTGCTAAAGAAATACCCGAAAAGTCCCAAATAGGCGTAGTAACATATGATTCGCTACCATCTAAATAAGTACCTGAAAGAGGGAAGCCTAATACATTAGCTCCTCCATGTGGAGTAACAATTGATGTATTACCAATTTCCCAAGGAGTACCAGCTACAGAGTTGAAGCCCCATAACTGCTGAGACCCAGATGGATTTTCGAAATCATCGCAGAATGGAATACTTGCACCATCACTTACAATAAAACAAGAAGTATCTGAAGAACCTAAATTGAAACAACCATCGTATGCATCGATATACCAACAAACAGTATCACCTACATTAGCAGGGAATAACTGACCGTACCATGTGGTGTCAGGGTAGAATAAAAACATACCACCTGTTGAGCTGTAAGGGCTGCTATTAACTGAGAATAATAAATCTGCAAATTGAATTGGTGTAGGGGAATTGTCTGTGATATTTGCATAAATATCATAAGGACCTGTATTATAAACACTACCAACCCAAGTAGGGAATCCAGGAGTATTAACAATTGTTGGAGGAATTAATTCACAAGGAGAAGCAATCACTTCAATATCGTCTAATAACCAACCATAACGACCACCAAGTCCATTATTACTTGAGAAGTCTACCATCGTAAATCGAACCTGTACTGTAGCAGCATTTTGCGCTAATAATGAAATGTCAAAACTTTCGTTTTGCCACCAGTTAGCAGCAGGTGCTGTTGGAGTTCCTGGCGCCCAAATACCATATGAAAGCTCACTAAAACGATTTCCTTGATTTAAGAAATCGGCGGTTCCATTATAAGTACTGTTTGTTGCAGTTACCTGTGTCCAGCTAGCTCCGTTATTAGTTGAAATTTCAATTTTTGCAGAATCGAGATACTCGATCTTACAAATTTGTTTGAAATTTAAAACTACATAGTTGTTACCAGCAGTTGAAAATGAGTTACTTGTTAATGTAACTGTTTGACCATTCCCGTATCTACCTCTGTAAGAGTTAGGAACACTCGTCGAATAGTTTGCATCGATGTTCCATCCAGGATTACCTGCTGAGGTTAGACCATAAGGACCTGGTCCGTCGAAGTTCTCTGTGAACTGCGCCTTTAACATCGTCACGTTAACGAATAACAAAAGCGTAAGTATCAGTCGTTTCATAATAAAGTATTTGTTTTTTTTCAATTGGTTTTATTTCTCAGATTTTGTCAATTTTCAAAAATAGGAAAATATTAATATATTATAGCAATTCATGATAGTTTTTTAGAACTAATTTTCAACAATTTTCAATCAGTATTTTTTTTGGACAGTTTTGAGCAAAAAAAAACCGGTTTTACCCGGTTTTTTCAATCAAAGTTTTTAATTATTCTATCCAAGATTTGTAATAGTCGTCAGTCATGATTTTTACTCCTTCTTCGGTAAGCCATAAAGGTTTAAAGGTGTCAACCATAACGGCTAATTCCTTGGTTTCTTTCTTTCCAATACTTTTTTCAACGGTTCCTGGATGCGGGCCATGCGGGATTCCTGAAGGATGCAGTGTAATCTGTCCTTGGGTTACTGATTTTCTGCTCATAAAGTCTCCATCTACATAATACAATAATTCATCCGAGTCAACATTACTATGATTATAAGGGGCAGGTATTGATAATGGATGGTAATCGTACATCCTAGGAACAAATGAGCAGATAACAAAGTTGTGTGCTTCAAATGTTTGGTGGATTGGTGGAGGTAAATGAAGTCTTCCTGTTATTGGTTCAAAATCTTGAATATTGAAAGCATATGGATATAGATTTCCGTCCCATCCAATCGCGTCAAAAGGATGCGTTGCATAAATGTAAGGGTAAACAATTCCCTGCTTTTTTATCATTACTTTAAAATCCCCAACTTCATCATGTGTTTTCATGTTTTCTGGACGACGGATATCTCTTTCACACATAGGGGCATGCTCTTCAAACTGTCCATAAGAGTTTAAATATCTCTTAGGAAATTCTACAGCCGTAAAGGAGTCCACAATAAACAAACGATTATCCTCGTCGTTGAAATGTAATTGAAAAATTGTCCCTCTAGGAATTATTAAATAATCACCGTATCCAAACTCAATATTTCCATAAATTGTTTTTAATAATCCTGACCCTCTATGAACGAAAATTACTTCGTCCGCATCTGCGTTTTTTAGAAAATAATCGGTAATCGATTTTCGTGGTGCGGCCAATGAAATATGTAAGTCGTTATTGATTAAAACAGCTTTCTTGCTTTCAATATAGTCATCCTCGGCTTGTATGTTAAACCCTAAAAAGCTTTGGTGTTTCAAAAAACGCTGAGCCACAATTTTGGGTTCTCTCGAAAAGGGTTCACCCAATGATTTAACCAATGTAGGTGGGTGGCAATGGTAAATTAACGAGTAGATATTTGAAAATCCATGTGTCGAAACTAATTCTTCTGCATACAGTTTTCCTTCTGTATTTCTAAATTGTGTATGGCGCTTATGCGGTATTTGACCTTGTTTGTGGTATTGTGGCATAATTTATTTTTATGTGTTGCGAATATCGGAAATATATTCATTTTTTAGTCGGACAAATTTAACCAATGGTTACTTTTGTCATCAAATCTATAATCATGAAACTTGTAAGTATAAGTACTCCCGAAGGTCCAGCAGTAGCTTTTTACCTGAACGGTAAAATTTATCCGTATGCAAAAACAGCATCGTTGTTAGGCTTTTCGGCCCCGTTTTCAATGAAAGAATTATTGGAAGGTGAAGAAAAAAGCATGGATGCCGCACGCGAAGTAGAGTTGAAAATAATTGATGGTAAAGTTGATGTTTCAGGTTTGGATTGGAACACTGTAAATATGCTCGCACCTATTCCTCAGCCCGCTTCTTGTCGCGATGGTTATGCTTTTCGTCAACATGTGGCCGCTGCGAGAAGAAATAGGGGAGTAGAAATGATTCCTGAATTTGATGAGTATCCAATTTTCTATTTTACCAATCATAATGCAATTCAAGGTCCCGGAGATATTTATTGTATGCCGGATCATTTTCGTCAATTGGATTTCGAATTAGAAGCAGCCGTTGTTCTTGGGAAAAGAGGTCGAAATGTAAAAGCAAAAGATGCGGATAAGTACATTGCTGGTTATATGATTATGAATGATATGTCGGCTCGCCTTTTACAAATGGAAGAGATGAAGCTTAATTTAGGTCCAGCCAAAGGAAAAGATTTTTCAACTGTTATAGGCCCTTATATGGTAACCCCTGATGAGCTAGAGTCCTTTAAGATTCAAGCTAAAAATGGACATGAAGGAAATAATTACAATCTGAATATGAAATGTTGGGTCAATGGAACACAAGTGAGCGAAGGGAATATGGGAGATATGGATTGGACTTTTGCTGAGATTATTGAACGTTGTGCATATGGTGCTGATATTTTTCCTGGCGATGTGATTGGTTCAGGTACCGTTGGAACAGGGTGCTTCCTCGAGTTGAATGGAACAGGGAAGTTAAGCGATCCTAATTATCCAGTTCAATGGCTTCAGGAAGGTGATATAGTGGAAATGTCCATTGATGGATTAGGCTATTTGCAAAATACAATAAAAAAAGAAAATTCTGATTTTTCAATTCTGAATCTGAAGAAGAAACAGCGTTAAATGAAAAAGTCCAGACATTGTCTGGACTTTTTCATTTTTATAGATTCAGTCTTTAAAATATCAGAGGGGAGACAAGCTCCCCATCAGATATTAACCTAAAAACCTAACCATTTTCTTACTTAACTTTAGTTTTAGTCAGTCCGAAGAAGCCTTACAGGGCTACTTCAATACTGACAATCAACCTGAAAAGCTAACCATTTTTTTGATTGCTGATTTTATTATTCTTTGAAGTTTGTCATTTGAGAGTAGCCTTACAGGGCTACTCCCTAGACATTTAACTTTAACACTAAAACCATACAATCCTGCTTTACGGAGCAGAGTGTTTTTATATTTTTGGATTTTGTTTAAGTAACCTTACGGGGTTCATTAAACTTCAAAACCATACTATTTCTTTTTTAGAACGATAGATTTATTTCCTAAATCCGAATTGTTCTACGGCAGCCTTCTTTATTAGGTTACATTTTACTAAAAGATTTTTATTTTGATTTAAGTTTTGATAAAACCAAAATCAAACAACTCAATTTTGTAATTTTGTAACCACGAAAAAAATGAAATGGGAAGCTTTAAATTAAATACGATTGATGAAGCCTTGCAGGATTTGCGAGACGGAAAGATTATTATTGTTGTAGACGACGAGGATCGAGAAAATGAAGGAGACTTTTTGATTTCATCCCAAAGTGTAACTCCTGAAGTAGTTAATTTTATGGCTACTCATGGTAAAGGTTTGATTTGTGTTTCAGTATCTGAGGCTCGTTGTGAAGAATTGCAATTGCCCATGATGGTAAATAACAATACCGCTTCGCACGAAACCGCATTTACAGTTTCGGTTGATTTGTTAGGCAACGGATGCACAACAGGTATATCGGCATCAGACCGTGCAAAAACAATTCAGGCGATGATTGATGTCAATACAAAGCCTTCTGACCTTGGTCGTCCGGGACATATTTTCCCATTGAAAGCAAAAAAAGGTGGTGTTTTAAGAAGGGCAGGTCATACGGAAGCTTCTATGGATTTAGCTGAATTAGCTGGGTTCTATCCATCTGGAACAATCGTAGAAATTATGAATGAAGATGGTTCAATGGCTCGTCTTCCTGAGTTAATGGAAATTGCTGCTCGCTTTAACATGAAAATTATTTCTATTGAAGCACTTATCAAATATCGTTTGGAACATGAGACGCTTATTCAGAAAAATATCGAAGTAGATATGCCTACTGAATATGGCAATTTTAAACTTATTGCCTATACTCAGTTAAACACAGGTCAAGAGCATTTGGCATTGGTAAAAGGCGAATGGGAAAAAGATGAACCGATATTAGTTCGAGTCCATTCATCTTGTTTAACTGGTGATATTTTTGGTTCATGTCGTTGTGACTGTGGGCCGCAATTGCATCAAGCAATGAAGAAAATTGAAGCGGAAGGCAAAGGCGCTATTGTTTACATGAATCAAGAAGGAAGAGGGATAGGTCTATTGAATAAATTAAAAGCCTATAAATTGCAGGAAGAGGGTTTGGATACTGTTGAAGCTAACTTACAACTCGGATTTAAAATGGATGAAAGAGATTATGGTGTTGGCGCGCAAATTATCCGTGACCTAGGAATCGCTAAAATGAAATTAATGTCGAATAATCCTACTAAACGCGCAGGACTTATTGGATACGGATTAGAAATTTTGGAACGCGTCCCAATCGAAATAGAAGCAAATGAGCATAACGAGTTTTATCTTAAAACTAAAAGAGATAAAATGGGACATTTATTAAAATCCAAAGATTAATTTCGAATGACACTTATAAAATCAATTTCAGGAATAAGAGGAACTATTGGCGGAAGTCAAGGTGACGGATTAACACCATTAGATGTAGTTAAGTTCACAGCAGCTTATGCAGTGTGGTTGAAAAATCAAAGTGATAATCAAAGTTATAAAGTTGTAGTTGGACGTGATGCGCGCATTTCTGGTGAGATGGTTTCAGGACTTGTAATCTCTACTTTAGTATCAATGGGAGTAGATGTAATTAACACAGGACTTTCTACGACACCAACAGTTGAAATGGATGTTCCTTATCATAAGGCGAGTGGAGGAATCATCCTAACGGCTAGCCATAACCCTAAACAATGGAATGCATTAAAATTATTAAACAATAAAGGCGAATTTATTTCTGCTGCTGATGGTGAAGAATTACTTCGTATTGCAGAAAGTGATGAACTTGTTTTTTCTGATGTAAATAAATTAGGAAAAATTACAGACGATCATGATTCTATTAATCGTCATATTCAAAAAATACTGGAGCTTCCGTATGTTGATGTGAATGCAATTAAAGAAAAGAATTTTAAAGTGGCTATCGATTGTGTTAACTCAACAGGAGGTATTGCTGTTCCTGCTCTTTTAAAAGCATTAGGTGTTGAAAATATTTTAGCACTTTATTGCGAGCCTAACGGACAATTTCCTCATAACCCGGAACCACTGCCAGAGAATTTAACGGAGATAGCGAAAGAGATAAGAAAGAAAGGAGCACATGTTGGACTTGTTGTAGATCCAGATGTCGATCGACTTGCGATTGTTTGTGAAGATGGTGAAATGTTCGGTGAGGAGTATACGCTAGTAGCTATTGCAGATTTTATTCTGCAACATAAAAAAGGAAATTCCGTATCTAATTTATCTTCTACGCGCGCATTGCGTGATGTTACCGAGAAGCATGGTTGCAGTTATTCTGCAGCTGCTGTTGGCGAGGTAAATGTGGTAACTAAGATGAAAGAAACAAATGCTGTGATTGGAGGTGAAGGAAATGGAGGAGTCATACTTCCTGAATTACATTATGGTCGTGATGCGTTAGCAGGTATCGCTATTTTCTTAACTCAGCTGGCAAAGTATGGTAAGAGTTGTTCAATGTTGAGAGCATCTTATCCTAATTATTATATTTCAAAAAATAAAATCGAATTAACTCCCGAAATAAATGTTGATGAAGTATTAGAAGGTGTGAAGAAAAAATATGCATCACAGCCAATTAATACAATCGACGGATTGAAAATAGAATTTAATAAAGAGTGGGTACATCTTCGTAAATCGAATACGGAACCAATCATCCGAATTTATTCTGAAAGTGAATCAATGACAACTGCTGATAATCTAGCAGAGAAAATAATTTCAGACATCAAAGAAATAATTACATCTAATTAATTAATCGAAATTCATGAAAGTCTATCTCGATAATGCCGCAACAACTGCTATTCATCCCGATGTAGTAGAAGCAATGATTCCAGTATTAAAAAATCAATTTGGAAATCCTTCCTCAATTCATGCATTCGGTCGTGAAGTTCGTTCGCTGGTTGAATCGTCACGTAAAAAAGTAGCATCCCTTTTAAAAACATCACCAGCAGAAATATTTTTTACCTCTGGTGGTACCGAAGCAGATAATATGGCTATTCGTTGTGGGATGTTTGATTTAGGTTTAAAGCATGCCATCACATCTGCTTTAGAGCATCATGCTGTTTTGCATACATTAGAAGAGCTGGCGCATAAAGGCGAAATTAAGTTGAGTCTTGTTAATGTAGATGCACAAGGACATGTCGATTTAAATCATTTAGAAGAATTGCTAAAGAACAACGACCGTAGTTTTGTTTCGTTGATGCATGCCAATAATGAAATAGGAACATTGCTTCCAATACAGCAAGTAGGTGAGTTGTGTAGAAAATATGATGCAATTTTCCACTCTGATACAGTGCAGACATTGGGGCATTTCGCTCATGATTTATCAACGTTGCCAATCGATTTCATTGCATGCGCTGCGCATAAATTCCATGGTCCAAAAGGCATTGGATTTTTATATATTAATAATCGAGTGAAAATAAAACCTTTTATTACAGGTGGTGCTCAAGAGCGAAATATGCGTGGAGGAACAGAAAATGTTTATGGGATAGTTGGATTAGCAAAAGCTTTGGAAATTGCTTACGCTGATATGGAAGTAGATATGACGCATGTAAAAGGTTTGAAAAACTATATGGCTGATCGATTAAAAAATGAAATTGAAGGTGTAATGTTTAATGGTGATATTTCAGAAAACAGTTTGTACACCGTTTTAAATGTTTCTTTCCCAAAAATTGACAGTGCCGAAATGTTGTTGTTTAATTTAGACATTGCAGGTATAGCTTGTTCAGCAGGAAGTGCATGTTCATCTGGAAGTAATGTTGGCTCGCATGTGTTACGCGGAATTAACGCTGATATGTCTCGACCATCTATTCGATTTTCGTTTTGTCGCTTTACAACAAAAGAGGAAATTGATTATACCGTTGAGAAATTAAAGGAACTCTTTTTGGTTAATGCCTAAGCGTTACAATACTTGAGAAACAGATCTTTCATTAATAGTGAAAGGTCTGTTTTTTCTTTTAACATAGTTTCCTTTCTTGATTTAAAAGTATCCCTCAAGTTGTTTTGTTCAATCAGCTCTTTTGTTTTTTCAAAAAGTTTTTCTTTATCGTGCGATCGAATTCCAAAAGTTAATTGGTATTTATGTTCGAGTTCTTCGAGATAGCTAATCTCTCCAACAAAATCGTTAAAGCGTATTGAAGGTGTTCCTAAAACTGCTGCTTCAGCAGCCATCGTTTGACTATCACCAATGTACATTTTAGCAAAGGCCATGGCGTGATGAATATGCAATGGGTTTATGCTTATTCGATAAGGCTCTAGTTCTTTGGAAAGTTCTCTTTCACTCGTAATATAAACCCTTCCATACGGAGAAATTAATTCGATCAGCTTTAAAGCAAGCGCATCATCTATTCCCTTTCTTCCTACATCATGATGTGCATTTAATTTTGCAAATCGTAGTATGATAAAATTTTTTTCCGAAATGTATTGCTTAACGATTGCTTCATCCGCTTTAAAATGGTTGGGGTGTAAATAGGCTAATTCATGATAACTTTCGTAACCGGTTTTTTTATAATTCCATTTACCACAATCGCAACAGTTAGGAGCAAGTATAGTTGTTGCAAGAGGGTATGCAATCTTTGCAAATAACGGCACAACATCAGCGTCGTCTTCATTAACAACAATTGATGGTATTCCGGTAATCTTACCTATATGTGTAATTTCAGCTGAGGTGCCGGCCATCAAATGAGGCTTGTACTTTAAAACTATTTTAAGTAAAGCTAATTCCCTTTTTAATAAAGCCAATGCAATTTTAAATTTCGAATCTCCTCTTTCTTTCGAATGAATGTTTGTATAATCCCATCCTTGATTTTTCAATAAGTCTTCAAGAATATCCTTTTTCTTAATCAGAATTTTTAAATCATGCCCTGCTTCCTTCAACAAGATAATAGTATTCTTGAATAAGTGAAAGTGAGCAGGATGCCCCATGTATATAATTATTCTTTTCATTTCTCTTCTTCAATTAATTCTGCTAATGCTAAAAACATCCATGCTTGTCCCCAACGGATATATGATGTTTTATCTGTAAACCATTTGTATACCCGGTAATAAAAAAATCCTTTATTCGATTGCATATTGTCTATTGTCCATTCGGCAATTGATTTAGCAAATGAATGTAACTCAGATGAATTGTGCTTTAATCTACATAAAGTAATAATTCCTTGTGCTTGATAGTGTATGTCTGTTGGGTATTTCTTAGGAATTCTAAACAAAGATCGTCCACTCGTTTCAAATTGTTCAATGATGTAAAAGTTGCATCCTTTGTTTAACGCTTGTTCAATTTCGTCATCAATTATTTGGCAGTGATTAACAATATTTGAAATTGACTCCAATACAAATCCTTGATGAAAATCGGTTTGCGTGCGTTCGTTACCGTTAGAATAATTTTTACTATAAGCCCAATGTCCATCATTATGTTGTTTGTTCACAACATAAGTTACTATTTGATGACACTTTTTTTTGATGGATTCATTCTTTGTAATTGCGTAATTAATCGCTAGAATTTCTCCAGCTAATAAGGAAGCGTTATAGCAGATATCTTTTTTCTCCGTAGAATAACTATAGCAAATACCCAATTCATCTTCTGTGAATGCTAAATCACTTAAAACAAAATCAGAGGCAGAGAGAATAATGGATTTGATTTCTTCTGTAGGTTTTACTTTATAAGCCTCATAAAATCCTTTAATGATAAATGCTGTCGCAACTGAAGTAGGCGAGTAGGGCTTCAAATACTTTTCAGGACTACACCATCCAAAATTGTATCCCCAGCAATAACCACTAAATCCTTTGGTGCTTAGTTCTTTTAATAAATGAATGAGTAACTCAATTTGTTTTGAATAATCTCTTGATGGCTGTTTTTGTTGCAATATTGAATATGCATGTAGCATTAAACCGAGTCCTTTCGGATTATAATCTTTTTTTATTCCTAATAACGGACGGATGTTAATAGGATTTCGCTTTTGGACTTGAGTAGCGATGATTGCAAACCACTTGTTGATTCTTACAAAAGGTATAATCGACATTAATGTATCGTAAGGGTCATAGCCTTTGTACGACTCCTTTTCGATGTATAGTTGTAGCTTGAGTAAAGAATCTTCAATGAGCGACATAGTTCTATTCAACCTTTATTGATTGTCCATTGCTGCGAATAGATGTAATTGCTTTAAAAGTTGCCAGCATCGAATTGTAAATTTCATCAAACGCGATTGGATTTGTAATCCCCTCTTTTATTGAATTAATAAATTCAAATATTTCTTGCTGATGTCCTTTATCCTGTTTCTGCTCAACTTTATTATTGTTTTTGCCAAACATGTTTAGCGATTTAAAATCATCGAGAATATAAGTGCTGCCGCCATTGTAAACCTCAATTCTTTCTTTAGCTAGTTCTTTTGAGCCGTTCGCGTAATAGCAAATGTTTGCAATGCTTCCATTTTCCATAATGAGGTTAATGGTAACCGTATCTTCGGTATGGCCTGCCGTTAGCATACTAAAACCTGATACATATTTGATTCTACTTCCAGCTATGTAAGCACATAAGTCAATAAAATGACAAACCTCTCCAATTATTCGGCCCCCGCCAATTTTTGGATTTTGCGTCCAATGATTTGCTGCTAACGCTCCTGCATTTATTCTGTAATGAATGGATATAGGACTATCACTGCTGGTTTTCGATTTTATCGTTTGTAACAACGGAGCAAATCTTCTGTTGAATCCGACCATGATGTTTCCATTGTGCTTGGCTACATCCTTCTTGATAATATTTAATTCTTCTTCATTTAAACAAAGTGGTTTTTCGACAAATACATTTTTACCGTTTTCAATTCCTTTCTTTACATATTCAAAATGACTATCATGTCTAGTGGTAATAAATATTGTATTTATAGATTTATCATTAAACAAATCATTTACTTCATTTGTACAATAATTGAAATTGTATTTCTGTGAAATATTGATAGCGTTATTTGATTTGCCTGTGGTTAATCCAATAAAGGAACTTTCTGTAGCCGCAATTCTTGGTAGCAGGATGTTTTGTGCAAAGGAGCCAGCACCAATTAGTCCAATATTAACTTTGCTTGCTTTTATAGTTTTATTTAGTACAACTTTCGATTCGATTTTCTTTTCTACATCGTATTTCAATACAATACCAGTAAAGGGCTCACTTTTTTCTAAAATTAAATCATACGCAGCTTTTGCATTTTGAAAAGCATATTCATGCGTAATGGTTTTATCAATTGGAATTTTTTGTTCTTGTAATAATTTAGCAAAGGCTTGCATGTTACGAGTTTCTGTCCACCTTACGTATGCATAAGGATAATCAATGCCTTGTTCTTCAAATTCAGTATCATAACGGCCTGGGCCATACGAACAAGACATCTTAAGTTCTAGCTCTTTGATGTAATAATTTTTCCTTGAAAAGCCTGTTGGTACAGCTCCAACAATAATTACTTTGCCTTTCTTTCTGCACAGTTCTCCTGCTAATTCAATAGGATCATTAGAGCTAGTACTCGCAGTTATTATTATCGCATCTGCACCATATCCATTTGTAAATTCATTTATTTTATTGGAAAGTAATTCATCATTTCTGGATAATGATAAGTCTGCTCCCATAATATGTGCTTTAGAAACCTGATTAGAATCAATATCAATTGCAATCACATTTACTCCTGATGCTTTTAGCAGCGAAACAGTGATTTGACCAATTAAGCCTAATCCAATTACAACACAGTTTTCTGCTAAGCGTAAATCAGCTTGACGAATTCCTTGCATAGCTATCGCGCCAACTGTAGTAAAGCATGCTGACTTTAAATCTGCATTATCATCTAATTTCACACACAAGTTGACTGAAATAGCTACTACTTCTGCGTGCACAGCACCTGCTCCACCGCAAGCTACTTTATCCCCAATTTTAAACTCTTTAACATCATCGGCAACTGCAATAATTTCTCCGGCACAACTATAACCTAATGCACTGGGCGCATCCAATTTGTTCATGACCATTTTATAGGTTTCAAAAATCCCGATGGTCTTCGCCGTTTGAATAACTTTTTTTACTTCTTCTTTTCGTGCTCGTGCTTTTCCTATATAACCTAATCTTGCATCCTTAACAGTTTTCCCTTCAGTACCTGCACTTATTAATGAATAATGATTACGAACAAGTACCTGACCTGCATTAAGCGCAGGGAATGGGACCTGCATAATTTGCATAGCTCCATCTTTTAAATTTTGTGTAAGTTGTTCCATTGCTAAGCTGTTATTTGATTGATTATATCCGTTAATCGTTGAACCATTTTTTCCTCCGTAAATTTTGCTTCATATAGTTCTCGCGATTTAATACTCATCGAATTTCTTAAATTTTCGTCGTTCACCAAAATTTCTACTTTATTAGCTATTTCTTGTGGCGACTTCGTTTTTATAATAAATCCATTCTGCCCATCTATTACTGATTCAATAATAGCTCCCTGATCTGTACTTATTACAGGTAATGATGATGCCATAGCTTCAATAATAACCCATGGATGTCCCTCTGGTGCACGAGGTGGAAATAAGAATATATCTGATTGAGCCATTAAGTCAAACTTTCTATTACTTTCTTCCTGGGAATAAAAATTAATATCGAGTTCGTTCTCTCTGACAATATTTAAACATTTGTTTTTTACTTCTTCATTTCTCCATCCTCCAATAATATCAAATGTACACTTAATGCTTTTATCATGTAATAATTTTGCAGCATCAATTACATCTTCTATGCCTTTTGATGGTTGCAGATTTCCTAGGTATAAAATTTTTATTTTTTCGTTTGATTTATTTTTCGCTGGTATTTGATAGGTACCTCCATTTGGACAAACGAATATTTTATTTTCAGGTAAATATCCTTCAAATAAATATTTCAAGTTATTGCCGAGCACTATAACACCTTCACACTTGTTTAAAGTTGATTTAACATACCAGCGCGTTAAACGATTTGAACGGTTCATCCATATTTTAAATTCACTACCTCTTAAATGTAAAAGCACTTTCGTTTTAAGCAGCAGGCAAATGTGAATATAAATCGAGTCTTTAATAAAACCGATTGTTGTCTGACTAAATGGAATAATAGCCAGTTGTGGTTTGTCTTTTCGATTTACGGTAATAAGGTTTTTATAAATTGAAAAATTCTTTTTGATTTTATCAAAAGACAATTTGCCAATATTTTTTAAATCAGTATTTACCTTGGTGTCTATATGAAGCAAGTTAAAATTGCTAGACAATTTCGACTTTAATAATAATTCTGTGGCGATAGATGGCCCCATGTAGGGAGGAGGAAGTTTACCTAAAAGCAAGATAGTCTTTTTAATGCCACCCATAATTATTGAAGTTTTTTTGGAAGCAAAGCGTAGGCAAATACGGGGTATGTAAAATAAATTAGTGGGGCATATAAGGTTGGGATGGTACTTACCGACCATAGTAGCAATGCTGAAACTGTGGCGGTTAAAAGGAATTTTTCAGGCATTCGTAATTGTGTGTATCTGCTAGCTACGGCTAATATGAAAAGTACATATGCTCCTACGCCAACGAAACCAGTTAAGAATAACAGTCGAACGTAATCCGAATGCATTCCTGCACCAATCATATTATCTGTTTCTGGGAAGTTAGCTGTAGTGATACCAATAAAGTGGTTGGTCATGGGCATTTGCTCCCATATTTCGAAATAGCGTTCCCATCGACTCATTCGGCCATTGAAAGCATGGTTGGTTTCACTTTCCCCATCAATAACTTTTAATTCTTTTCCAATTAGAGGCTCTATTTGAGAATCATAAATGCTTTGCGCAAAGAATGATGAAATAATAGTCAATAATACCACTACGAAAATAAGACCTCTTACATTTCTTAAGTTGTGAATCATCAGCAATAAGAATACAACCAATGTGACAGTCCATGTGGATACATGTTTAATTCTTGATAATGCAAAAACCACAAATGCTAATGCAGTTGCAACGTGAATTGCATTTATTTTTATTTTGGACTTACTATACAAATTGCTTAAAAACCAGTAACTGATAATAATAAAAAACAGTTCGATGTAAACAGCATAATTCATAATGTCAGCGTAGGCTCCTCGAATTCGAGAACCACCGCCTCTCCCAGTGCTGATGTACTCAATAGCAATTGGATTGATAAATGATTCATATAGTAACATTCCCAATGGGAAAACACAGGCAATTAAACATGTGAATAAAATGCCATCGAGGTCCTGTTTTGAACGAATAAAAGAACGCGCATAAAAATATAAGAGAATAGGTGTAGTATATTTTACTACATCGCCTAAGGCTGTAATTGAAAATTGTGTAACATAGAAATAGATGCAATTACCAAACAAGAAGAATGCAAATACTTTAATTAAGACATCGTGTACCGCCTTATTTTCGTTTGAAAAGTTTTTCGAGGTAAAGCTAAATAAAACTAAAATTGGGGTAAGAATACCCACAATATAAAGAGGACTGGCAAATACAGATGTTTCTTTTAATTCGTAGAAGTTATCGATTAATGGGCGAATAATAATAAGTATCACAAACCACTTGCGAGATATTTGCAATGACCGATACCAATTAAGCCAGGTTTTGAAATTCATAATTAAACTAAGTTGACAGTCCCTGTCAATTTAAGCTGTATTGAAGGGATGTCTTTTGAGGACCTAAAATTAATGATTGTTTACCTATTTTACTCAATAGATCTAATAGCATTTACAAACCCTTTCGCACATACATTTATATTAGCATTTGTATTTACAAATTCTGATGCGCGTTTTCCCATTTCAATTGCTTTTTCTGGGTTTTCAATAATAAAATTGATTTTTTCAATAATATCAGACTTGTTTTCATAGTCAACTATAAATCCGTTATAACCATTTTGGATTAAATCACTACTAGCCCCTGCATTTACGGAGGAAAGACAAGGAACCCCTGCAGCCATAGCTTCGTTTAATACTAACCCCCAAATGTCAAAATCTGTTTGGAATAATAAGGCTTTCGTTTGCGCAAAATAGGGTGGAAGCTCATGTTTTTGTTTGAATCCATGAAATTTTACAAATTGAGATAGACCGAGATTTTTAACTTTTAATTCCAATTGTTCACGACTTTCTCCTTCTCCAATTACATCAATACAAAAATCATTGCGCTTCTTTTGTAAATTGTTGGCAATGTCTATTAATAATCCAACATTTTTTCTGGGAACCAAATATCCAAGATATAGAAAATGATTTAGACCATCATCATCTATACTTAGCCGACATTCATTGGTGGCTATTTCAAAATATGAAGTATCAACTGTATTAGTAGAAATAAAAACTTGATTCTCACTGGCTCCTAATTTTATTAAATATTCCTTTGCTTTACTTCCATAAGCAACAAAGGCGGTTGCAAAACTTGTTAATAGTCTTCTTTGCAATGTTCTTATCAAGCTATCTTTTCTTCCTTTTTTAGCTATAGAGCCATTCCATATGATATAGGGAGTTCTCTTTATCAATGAATATAAAAATACTTTTATTGTTGCACTCGAAAATCCAGAAACAATAATAACGTCAGGCTTTTCATTTTTCAATTGCTGAAAAAGTCCTTTATAAGTAAAGTAGGAGTTTTCACTATTATTACCAACTGTTATGGCTTCATTATTTAAATAACAATAGTCAAAATTAAAATCATTTTCGTTAATTCGAAAGAGTCTTCTTTTATAGGTTTTATTGGCAAAAATTATTTTTAAACGAGTGTTTTCATTTTTTAATTGCTTCGACAGCTCGTTAAACAACGGTACACGGTATGGGTTAGGAATATTGGTGATTAATACAACCTTCTTCATTACATCCATTTATTAAACCACTGCATGATAAAGTAAATTGTCCAAAGATTATTAGTATAATCTTTATTACCGTGCTTCATAGATTTTATCTGGTTACGCAATCCTTCCTCATTAAAAAACGAAACATTCTTGCAAAAGCTACTCAGTTCATCTTCAATATTTCTGATTATTATATCTTGCGACCACTCTTTTAAAGGAACGCAAAAGCCCATTTTTTTTCTATAAAGAATATCATGTGGCAAGGTCTGCTCGAGTGATTTTTTTAAGATGTATTTGGGGATTTTATTTTTTGATTTTAGCGAGTAGGGGATAGATAATGCATAGTTTACGAACTCGTAATCTAAAAAAGGATTTCTTATCTCTATACTGTGCGCCATTCCAATACGATCCATCCTGTATAGATACTTGGCAGGAATTAAATATTTATACCCTAAATAACACATCCAGTCTTTATCGCTAAGCCAACTATTTTTTTGTTTAATTTTTTGAAAATCCTCGAGGTATTTTTTAATTACGGAATACGAATCAAAATCGGAATGCTCTTGTAAGAACTGGTTTGAAAGGATTTGTTTTTTTGTACTTTCTTTAAATGCTTTAGCACCGCCCCAAAACAACTCCTGATTTTTTGATGCTCGATAAATAATTTCTCGTAATCCCGTTTTGTTATCGTCATATCCAATTGTTGATGAAGCTAATTTTAAAAGAGAATTAGGAAGTTTGTTAAGCAGATTGTAATATGGATAAATCTGTTCATATTTTTGCCAGCTATTATATCCTGCAAGCAATTCATCAGCACCATCTCCAGTTTGTACAACAATCGTATTATGCTTTCTTGCTAATTCAGAAATGAAATATACAGGTATACAAGTAGCATCAGCCATTGGTTCATCAAAAATAGAAACAACAGAAGGCAGGAAATTTTCTATATCTTCTTTCCCAACTATTTTTTCATAATGCTCAGTGTTAAATTGCTTTGAGATTTTTTGAGCATATATTCTTTCATCGTAGTCAGGCTGCCCTTCAAAGCCTACTGAAAATGTTTTTATTGTTCCGGCTGATTTTGCACGCATTAAGGCAACTACCGCACTTGAGTCAACACCCCCACTTAAGAACGCACCAACGGGTACATCTGCTATCATTCTTAAGTCAACAGCACTTTCTAGCTTTTTAATAAGTGTTGATTTGATTTCATTTTCACTAAATGAATTAAGATTTTGATAATCGATCTGATAATAATTTCTATGTTCTACAATGCCATTACCGCTAACGGTCATGCATTCACCCGCTCCAAGTTTTTTAATTCCTTTGAAAAATGTAGAAGGCGCATCAACATGGTTAAAAGTTAAAAAGTGATAGAGTGATTCTTCGTCAAGTTCTTTTTTTATCCAGGGTAATTCAAGCAGCGCCTTTATTTCAGATGAAAACGAAAAAACTCCTCCCATAGTAGAGTAGTAAAGTGGTTTTTTACCAGCTCTATCTCTCGCTAATTTCAGTACATTGTTTTTATTTTCAAAATAGGCAAATGCAAACATTCCATTCAGCTTATGTAATGCACTGTGACCTTCCAGCTGATAAAGTTGTAGTAATACTTCTGTATCGCTGTCAGATTTAAATTTGTAATCGGCGATTTCTTTTTTTATAGTTTGATAATTATAAATCTCACCATTAAAAACAATGCAATTTCCTCGTTCATCAAACATAGGTTGATGTCCAGCCTCCGATAAATCAATAATACTTAATCGTAAATGCCCAAGTGCAAGTCCTTTGTCTTTATTGATGTAGGTTCCTTGGTCATCCGGACCTCTATGTTTAATCGATTGATTCATGCGCAACAGGTATTCGCTTGCCTCAATTGGTAATTGATTACCCAACATCATAAATCCATTAATTCCACACATGTTATAAAGATAAGTAAACTTGTTTAATAGAGGATTCCATTTGGGCTATTGAGAATTTCTGAGAAAATGCGCGTCGATGATTTTGAAGACTCGTTTTGTTAATGTCGATAGATCTTTCAATTAGCGAATCAATAAAAATGGTTAGTTCGTAAATGGTATTAAAAACCATAGTAGGTTCACACTGATTTACTAATTCTGCTAACCCACCACCATCATTAAATACAGCTACTGCGCAACCATGCGAATAGGCTTCAATAGCTACCAGGCCAAATGCTTCGTTGGATGAAGGTGCAATTAATAAGTCCCATTGGTTATAATAATTTGATAAATCGTTTTTGAAACCTAGCAGTTGAACAGTATCGGTTAAATTACATTTTGAAATTTGTTGTAAAATATTTTTCTTCTGTGGACCATCACCAATTAATTCGACTATTATTTTCGATTTGTTTTTAACGGCAACAATAGATTCAAGTAAACGATCAACTCGTTTTACTTCTACTAGTCTTCCAACAAATCCAATTCGAATTGTATCAGATGTTTGTTTTTCTTTATGAATCAACGGAGGTAACTCAACCCCGTTATAAACCACACTTAGTGAATTCCCATTTAGATGATAGCTCGATATCGCCGTTGTTTTTGAAAAGTTGGAGTTAAATGTAATATGTTGCGTGAATTTATTTAAGAATAATTGCTGAAGCTTTTTTGAAATCAGCTCTAATAATCCTTGCTTTCTTTCGAATGCAAAGTTGCCATGTTCGGTAAAAACTATTTTTCGTTTTGAAAGTATAGCTGCTAATGCAATTACAGGATTGAATGAGTGTATATGTAGTACATCAAATTGGCTAAATAATTTCACACAATCATTTAGCTTTGAAATATTGCTGCTTCCTTTTTTAAAATTACCTTTTAATAGTTCTATGTTTTTTTCTTTTGCTTTATCAATCAATGGGCCTTGTGATTTTGCAGCGAAAAGCACTGGTTTTATATCGTGGTTTTTTTGTTGTGCAATGGCTAAATTAAGCACAACACTTTCTATTCCTCCTATACCCGACGACCATATGATGTGTAAAACCTTCATCTTATTTTTGTGAAACAGTAATATAACCTATTGGCCCATAGCTGAATTTTCTAAGTATTGATTTAAAAATAGGTAATGGTCGTAAGGCCATGTAAAGTAATTGCGGAATCATTACGGTAATAAACAACAAAGGATTATACCATTGACGAAAGAAATTGATACGTGTTACTTTAGCTAAAAAATTCCAAAAGCGCAATAATGGTTTAACAAGAAGTGTTATTCCTGAACCAACAACATCACTTACAGGATAAATGGTCAAATCTTTAAATCCACCTTTTTCAATAATGTATTTTAATCCGTATTGTGTGAAGCGGTAGTTGTCCCATTGTCCATCAGCAATTGGTACTAGATAAGGCGTTGTTAAAATTAGTATTCCTCCTTTTTTCAATAATCGATAGCATTCGTTAATTAGTTCCGAGGGTTCTTTTATGTCATGCATTACTTCAGTACATAGTATACAATCCACACTTTCGTCAGGCATAGGCACATCGGTTGCGGGACAATAAATATCAATTGCCTTTTGAGGAAAGGGCATACCGGCCAAATCAGCACCAATTGTTTTCTCGAAATAATTATAGTAAATATTATAATAAGGTCTAGATCCGCAGCCTAGGTCAAGAAGAGTTGCATTTTTAAACGAATTTTTTTTGAAATAATTTTTCAGGAAACTTAATCTCCAATTATCCTCTATTAATGCTCCCGGGTTTTTAAAATCCATAATTAAACTAATTTTGACATTAAGCTAGTAGTTAATAATCCTAATTTAGGAAAATGTTGTTGGTTATATTTTTTCATTTCACTAAAAAAGGCGATTCTCTTTTCTAAAATAAAGTTTTCAGGTCGATTAGTTGAAGGTATGAAAAATTCAAATTTATTTAGTTTATTCGATATTTTTAATGTTCGCTTTTGGAGAATAGGGTAGAGTATGGAAGGGGTTTTTATTCCTTTTCGTTTATAAGAAATAGTATCTGAATTGGTCAATAGAATATTCTTAGCAAATAATCGCGTTAGTTTATCAGAAAGAAAAATTCTATTATGCTTAAAAATTTCAATTAAAAACAAAGAATATGCATCATAGAATTTTATAAACCAAATAATTATTTCTGAATTCGTAGGTTGTGAAATGTGCCAATTGTCAATCCATCCTTTCGCCTTCGAAATATAGTTATCGATTGGTGAGTTGCTTATGTTTAAATAATCTAGGTCGTAAACAAGCCCTTTTGTATGTTGTAAGGTGTCTCTTAATTTTATTATTCCGTATTCTTTTTGCAATGTCAAGTCTATATAGTTAGTATAAAAAAACTCTAGAGCGGTTTCCTTTTTTATTATTCGTAATTCATCATCATTCATTTTTATTATATTACCTATTGGTTCTGTGCCAAAAATAATTTTTTGATTATCCCACAATGCGTAAGCTTTGTTCTGAAACCAATGTTGTTCGGACAAGGCCATAATGCCATGAGTAAACAAGGGTTTTTCTTTAGCGCTTAAATCTGAAATGATATCCCCATTAAAACGACTATCTTTTTTAAAGGTGATAAGTAAGTCAATATCAGATATGCCAGGTTGGTTTACACCTCCAAAGGTACAGATGCATTTTATATCGGAATTGTTCTTTAATGACTCAATAACTTTATCATACAAATGATAATAATCTTCTTTTTGATAGCCAGTTAAAGGATAATTGATGATCTGCATATTAGAAATGAAGGTTGCCTATTTTAAAACCTGTGAATTTAGCATCAATTAAAGTAGAATTGCCCATTGAGCTGATTGTATGTACGCCAACAATACTTCTGTTTTTAAAATCTTCTGGCGTAATTACTTCGACTTTTTTTTCTAAATAATTAGTTTCAGTCAATTCAGTTATTTCATTTAAAACGATATTGCCACCATAAGTAGTTCCGCTATTTTGTGATGGCCGGATTATTTTCCCGTCTGTTTTTATAAAACTACCTGCAGGTCTTGAGCTGATAATTGACGTAACAATAGGATTTAATGGATGTGGTGTCCATTCTTGAGTTAGTTCATTAGCATAAAAAAGGTTCAACTGGTGGTCTGCCATTTTATGTTTTGATGTTGTACAGAAAAGCCAGTATTTATTATTGTATTTTAAAATGGAATTGTCAACTCCAGGGAAATGATCAATGATTGTTTTCACTAGTTGCATTTCCTGTTTATCATCATTCCATTTGTATAAATCTATAGAATTGGTTTGGTGAGTTTCAGGGATAATATAAATTTCATTACCTTCTTCAAATATAAAAGGATAACTAAAATGAAAATCTGCTTTTAATTGAAATACAACTTTCTGTGTTAATCGTTCAATTACTTCAATATGTCCTTTGTTTTTTATCCAATTGAATTTCTCGTAAATTAAATATTCGCCTTTGGAAGTAGTGAAGCCAAATGGGTCCGCAATAAAATCTCGTTTATTTTTTATGTTTATCCATTGCACTTGTTTTAAAAGTGATTTATTATTTGCTATATCGGATAGTGAATTTTCAATTATTCCGATTTTCCAATAATGATATGTAAATACACTGTTAAGGTAATGCGTTAATTTATTTAGAAAAATCTTGAGCCTATATTGTCCAAGAGGAATTGACTTTGGATGATTATCCTGCCAAATAGTTTGATTTTTATTACTATATCGTTTGATAGATTCAACCAGCAATGTTGGTATTTTATCAATGATAAATCTAAATGAACGATTGTAGGAGTGATGAGTTATTAAATATCGGTGTTCATGAATTTGAAAGGATTGTTTACCTGCATATGCTTTTATTGTATTAAGCAAGAAACAGTCATCATTATTTATTATACCTTGATATAATTCTCTTGATATTCCTGATCTTAAATTCGAAATAAATGGGATTTGGATGAGATTATCAAGTTGGTAATCTTTTTTAAAAAATGTATGAGTTGAGAAATTAATTACGAAATCATATTCATTTGCTTTGGGAAAGTTTTTTCGTAAATCGTGATTCCATTGGATACTATCAACAATGCAATTAAAGTCCGATAATAGCTTTTTTCTGCATTTTTCAATTAAGGAATGCATAAATTCTTTGTCAATTATAAAAGCTATTTTAATCATTCGATTCTAATCTTTTAATGAACAACAATAAATCTGTTTTAATTTCAGATATAATTGCGATGAATTCCTCTTGTGTTTTTGAATTAGCTTTGATGTTTTTAATAGTAGTTTTATTTAATTCAGACTTTTTTAACACTATCTGTTTCCAGTTATTTCTGATATTCTCAAGTTTATTAATAATTGCTAATTCATCCGGTTGAATCTTGCTTTTTATTGCTTCAAAACTATCTTTTTTTCTTATGTATTTTTTATTTTGACATTGTAAATATGTACAAGGTAAGAGTAATAATTCGCTCACCATATTTTTGAAGAAATATTGATTCTCCCATAGGTGCTCCTGAATCATTTTTTTTTGAATACTATGGACTAGTTTGGTTAATGATCTGCCGTAGTCTGCTTTTGAATTCTTGTTTAAATTTATTTCACTTGTGCCATAAATTACTTTAGATTCGGTAATTAAATTATTTATAACTTCATCTGATTTCTTAATCAGTTCGAGTTTGCCAATAACTAATATTATATGATGCTGTAAGCTATCCTGCAAATGAGCTGTTAAATTAATTTTCTCAATTAGTCGCTTTAATTTTATTATTGAAATAGGATTAATGAATTTTTCCTCGTTATAAATCAAAACGCCATCAAAATCACTGTAATTAGTAAGCTCTTCAGATGCCATACTTCCAAAAACAGCAAGCGTAATTGATTCATCAAAATTGTAATTATTACATATACCTTTAAGTTCTTTATTAAGTGTATCGTTCGATTTTAATGTTTCTAGCTCAATAGAATTTATGTTATTCTGTAATGCGTGGCTGTTTGGAATATTAGTTTCTACAAACAATGAAAATATCAAGCGATCAGGTAAAACCATTGATAGGTATTTACTAATTCGGTTAGTATAACCAAAGCTCAAATATTTTGAAAGGTTATTCATTACTTTCTAAAAATTTTATAATACTTGATACTCGTATTTTAAAGGTGTTTTGTTTAACATCAAATCTCGCTTGTTTTACAATTGATGATGTTCGTTCCTTGCTCTCTATTGCAGATTTTATCGTTTTTGCAAGCTCTTCGTCGTTTTCAGATTCAACAAAATAGCAATTGCGTTCATTCAGCATATCTTGCGTTGCAGGGTAGTTAGGAGTAATAATAGGATTTCCTGTTAACATATACTCACATATTTTATTTGGGAAATTATAGTTTACATCATGGCCTTGTTTTGTATAATAAGATATTAAAACATCTGCAGCAAATTGATAATATTTAATTTCCTGATAATTATGAATGTATCCAGTGAATGTTGCGTTAGTTATTTGAAGCTCCTTACAATGTTCCTTCCAATACTCAACAGCTAATGGTTTTCCACCTGTGAAAATGAATTGCATGTCTGGTAATCGTTTAGCTGCATTTAAAATATATTCTAATTCTTGATTGTATTCTTTGGCAAGCTTCCCTGTGTACACAATCAGATTTTCCGACATGCTCCTACCAATATGTATTCGGGCGGTTGATTTGTTAATAGAATAATCTGCTTGTTGTTGTGTAATGGGGTTTGATGAAATGATAGTCTTATTTAAAGGGTATTTTGTTAATTGATGAATGGATTGAATGATGGAGGTATTCGTAGCAATAATGCGATCACAGCGCATGTAAGTCTGCTGAAAAATTTTCTTTTTGCTAAAGTCATGCGCCCAGTAGGCTAGTTTAATGTTTTTCCCCAGGAAGAGTTTCAGCATCATTAGGGGTAGTAAAATAAATACACTTCGAGAAATCAGGATATAATTATTCTTTTGAGATTTAATAATTTTTCTGATTTGAAAGTAATTCAAAAATGCGATTTTCAAGAAATTTAATTTCCCTTTTACATCCGATTTGAAATTTGTATTTAAATAATGAATTTTGAGTTGGTCGGATATCCCATAGTTTTCATATACATCGGATTTGGAAATATTATCTGGCCTGTCTACATAGGGAACAATTAGGTGGATTTTTCGGTTGTTCTGAATAAATCCATCGCAAAATCTAACATCACTTAACTGGTTGGTTCTAGGACGAAGAATATCGTAAGGTGATATGTAGATATAAACTGTGTCCACTTATTTTCTAATTATTGCGGCTCCGCCTTTGTTAAATTGAAGTGCTTTTAATTTGTTGTGTTCCACATGTTCGGCAAATGCCGAATTTTTATGTACATCATCGCTCAATAATAATCCACCATTCATTAAAAAAGGATGCGAAGTTTCAAACTCGTATTTCATGTGTTCATAGCTATGGTCACTATCATGAAAGAAAATACTTAATTCTCCGATTTCTTTTAATAGAGTTGGTAATAAGATTTTCGCATCTCCCAAATGTAATTTCCAGCGATCTTTTAAAACATCAGGCACCATCCATCCAGTTGTTGGTTGGTCTTTAAAATTATAATCGATGTTTGTATCGTGGTTTGGTAAATCAATGCTATACAAAACACCTTTGTTGTTTTTCTTTAAGGCATTCAAAATAATCCAAGACGAGTATCCATGTGCTACTCCTGTCTCAATGACTGTTTCTGGTTTCGTTACTCGAATGCAACAATAAATCCATTTACCAAAAGTAGTATTTAGATTATTTCCTACTATTGTCTGATGTTTGTTCTCGTTTGGTGCAATTAAATCATTGTTTTTAAGCTCATCTAAAGCATTCTTCCAACCTGTTATATCAGTGTCGTTGCCCCACAAATATTTTGCACTGTCAAGTATCAAAGCATCATGCATGGCCGCTTTATTGCCAAGTTTAAAGGCAAGGGCCGCTAACGGATGTTTTATGGCTGCAGAGAATGCACTAGCGTTTTTAATGGACATAATAAACTAAATTGAGGAATTAGATAAACTTATTTCTGTATTTATTTTTTTATAGGAGTAATATACAAAATAGAAAGTTGTTATTAAGTTGGCTGCTAACAAACCAATTGCTACGCCATTCGCGCCGAATTGTGGAGTAAGCATCCAAGCTAACATCAGGTCGATAATTATAGCAATTATAGAACTTTTTAGGCGAAGATAGGTGAGTCCTAAGCCTTGAATTATTGGTAAGCACCAAAAGAATAATGATCCTTGAGCTGCTCCAATGAAATGTATAAAGAACGTACTCGCTGCTGCTCTAAATTCTTCGCCATATATCAATGTAATTATTTGTCCTTTAAAAGTGAATACTATTATAATAAAAAACGAGACAGGAATCAACGCCAACTTTGTGATTTTATTCAACATTAGTTTTAGTTCTCGGAATTTTTTTTGTGATACCAAATGCGCAAACTGTGGATAAACTGAAGTAACTAATGGGTCAGTCACTGCTAAAATAGCATAAGCTAATTTCTTTGATACAATATAAAGTCCAACTGCTGCATGGGTACCCCAATAATTTAATAAAAGTACATCACCTTGGTTTAAGACTGTTTTTAAGGTATTGCCAAATGAATGGCCGAAAATAAAATGACGAATTTCAGCATATTGATTCTCTAATGCTTTAACAGGTGATTTTAAATAGGGACGTAATTCTTTTCTTAATTCGATGAATACCGATAAATTACAAATTAAAGAATTCAGCAACTTCGTGGCGATTAAAGTATAGAAAAAGTAATCCAGATTATTTGGAAAGTTATATATGCAAATCACAATTGCAGAAAACTCAACGGTGTCCATAATCATCTGAACAATTGAATTGACTTTAAAACGATAATAAATTTTTAATACGGCTCTTCCAATATTGTCTAAAAAACATATTCCATTCACTATAGCAAAAAGTATTACAAACTTTTGCAGGCCTTGTAAATCAAAAAATTTGTCGTAAAAGAAGTGTGAAATTATTGCGATGACAATAACAGAAACTAATGCAGATAACATGCTATATGTTATTCCTCTCTTAAGTAAACTTATTAGTTTTTCAGGTGATTTGTTGGATAGAAAGTGAGCGCCAAATTTTATTACTCCTAATGGGACATTAAGTTTAATTATTTCTTGAATCGTTAAAACAAAGGCGATTATTACAGAATAGACACCGAGGATTTCAGCACCTAGTCCACGAGCGATAACAATAGATCGCAGAAATGCTAATAGTATTCCATATGAATTAGACACAAAAACCCATGCACTATTTTTAAATAATGTCTGGGTTTCTCCGTCAAGAATTGATTTTATTTTTGAACGAATTTTGTTCATTGTCTACTTATTGAAGTTAGGCTTTCGAACTCTTTCGTTTAAATAGTTTTTTAAAAGTTGATTTGAAACTCTTTTGATTTTTATCTTCCTCATAATAGCCATATCCATACCCGTATCCATAGCCATAACCATAACCATATTCGTATCCATAACCATAACTTCTATTCGATGCTTTGATAGCGTTAAATACGATACAAACATTTTTCAATTTTCCTTCATTATAAAGTTTATTGATAAAATTCATGTGATGCTTGCGGGTAACTCGTTGACGTACTAAATAGATATTTATATCAACATGTTTAGATAATACTATTGCGTCCGTAATTAGTCCTACAGGAGGTGTATCTAAAATAATGTGATCGTAATTGGCTTTTAAATAAGTAAAAAGTTCATCCATCTTTGGTGATATAATCAACTCAGAAGGGTTTGGAGGTTTTGGACCTGATAAGATAATATCCAGATTAGGAATAGTTCCTGAATTTTGAATAATTTCTTTTTCATTATTTAATCCAATTAGGTAATTACTTAAACCAATTTCACTGACAAAGTCAAATCCAATTGTGATTTTCGGCTTACGCAAATCGCAACCAACAAGAATTGTTTTTCTGCCAGACAATGCCAACATGCAGGCAAGATTTACTGAAGTAAAACTTTTCCCTTCTGATGAAATAGATGATGTTACAAGAATTGTTGACTTTGGATTTCCTTGATTAAAATATTGCAGATTAGTACGAATCGTTCTGAACGCTTCGGAAATATGTGAGTTGGGTTTCTCCGTTACTACTAAGCTTGATTTTGATGCACTTAATCCAATCATACCAATAATAGGAATATTGGTTCTAGATTCTAAGTCGTTTCTATCAATAATTCGATCATTGAATGCGGTGCGGATATAAATTATAAATGCAGGTAGTATTAATCCCAAAATAATGGCAATGGAGTAACTTAAACTTTGAATAGGTTTAAGCGGTTTCACAAAAGTTCTTGCTGTGTCAATTACACGATTGTCAGCAGTTGTAGACGCTAGTAAAATGGCTGTTTCGGCTTTCTTTTGTAATAAATAGGAGTAAAGCTGTTCCTTAATATTAGAACCTCTTAACATTACTTGTAATTCGCGTTGGGCGCCTGGGAGTCTTCTAAGTTTCGACTCTACACTACCTCTTTGTAATTTAGCTTCATTTAAAGATGCACCAATTCCATTTTTTAATGATTTGATGTTTTCTGACAATGACGCTTTTGTATTTGCAATTTCTGTATTCAAACTTACCATTAATGGGTTATCCTCTTTTGATAAGTTTGATTGTGATTTTTTCTTGTTCTCAAGTTCGTTTAGTTTAAGTACTAAACTTTGTAATAATGGATCGCTAACTAATATACTACCTGGTGAAATATTTCCAGTTAAATTTTTATTGTCCGATTTTACATAGTCTTCTAAATAATCTAAGAAGCTTGATTGCACTGCTAATTGAGAAATTTCTCCGTTGAAATTTTTAACACTTTCTAAATAGGCATTTGCTTCGATTGATAAATCTGTAATCCCTCTGGTTACTCTGAATTTCTCAACGTTTACTTCGTTTTGGTTGATCTCACCAGTTAATGCGCCTAATTGCTGTTCAATAAATGAAAGTGTATTAACAGCGTATTCATTTTTAAACTCAATTCCTTTTTTCACATATAACTCACAAAGTCTATTTAAAAAGGCTTCGTTTTTCGACGGAGTAGCACCTTGTATCGAAATTTGAAGCATTGATGCCTGCTTACTGATAGGTTCCGCTTTTAGTGCGCTTTGATAGATATCAGTCAACATACTTTTATCGGCTAGCTTTATAATAAACTTTCTTTTAGAAAAGTTTTTAGATTCATAAGGCTGCCTGCTAAAGTCGGCTGATTTTTCAATCGAAAAAATCCCTAAATCATTACTAATTTTACGATTAAATAAATAATAACCTATATGTTCAGTATTTCCTTTATTGTAGGAAAGCTTGTATTTATTATTGTTTATTATTTCTAACCTTATAGAAGCATTATAAGCAAGATTATAAAGCGTGTCTTCGTTTAAATCGAATGGTTTGAATGCAAATATTTCTGTTGTTTTTACATCTCCAATAAGGTAATAACTTTTATAAAGTTGTAACTCGTCAATAGTTTTTGAAATAAGCATTCTAGATCGAATAATACCTATTTCATTTTCGATACCACCTTCGTTATTAAATGCACCTAATTGAGTAAATAAATCACTGCTATTTACATTCTTTTTATCATCCTTTATTAAAACAGTACAGCTTGAAAAGTAAACTCTGTCTGCATACCAATTATAAAAATAGGCGGTTACTAATGAGATGCTTAATGTATAAATGTATAAATACCAATAACGAAGAAAATATTTATTAAATATATTTGAAATGTTAATTGTATTTTCGCTTTCGTTTTTCTGTTCGTTATTTGGGTTGTTTACTTTGTAGTCGTATCCGTTTTGATTTTCTTGATTCATATTCATAGTAAATTTGATAGGTAAAGTGTTAGTTTTTTAATAACACAAATGCGCATAACGTTCCTAGGCTAATTAACATAGGAGCTACTTTGTAGAAGTTGTCTGATTGCGAGACTTTGTCTTTTACAGGAGGAATATATAATATGTCGTTTGAATGCAAATAATAATATGGTGAGTAAAACACATCTCTTCTTGTTAAATCAATTGGTATGTAAATTTTTTCTCCTTTCACTTCGCGGATTAACATAATTTCTTTACGATTACCATAGATAGAAAGGTCACCAGCCAGTCCTATTGCTTCTGGTAATGTTAATTTTTCATTTGTAACAGTATAAACTCCTGGATGTACTACTTCTCCAAGTAATGTCACTTTGAAGTTCTCAAAGTATAATCTGATACTTGGTTGCTGTAGGTATTTTTCAAGTTGTTTTTGGATAAGGTCTTTTGCTTGAGAGGTGCTTAGTCCGGCTACTTTTATTTTACCAACTAAGGGCATATCTATGTTGCCATCTGCATCAACCAAATATCCGACATTAGGTCTTGTTGAATAACTGTCACCTACAGTAGGGCCTTCCGATTTGCTAAAAACATTAAAAAAGGATGTAGCTTCAGGACTTAAACTACTTACATAAACAGATAGAATGTCGTAGTTCTGTATGATAGACACAAAATGCTCTTCGATAAATTTTTGCTTACTTAAAACAGCAGTGTCTTTCGATTCTTGGAAATAAGTTACTTCTTTAACATTTCTGCATGACCCTAAAATCATAATTAATGTTATAGCTAGAAACGATATAGTGACCTTCTTCATAAGTTGTTTGTTAGTTTGATAATCATCACCCTTTCGGGATCATATTTATACTTTAAATTTCTCTGCGATGTTACGCAAAATCTTAACATCATCGGCTAAACATTTAATTGAATAATATGTTATAATCTTCTGAGTAATCTCATTTGTGTAGAATGCTCGTATCGCTTATTTTAGCAAAGTTAATATGACACCTTGGTTTTATGGATGTAAAAGTAAAAACGGATGATTTATCCGCAAAAGAAACGGCCTTTAATGATAGTATTAAAGATGGTAAAGTCATTGAGCCTAAAGATTGGATGCCTGAAAAGTATCGTAAGCAATTGTTGAGAATGATGTCTCAACATGCTCATTCTGAAGTTGTTGGAATGCTTCCTGAAGGTAATTGGATAACTAGAGCTCCTTCATTAGCACGGAAGGCAATTCTTATTGCAAAGGTTCAGGATGAAGCAGGCCATGGACTTTATATTTACAGCGCAGCTGAAACTTTAGGGATGGATCGTTCCGAAATGGTTGATCAATTATTGTCCGGTAAGGCAAAATATTCCTCCATTTTTAATTATCCAACTTTAACATGGGCGGATATCGGTGCAATTGGTTGGCTAGTGGATGGGGCCGCAATTGTTAATCAAACGGTTCTTGCTAAATGTTCATACGGGCCATATTCGCGCGCGATGTTGCGAATTTGTAGAGAAGAGAATTTTCATAATAAACAAGGTTATCAAATTTTAGCTTTTCTTATGAGAGGCACTAAAGAACAAAAGGAAATGGCCCAGGATGCTATGAACCGCTGGTGGTGGCCTTCTTTAATGATGTTTGGCCCATCTGATAAGGATTCTCCAAATAGCGCTGATTTGTTAAAGTGGAAAGTTAAATTATACACGAATGACGACTTGCGCCAACGATTTATTGATAGAACAGTTGAGCAAGCGGAGGCAATTGGATTGAAAGTTCCTGATGATAAATTGAAATGGAATGAAGAAACGCGTCACTATGACTTTGGAGAAATTAATTGGGAGGAGTTTTTCCAGGTAATTAATGGAAATGGTCCTTGTAATAAGTTGCGATTAAAGCAGCGCAATGATGCCCATTCGAACGGTCAATGGGTTCGTGAAGCAGCCAAAGCATACGCAGAAAAAAGAAAAGCTAATTAATAGTATTAAGATAGATTATTATGAATTCAAATCATCAATGGCCTACATGGGAAGTTTTTACACAAAAAAAACAAGGTGCTGCCCATGAACATGCTGGAAGTGTCCATGCTCCAGATGCCGAAATGGCACTTTTAAATGCACGCGATGTATATGGCAGACGACAAGAAGGAGTTAATATTTGGGTTGTGCCCACTACTGCAATTATCGCATCAACACCAGAAGATGTGGGTGCGTTCTTCGACCCTGCAAACGATAAAATGTATAGATCGCCTAATTTTTTTAAAACAGCTGACGGATTAAAAACAATATGATGACTGAATTAAATACAGCCTTGATAGAATATTGTCTTCGAATAGCAGATAATTCATTGATTCATGCTCAACGAATCGCAGATTGGACAGGGCACGGGCCAATTTTAGAAGAAGATATTGCTATGAGTAATGTTTCCTTGGACCTAATTGGTCAGGCACGTGGTTTTTACACCTATGCATCGCAGCTAGAAGGTAATGGTAAGTCTGAAGACTTTTATGCATTTCATAGAGGAGAAAGAGATTTTCGCAATCGTTTAATGGTCGAGCAGCCAGATTTAAAAGATTTTGGCTTTACAATGATGAAACTGTTTTTAAATGGATGTTTCGATTATTTGTTTTTTCGTGATTTAATGAAGAGTAATGATGAAACTATTTCTGGTCTGGCCGCAAAGTCAATTAAAGAAGTAACGTATCATGTACGTCATGCTGGCGATTGGGTTGTTCGTCTTGGTGATGGAACAGAAGAAAGTCATCAACGAATTCAAAAATCCTTAAATGAATTGTGGCCTTTTACAAATGAATTGTTTGAGCAAAATGAAGTTGATGAATTATTAATTCAAAATGGTGCCGCCTTTAATAAAAAAGAATTAAAAGCAGAATGGGAGGCAATGGTGAATGAAATAATCACTAAAGCTACTTTAAAAATCCCCTCAGATAGTACCTATTTTTATTCAGGTGGTATTAATGGTGTTCATTCCGAACATTTAGGCTTCTTATTAGCAGAAATGCAATATTTGCCTAGAATGTATCCAGATGCAATATGGTAAAATTGGATGTTGGTGAAATTTGGGATTTGTTAAATACGATTCCGGATCCTGAAGTTCCTGCAATAAGTATTGTGGAGCTTGGAGTAGTCCGCGATGTCCGCATTTCTGATAATGTTGTTGAAGTTGATATTACACCTACTTACTCGGGTTGTCCTGCTTTAAAGAATATGGAAGATCAGGTTCGTGCTAAACTATTGTTGGCTGGATTAACTCCTCAAATTCGTACTATTTTTAAGCCCGCTTGGACCACTGATTGGATGTCGGAAGGAACCAAAGAGAAACTCAGAGTATATGGGATTGCTCCCCCCGAAAAAGTATCTTTTGAAAATTTACACCCTTTTGCTAATAATGATAAAGGACCTGTTGCATGTCCTTTTTGTCGTTCTGTCGATACCGTTTTAACAAGTCGCTTTGGCTCAACAGCATGTAAAGCACTACATTTTTGTAATTCTTGTTGTCAGCCGTTTGAGCAGTTCAAATGTCACTGATACATACTTAAGAATTCTATAATAAGGAAAGCGTTTTTTAGTTTTCTTTGTAATAATATTTTAACCGATGACATTAATTATTACATCTATAGAAAATGGGGTTGGTCGCATTAAACTTAATCGGCCTGAAAAATTTAATAGTTTTAATCGTGATATGGCCTTGCAGATGCAAGCAGCCTTGGATCGGTTTTCTGGCGATTCATTAGTGCGTTGTGTTTGCATTGAGGCAGAGGGTAAAGCTTTTTGTGCAGGACAGGATTTAGCAGAAGCGATTGCTCCCGATGGTCCTGGGATTCAAAAAATTGTTGATGAACATTATAATCCAATTATTATAAAAATTCGTGAAGCTCAAAAGCCTGTAGTTGCAGTTGTGCAAGGAGTGGCAGCAGGTGCAGGAGCTAATATTGCTTTAGCTTGCGATATTGTTGTCGCAGGCGAGTCCGCATCATTTATTCAGGCATTTAGTAAAATCGGCTTAATACCAGATAGCGGTGGCACTTACTTTTTACCACGATTAATTGGCTGGCAACGAGCTACAGCATTAATGATGTTAGGTGATAAAGTGAATGGAATAGATGCTGCACAAATGGGAATGATTTATAAATGTTTTAATGACGCAGCATTAAAAAGCGAAGCAGATAAAATAGTGATTCAATTAGCAAACATGCCTACTAAAGGTATCGCCTTAACGAAGATGTTGCTAAATCAATCGGCAACGATGGATTTAAAAGAACAATTAAAATTAGAAGAGGTTTATCAGGCGCAAGCAGGACAAACATATGATCATAAAGAAGGTGTTAATGCTTTCCTTGAAAAAAGAGCACCAATATTTAAAGGAGAATAATTATGTTATCTGAAAAATCAATTGTTGGTGTTATTGGCTCTGGCGCAATGGGAAGTGGAATTGCTCAGGTTGCTGCCGCAGCAGGTCATGTGGTGAAGTTATTTGATGCTAAAGAAGGGGCCGCATTAAATGCCGTACGTAAAACAGAGTCATCATTAATGAAGTTAGTGGAGAAGGGTAAAATGTCGGCTGACGAAGTGCGTAATATTATTGAAAGAATAATAGTCGTAAATTCATTAAACAGTTTT
>CANFIN010000005.1 GCA_947447155.1 Bacteroidota bacterium | reverse complement strand
CCTGCGTTCTTCGGATTTTTCGAAGAGTACGCGATTGATTTAGGAGGGACTGCAGGTAGTTTAGGTAGCAAGAAAGTGCCTACAATTTTACCTATAGGCGACGGAGTAATTACCGCACCTGTGATTTGTTACGAGTCGATTTATGGCGAATATGTAGGTGATTATGTTCGCCAGGGTGCCAATTTAATTTGCATCATGACTAACGATGGCTGGTGGGAAAATACTCCTGGACATAAGCAGCATTGTCAGTATGCACGCCTTCGAGCTATCGAAACGCGTAAGAATATTGTTCGTTCTGCTAATACAGGAATTTCTTGTTTTATCAATTCAAGAGGAGAATTAACAGATGTAACGAAATGGTGGACAGATGATGTCATTCGTAAAGAGGTAATAATTCATGACGGACAAACATTTTATACAAGTCATGGAGATTATTTAGGACGCATAGCATGTTTAATCGTTGGCTTACTAATGATTATAACCATTCTTTCCTACTTCCCCATTGGTATTTTTAAGCAGCGATAGGGCAGGTATTTAATCACTTTTTCTTTGCTTTTACATTCGAATTACTTGTAAATTTGCGGGCAATCAATAAAATCAAACGGAAATGGCTTCATATGATGCAGTAGTAATTGGTGCTGGCCCTGGTGGTTACGTAGCAGCAATTCGTTTAGCGCAATTAGGAAAGAAAACAGCTTTAATTGAAAAATATAATTCCCTTGGCGGAACTTGTTTAAATGTTGGATGTATTCCTTCAAAAGCATTGTTGGATTCGTCAGAGCATTATCATCAAGCGGTACATCAGTTTAAAGAGCATGGTATTGATTTGAAAGGTTTGTCAATCAACTTTGCACAGATGATTCAACGCAAAGATGATGTGATCACGCAAACGGTACAAGGTATCCGCTTTTTAATGAAGAAAAACAAAGTAGATGTGATTCATGGTTTTGCTTCGTTTGTAGATGCAAAAACGATTTCTGTAAAAAAAGAAGATGGAAGTATTGAGACAATCACATCAGCAAATACCATTATTGCAACTGGATCAAAGCCTTCAAATTTAAAAGGCGTTACCGTCGATAAGCAACGCATTATTACCTCTACAGAAGCGTTAAAACTAAAGGAGATTCCTAAGCATTTATTAATCATAGGAGGTGGAGTAATCGGATTAGAATTAGGAAGTGTTTATGCACGGCTAGGCGCAAAGGTTAGTGTAGTTGAATATGCAGAATCTATCATTCCTACAATGGATAAATCATTAGGAAAAGAATTGCAAAAGGTATTAGCTAAGTCGGGAGTCGAGTTTTATTTATCACATGCGGTAAGCGGTGTTGAAGCAAAAGGAAAAAATGTGAAGTTGAAAGCAACAGCTAATAAAGACGGTAAAGAGTTAGAGTTAACAGGCGACTATTGCTTAGTATGTGTTGGTCGTTCGCCGTACACAGAGAATTTAGGATTAGAGAATGCTGGCATCAGCAAAGATGAGCGTGGAAGAATTATCGTTGATGAACATTTGCAAACTGCTGCAAAAGGCATTTATGCAATTGGTGATGTTGTTAAAGGAGCAATGCTAGCGCATAAAGCTGAAGAAGAAGGCACATATGTAGCTGAGCAAATTGCAGGGCAAAAGCCACATATCAATTACCTGTTAATTCCGGGAGTTGTTTACACATGGCCTGAAGTGGCTGCTGTTGGACATACAGAAGAAGAATTAAAAGCACAGGGTAAGGCATATAAGTCTGGAGTGTTTCCATTTAAAGCGAGTGGTAGAGCGCGTGCAAGTATGGATTTAGATGGATTCATAAAGGTTTTAGCCGATCAGGAGACAGATGAAATTTTAGGAGTACACATGATTGGACCTCGTTGTGCTGATTTAATTGCGGAAGCTGTTGTAGCTATGGAATACAGAGCATCGGCCGAGGATATTGCCCGTATGAGTCATGCGCATCCAACATTTACGGAGGCATTTAAAGAAGCTTGCTTAGCAGCAACGGATAACAGAGCGATACATATTTAAAAGATAGGGCTTAATTGAAAAATAGGACCTGTTTTATTCAATATTTTTTTATTTTTGGTTTACAGAAAATTTAAAACAAACAACTCGTTACATTTAGTTAATATGAAAAAAAATTTACTTGTATTAGTATTGGCATTATTGTGTTCCAATGCAATGAATGCTCAGGCACCAGCATGGGTATGGGCCAAATCAGTAGGCGCACGATTAGATAATCAATCAAAAGTTTGTGCTGTAAAAGATGCTTCCGGAGGAATAATCGTTTCTGGCCAGTTTGATCAGAATGCTCCTTTTGGCGCTAGTAATTTAGCACTAACTGGAACTGTAGATTTATATGCTACAAAGTTTGATCAGTCTGGGACACCTGTTTGGGCAAAAGGATTTGGCGGACTTTCTAACTCAATATCTATTGGTGGTATGAGTACAGATGCGGCTGGCAATATTTATATTGTGGGTTCATATACCTTCCTTATGACAATTAATGGAATTAATTATTACTCGGCGGGGGATAAAGATGGATTTATTATTAAGCTTGATCCGAATGGAAATGTTATTTGGGTAAAGTCGTTTGGTTCAGCAACTACTCAAGACTTTAATGCCATTGCTATTAATGGAAATAAGGTATACGTAGCTGGGGCTTATATGGGGTCATTTGCTGCGGGTTCAATTACGTTGGCTGCAAGCAATAATGGAAGTAGCGATGCAATGGTAATTGCATTTGATACAGCTGGTACTGCTTTATGGGCTTCTACTGGTGGTGGTTCTGATCAGGATTACTTTTTCTCAGTTTCAGCTTCTTCAACGGCAGTTTATGCTGCAGGAGCGGTGAGAGGTTCATCGGCATCTTTTGGTTCAATTAATTTAACGGGTTCTGGTTCTGCAGATGATATCCTTATGACTCGCTTAACTACCGCTGGAACATATGACCTTGCAAAAAGAATTGGCTCTACTAATACTGATCAAGCATTAAATATCGGAAATGATGCAAATGGAAATATCTACATTAGTGGCGATTTTCTAGGAACTGTAAACTTTGGTGGAACTGTTTCTTTAACATCTAATGGTGGAAGTACTTATACAGATGGGTTTTTAGCTAAATATAATTCAACAGGTGTTTGTCAATGGGCTTGCCGCCAGGGCGGTGCATCTGATGATATAACAACTGGAATGGAAGTAGCTGCTAACGGTTATGTATATCTGTGCGGATATTATAGTAATGGGACTGCTACATTAACATCTACTACAACATCTGTAAATTTGACAAATATGGGTGGTGCAGATGGATTTGCTGCTAAGTATAATCCGAATGGAGGAATCCTTTGGGGAATAAAACTGGGAAATATGAGTGATGATCGTCCTAAAACAATTGTTAGTGATAACATTGGTTATTGCTATGTGATGGGTAATTTCTTTGGTTCAATCACATTGGGTTCATTAAATCCTGTTATTTCTTTACCGACCAACATAGCAACCTATATTGGTCGTTTAAATGGATTTACAACTGGAATTCAAGAAGTAAAAACGAACTATAATTTTTCACTTTATCCAAATCCTACAACAGGTCAGGTTAATATCGAATTACCAGAAGGTAAATACATGCAAGAAGTAGATGTTTATTCAATAAATGGTCAACGTGTTCATCATACTGAATTAAGTTTACCTCTAAATAGTACATTATTAGATTTAGCAGGATTGTCGAAAGGTATCTATCAAGTTAAGGTTTTAACTCCTGATGGATATGCTAACAAAGCAATTGAAGTTAAGTAATATAATTTATGCTCTAAAAAAAACCCTGACGATTTCGTCAGGGTTTTTTTGTTACTTGTTATTTCTGATTTTAAACCTACACAAACCCTCTTCTAAAAACTTCGTGTATTCATCCACGCTAGGAGTGTAGCTTCTTGGTTCAGCTAGCATCTTTCCTTCATTATCTAATAACACATAATAAGGTTGAACGTTCTTATTTAAAACCGCAGCTTCCATATCGCTCCATTTATTTCCTGTAGTTCTGATTTTCTTTCCGCTGAACTTACTTATGTATTGTTCGTTAGCAGGCAATTCAGTTTTGTCATCAACATAAAGCGATATAACAACGTAATCATCCGACAAGTGCTTTAGCACTTTCGCCTGAGACCATACATTGTCTTCCATCTTACGACAATTAACGCAGCTCCATCCTGTAAAATCAATCATAACAGGTTTGCCAATTGATTTTGCATAGGCCATTCCCGCTTCGTAATCGTGATAACAATTTAAATTATGCGGACAAGATTCGCCGCCTTTCCCAGCTTGCGCAGCTCCTTCGTTTTGTTGCCATTCTTTGTAAAATTCAGGAGGAGGAAATCCACTGATTAAGCGTAAAGGTGCTCCCCATAATCCTGGAATTAAATAAAAAGTAAATGCAATAGCGATAATTGCAAAGATAATTCTGGTTGTTCCAATAAACGACAAGTCGCTATCGTGAGAAAACTTTATTTTCCCTAATAAATACAACGACATTAATCCGAAAATAGTAATCCATAATGCAATAAATAATTCACGCTTTAAGAATCCCCAATGGTATGCTAAGTCAACATTCGATAAAAACTTCAATGCCAAGGCTAATTCTAAAAATCCTAAAACTACTTTAACGCTATTTAACCAACCGCCAGATTTAGGTAAAGAATTTAACCATCCAGGGAATGCCGCAAACAATGCAAACGGCAAAGCAAGTGCAGTAGAGAAGCCTATCATGCCCATAATTGGTCCTAAATAACTGGAGCCTTTCGCTGCTTCCACTAATAAAGTTCCGATAATTGGTCCGGTACAAGAGAATGAAACAAGGCTTAGTGTAAATGCCATAAAGAAGATGCCTGCCAAGCCTCCTTTATCGGATGCGGAATCTGCTTTATTAACCCATGAACTCGGTAATACAATTTCGAATGCTCCTAAGAAAGAAAGGGCAAAAATGAAGAAGATAACGAAGAATAATAGATTAAAGAAAACACTGCTGGCTAAATCGTTTAATGCATCAGATCCGAGTGTGACGGTTACGAAAAATCCAATCGTAACATAAATGAGAATAATCGATAAGGCATAAATAACGGCATTGCGTATACCCTTTGCGCGTGTAGGACTTCTCTTGGTAAAGAAGCTTACTGTCATTGGAATCATTGGAAAGACGCATGGAGTTAATAAAGCTAAGAATCCTCCAATCATACCTGCTAAAAATATTCCCCAGTAACTCTTATCTTCTGCCTGAGTAGAACCACCGTTATTACACGCAGGTTCTAATTTTGTTATATCGCTTGAAGGAAGTGGTATTTTAGAATTTGTTGCGATTGATTCTGTTGTTGCGGTAGTAGAAGTGTTGACAATATCAATTTCAGATGTTGATGTAGATGCTTCAGGAGTTACTGCCTCTGTAGAAGCTTCGCCAGCAATAGAAAATTCAAAGTCAACTGCATTAGGAGGTGTACAGTTTCTGTCGTTGCAAGCCATCGATTCAACTACACCTTTAAGTTTAAATGCTTTGTTAGAAGTAAGTTTGATTTTTTGTCTGAATTCAGCAACTTTTTCGAAGAACTTTAATTTGATTTCAAAATTGGAATCAAAAATTTCTTCGCCTTTGGGCTCAGTTACTTTCCCAACTAATGTATAATTTTTATCGGGCGTAAATGTGAATGAAGTTGGAATAGGTCCGCCATCAGGAATAAATTGTGAATACACATGCCATCCTTTATCAACTGTAGCCTTAAAAACTAATGTTGCTTCTTGTCCCTTTTGTTCAACTTTATAACTCCATTTTACTGGCTCTAACAGTTGAGCATCAACAGAAATAAATTTAAAGCAAAATAAAAATAATAAGATAATTAACTTCTTCATAAGATAATAGAATGAAGTCCGAAATTAAAAAAAATAAGAATGAAAATGGTAAACTATTGCTAATAAGCAGTCTTTTTATAAAAATAGGACTCTCCTTTAGATACATCGTCATAGGTAACAAGGTTTCTTCCATCATTTTCGATGAAGTAGCTCACCAATGCAAAATCTCCTGCGCACCCAGCAGTATGTATAAAAAGAATTCCTGCTAGTAGGAATGATATTATTCCCGTACATAAAAAGATTGAAATTATCAGGATTGAATTTATAATAATAAAAGGAGCTAATGCTAATCGAACAAAGTTTTTTTGATCAGTAATAAATTTATCGGCCATTGCATAGAAAATAAATTTTTTGAAATTGGCTTTGTATTGAACAGATGGTGCGCCAGCTAACTTATAAAACAATCCATGAATCAATTCATGAATTGGAATTAATGGGAGCATCCCCAAAATGCCTAATGCAAAAAAATCAAATGATTTAACAAGACTAATAGAACAAGTGAATATGCTTATAATTATTCCAGCCCAAACTAAAAAATTAAAAATCCAGTAAAAGTAAATCGCACGATTTTTTTTAAATAAATAAGGTCTAATAAAAAGGCCAATTTCGCTATGACGTAATTGTTCAAATAATTGATATCCGTTTTTATTTAAATCTTCTGGTTGCATGTTGTTTATTCTTCGTCTTCAACAAAAACCACTTTCTCTCTCATTGAGGCATAAGCCAATCGATAAATAAAATAAATAGTTGCTGCAAATACGAAGAATGCAACCGCCTGATGAATTACTCCTAATGCAACAGGGACACTATTCAATAATGTATAGATACCCAAAATAATTTGCACCACGACTAAGCCACCGAGTAAATATGCATTTTGCTTTTGCTTTGAAGAGAGCTGTTTATCTTTCCAGACTTTAACAATTAATACTGTAATTGCTATAGCAATAAGATACGCTATCATGCGATGTATAAACTGCACGCTTGCCATATTGTTAATTAAGCTTTTCAATCCTTCTTTCTGAAGCATATAGGTCATTGATTCCGGAACCCATTCTCCTTCCATCATTGGCCATGTAGTATAAACTAATCCTGCTTTCGTTCCGGCCACAAAAGCACCATAAATAATTTGTAGTAAAACGAGCGACAAAATTGTCCAGCCATATTTTTTGTAACGTGTATAGGCGTACGTGTTAGTGTTTTTAACTGGAAAAAGCTGCGTTAGTGCAACCCAAAAAATGTATCCGAAAGTGATAAATGCAAATGTTAAATGGATGGCTAGTCTGATATGACTTACTCTCACATTTTCGGTTAGTCCACTGCTCACCATATACCAACCTAAAAAACCTTGTATACCACCAAGGACAAACATGAATAATAATCGCGGCATGAGTTCTTTTGAAATTACACCGCGCATGTAATAAGTAAACAAACCATAAAGAAAAACCAATCCGATTGTTCTGCCAATCAAACGATGAATATACTCCCAGAAGTAAATAAACTTAAAATCTTCTAAAGTAAAATTAGAATTGATTAATTGAAACTGAGGAATTTGCTGGTACTTAAAAAATTCGCTTTCCCATTCTGCTTGGTTAAGTGGAGGAATAACGCCAGTTACAACTTTCCATTCAGTAATTGATAGTCCTGAGCCAGTTAGTCTTGTAATTCCACCTACCACTACCATGGCAAATATCATGAAACATCCAACAAACAACCATATAATTAAACTGCTTTTATTGGCTGGTCTTTTTTCTATTAACGGGTCTTTCATTTAGGCAGGTCTTTGGTTATTAATTGTGCGGTGGTACGACTCCTTTGTTCCAACAATATTTCTTTTCCAACGGTTAATGCTTCGATGGTTGAAGGATAATAGTGGCGAATTGTATAAAGTTGCAACCCTGAATTATATTTTACTTTATATTTCACTTTTAATTTTTCAATCAATAATTCCATTTTAGGGGAATCATCAATACAAACAGAAAAACTGATAGCAGAGTTTTGCATTAGGTTTAATTTTATTCCTGCCAAAGCAAAATCAGAGAAGATTTCACTTAGATTTTCTTCAGCAATAAAGGAGAAGTCCTTTGCTGAAATACTAATTAGTACCTGATTTGATTTAAAAATAAAAGAAGGAATTAATGGCTTCGTTTCTAAATCTTTTCCAATCATTGTCCCTTTACTATTCGGATCTAAGAAAGATTTAACATGCAAAGGAATATTTTTATTTTCGAGAGGCTTAATTGTTTTAGGATGAATAACAGAAGCACCATAATAGGCTAATTCAATAGCATCTTGATAGCTTAACTGAATTAGTTTTTGTGCATCCGAAAAATGTTTTGGATCTGCATTTAATACGCCAGGGACATCCTTCCAAATAGTTACTGATTCTGCATTCATTATATGAGCGATGATTGCTGCTGAATAGTCAGAGCCCTCTCGTCCTAATGTTGTAGAAAAATTTTCTGTTGTACTTCCTATGAATCCTTGTGTGATAATTATATTCGATTGATTAAACAATTCTTTTATTCTTGACTGGAATAATCCTGTACTCACTTCCCATTCAATTTTTCCTTCTCGATAGGTGTTATCAGTAATTAAACAATCACGCACATCCATCCATTGATTTATCAATCCATTGCCGTTTAACCAGGTGCTTACAATGGTCGTTGATAAAAGTTCTCCAAAAGAAACAATTTGGTCATAAACAAAATCATATTCGCGAGGAGGCTCTTCTAAAACCCATTCTATTTCTACAAAATAATTATTGATTTTGTTATTTACTTCATGTTTAGGATCAGAAAACAATTCACTAGTAATTTGTAAATGATAATTTTTTAAAGCTTCCAATTGCGATTGCGCTTCGCCAGTTTGATAAACATGTGCGTCTACAATTCTCTCAAGTGCATTTGTTACTTTGCCCATGGCGGAAATAACAACTATGAGCTTATCTGATGAATGCAGCTTTAAAATTTCTCCTGCATTTTTTACTGCCGCTGCATCTTTTACAGACGCTCCTCCGAATTTAAATACCTTCATGCGAGTTGTTGTTCAGTAAGTTTGCAATTGATCCATTCACTATCTAAATCGGCATTGTATTTTTTATAAAATTCTATTGCGGGCTCGTTCCAATCTAATACTTGCCAATGAAGTTGTTTCGCACCTATATCATGTGCATCCTTCATAACTGCATCAAATAAAAGTTTTCCAATTCCAAGCCTTCTCATCGATTGCGTTACAACGATATCATCCAGATAGACACCTTTGCCTTTCCAGGTAGAATATTTTACAAAGTAAATAGCCATTCCCGAAACAACCCCATCAGTTTCTGCAACAAAACACTTGTAAATAGGATTAGCACCAAAGCCATCTTTCAGCATATCATTAACTGTATTAGTAACTTCTTGCGGTGCTTTTTCATATTCAGCTAGTTCCTTAATTAAAGCATGCACGTGTGGGATGTCATTTTCTGTGGCAAATCGAACAATTGTATTCATGTAGCAAATTTAGAGTTTAATCAATTTACTCAAGTAAGATTTTAAAGCAATCCGTCAAAAATTATCATCTTTGCTGGCATTATGAAACTTAGTTACAGAGTTTATGGCGAGGGTCGGCCAGTTTTAATTTTTCATGGGCTATTTGGCATGAGCGATAACTGGCAAAGTTTTGCTCGCATGCTGGCTGAAAAAGGTTATCAAGTGATAACTGCCGATTTGCGAAATCATGGATTGTCGCCACATGATGAAGTACATGACTATACCTCAATGGCTGCTGATGTTGCAGAATTAATTGCCGACTTGAATCTACAGCAACCTGTAGTAATTGGTCATTCGATGGGAGGTAAAATGGCATTGACTTTAATAAACTCTTACGCCAATTTGGTTAGCAAAGCAATTGTAATTGATATTGCGCCTTATCAATATCCAGTTCATCATCGTGAAATTATTGATACATTGGTGTCAATTGATTTGTCAAAAATCACCCGACGATCTGAAGCCGAGAAACTCATGAGTGACGCAATTGATGATTATGGTACAAGGCAGTTTTTATTAAAGAATCTGCATTGGAAAACACCTGAGCAAATGGATTGGCGCTTTAATCTTAAAACGCTTAATGAACACATTGAAGAGGTCGGAACCGCTACTTGGCCATCTGTAATCATTGACACTCCTGTTTTGTTCGTAAAAGGAAGTAATTCCGGATATATTGAAGAGGCTCGGTTCTCTGAGATTAAAAATTGGTATTCGAATCTGCAATTTGTGTCGATTGAAGGCGCAGGTCATTGGGTGCAAGCTGATAAACCACATGAACTATTGGAGGCAGTTTTAAAGTTTATCGAATAAGTTGAGTTATATCAGCATCTTGTTGTTGAACATTATTTAATTTTGAAAATGATACTTATAATATTACAACATGTCTAACCGAAAAAATCAATTGAAGTACTTTGTTTTTATTATTTGTTTTTATTGTGCATGTAGTAATCAAGAAGTTAAACCGCAAATTAAGGATGTTGAAGAGCTTGTTTTTGCAAGTGGAAATATTGATTGGAAAGATGCATATAATGTTACGGCTCAAACTGAAGGGGTCTTAATTAGTTCCGCACTTGAAGAAGGTGTTTTCGTACAGGCGGGGCAGTTATTAGCGACAATAGATAATCATACGAACGAAGTTAATTCTTCTGTTGCCAAAGATCAGCTTCTAATTGCAGATGAAAATGTTTCTACTAATTCTCCTCAGTTATTGCAGATTAAAGAAAATATCCGCTCAGCCGAAAATAAATACCGTCAGGATTCATTGCAGGCTCGTCGATATGAAATTTTATATGCCCAACAAAGCACATCTAAAGTAGCAATGGAGAATGCACAATTAGCAGAGAAGAATTCTTATTCAAGCTGGATGTCGTTAAAGAATCAGTACAACGCTATTTTACTTCAAGCTAAACAGCAGCAAATTATTAGCAAAGGACAATTACAAAATAGTTTAGTTGCAACCGATTTTAACAAGATTCAATCTTTGCAATCAGGAACTATAATAAAGAAATTTAAAAACAAAGGCGACTATGTTCGTCGTGGAGAGGTAGTTGCTATTATTGCTAACAAAGAAAGTATAGAGGCTGTGGTAAATGTTGACGAAAACAGTATTGCTAAAGTAGCTGTAGGTCAGAAAGTGTATGTTCAGCTAAATACCAACAAAGGAAAAATAATTAATGGAGCTATTTCAGAAGTTCTTCCTTCATTTGATTTACTAACGCAATCGTATATCTGCAAAATAAAAATGAATGATAGTCTGCCTCAGTCTTATTATGGTGCGCAACTGGAAGCAAATATTATTGTCGGCACTAAAAAAGATGCATTGATAATTCCGAAATTATATGTGGCATACGGAAATAAAGTTAATGTTAAGGGTAAGAGCGACCCTACAATAATTAAAACTGGTATTATATCAAACGATTATGTTGAAGTATTAGATGGGGTAACTAAAGATGATATTTTATTACCTATTAAACCATAAGCTGTGAATATAAATACACAGATTGCCAAAACATATATCGTTACTAATAAGAAGCTTACTGGAGTCGCTGTAGCAGGAGTTGTTCTTGGAATGTCGATTTACATTTTTATGAATTCGATGTTGCTGGGTTTTGATAAGTCTTCAAGCAAATCAATTTTTAAAACTACTCCACATATTCGTGTTTATAAGGATGATGAAATAAGCAAGCCTTTGATAAGCAGCAATGGAAAACAAATGCTATTGATAAATCCAAAGATTGTACCTGCCAAAAATACGATCATAAATCCTGCACAGGTAATTTCTTCTATTCGCACAATGAAGGAAGTGCAAATTGTGACCGCGCAGGTTAATACAAATATCTTTTATAATAGTGGGAAATCGCAAATCACAGGAATTTGTTCAGGTATAAATCCAGAGGAAGCAGATCGAATGTATGCAATATCATCTACAATTGTTGAAGGCAGTATACAGGCACTAAAAGGAAACCCAAATGGAATTTTAATAGGCAGTGGGGTTTCTGAAAAAATGAGTTTACGAGTTAACGATTATGTAAATATTACTTCGTCAAAAGGAGTTAATAAAGCATTTAAAATTGTAGGTGTTTTTAAAACGAGTAATAGTATAATTGATAAAAGTAAGTCGTATGTAAATATTTTAGCAGCCCAACAATTATTAATAGAAAGTAATGTTTATGTAACTGATATTAATGTAAATATTTCTAATCCTGATGATGCAGAAAATATTGCAACACAGATTGCTGCAAGCACTGGTTATAAAGCGGAAGGCTGGGAGAAGGCCAATGAAACATTAATGGCTGCGCAGCGCATGCGTAAGATAATTATTACTTTTGTTTCTACTACTATTTTACTGGTTGCAGGTTTTGGAATTTATAATATCCTTAACATGACCATTACTCAAAAAATAAACGACATTGCCATCTTAAAAGCAATGGGATTTAAGGGTAAAGATGTGATTCGCATATTTGTAACGCAAGCTGTAACTGTTGGTATTATGGGAGTTGTAGGTGGAATGATAATGGCCACAATAATAATAACCATTTTACAGCGTGTTTATATTGGAGGAGATATAGGATATTTTCCGATAACCTATGAGCCAACAAAGTATTTGCAAGGTATTTTTGTGGGAATGATTATTACATTTTTCGCTGGTTATATCCCAGCAAAAAAAGCTGCCAATATTGATCCAGTAGAAATTTTTAGAAAATAGTTTGATGAAGATTCTAGAAGCGAAGTCAATTTCAAAAAAATTTATTGACCCTGTAGATTTTCAGGTGTTAAAGAACATTTCATTTGATGTAAACAAAGGAGAATTTACTACTCTTGTCGGTAAGTCTGGGTGTGGTAAGTCCACACTGCTATATGTACTCTCGACTATGGATACTGATTTTCAAGGGCAATTAATAATTGATGGGCAACAAACAGGTGAATTAACAAAAGATCAATTGGCTGGTTTAAGAAATGAAAAAATAGGATTTGTATTTCAATTTCATTATTTGTTAAGTGATTTTACTTGTTTGCAAAATGTTATGCTCCCAGCATTGAAGTTAGGAAAGTTGGATTACAAAGAGATTGAAGAAAAAGCCTATAGCAAATTGGAAGTTTTAGGCTTGTCTGATCAGGCTTTAAAATTATCAAGTAAGCTATCTGGTGGTCAGCAACAGCGAGTTGCAATTGCTCGTGCGTTAATAAATGATCCATTAATTATTATGGGCGATGAGCCAACAGGAAATCTGGATAGTAAGAATACTAAAATTGTATTTGATATTTTTCAAGAACTCTCAAGGTCATATGGTCAAACAATAATTGCTGTAACACACGACGAGGATTTTGCCAGTAAAAGTGATAGAATTATCGAATTAAAAGATGGAGAAGTTATTCGTTCATAATTCTCGATTTAATCCAATTTTATAAGTAACAAGGCATCTCTCCCTGGCTATTTTATGGTCTACTATCGGTTGCGGATAGCTGAAGTCCTGAAACTCGGGTACCCATTTACGAATGTATTTTAAATCGCTATCAAACTTTTTTGTTTGCTCGTACGGATTAAAAATTCTGAAATAGGGCGCTGCATCGCAGCCGCTTCCTGCAGCCCATTGCCAACCGCCGTTGTTAGCTGATAAGTCAAAGTCGAGGAGTTTAGAAGCAAAATAAGCTTCTCCCCATCGCCAGTCGATAAGCAAATGTTTAGTTAGAAAACTTGCAACAACCATACGCACACGGTTATGCATATACCCTGAGGTGTTTAATTCACGCATACCAGCATCCACAATGGGGTATCCGGTTCTTCCTTCGCACCATGCATTAAATTCTTCCTCGTTGTTTCTCCATTTAATTGAATTATACAAAGGTTTAAATGCCCCTTCGATAACATGTGGAAAATGCCAAAGAATCATCATATAAAATTCTCGCCAGCATAATTCGTTGAGCCAGCTATCACTTAAATATTTCGCTTTTCGTGCCATATCACGAATAGAAATAGTTCCGAAACGCAAATGAATTCCTAAACGACTGGTTCCATTAATTCCCGGAATATCGCGTTGGTCCGCGTATTTTTGAATGATTTCATCGGCGCAATGATCCGATGGAAATATTAAATCGCTTTTTTTAAATCCGATAGATTTTAGTGAAGGAAAATTTATTGTTGTTTGATAAAAATTATTTAATAGCGATTTTGAATCATAACTTGGAATACCTTCTGCATTCAAACGACTCATCCATTTTCTACTATAAGGAGTATACACAGTGTATGGCTTTCCATCATCTTTCACCACTTCTGATTTTTCAAAAATCACCTGGTCTTTATAGGTCTTAAATGAGATATTTTTTTTACTTAGAAGTGACTCAATTTCTTTATCACGATTTATTGCATAGGGTTCATAATCGTGATTTGTAAATACACAATTAATATCATATTCTTCAATCAACTTTCTCCAGCAATCAAGGGGGTTACCATATAATATTTTTAAGCCTGATTTTATCTTTTGAAGTTGTTCATGAATGGAAAGAAGTGAATTATAAATAAATTCAACTCTTGCGTCTTGTTTGTTTTCAAGTTTATCTAATATGTGCGTATCAAAAATAAATATAGGCAACACGGGGATGTTACTTTTAAGCGCATTAAATAAAGCATTGTTATCATGCAATCTTAAATCTCGACGAAACCAATGAATAGCAATTTGTTGTTTATTTTCCATAAAAGTTTTTTAAGGCTTGTTCAAGGAATTCGAATTTAAAAGTAAATCCTGAATCAATTATTTTTTTGTTAGATACACGAGAAGAATCAAGTACAATTGCACATTTTTCTCCGAGTAATATTTTCAATGCCCATGTAGGAGTTGGGATACTGATTGCGTTTTTACACAAAGAATGTTTTAGTTGTCTAGTAAACTCTTCGTTTGTAACTGGATTTGTTGCAACGGCATTGTATTTACCAGTCAGTTGATTCTGTATTACATGCATAAATATACCTGCGAGATCATCAATATGGATCCAGCTGATAAATTGTTTTCCGCTTCCTAACGGGGATGCGATACCCCATTTAACGGGAAGTGACATTTCAACTAAGGCGCCTCCTAATTTTGATAGCACTACACCAATGCGAATGTTGCTAACTGGAACTGTAAAATCAGAGTATGCATTTTCCCATTGTTGGGTGGTGTCTGATAAAAAACCTTTTCCTTTTTCACTCACTTCATCAAGTAAGGTGTCATAATGATCTCCATAAAAACCAATTGCTGAGGCAGCAATTACATGTGTAACATGATTGGGATGATTTTTAATTGCGTTGTTTATTGTTGCGGCAGCTTGCAGTCGACTGGTTATAATTTTTTTCTTGAACTTATCTGTCCATCTTTCAGCGGCAATATTTTCTCCAGATAAAACAATTATCACATCAGCAAAGGCGATAGCTTGAAGATCTATTATCCCTGCTTCAGGGTCCCACTTATAGGAAGGAAAAGATTGTGATTGATTATTACTTCTAGAAAGCCAAGCAACCTCATAACCATTTTGTAAAAGAAGATTTGAAAGTTGCTTTCCAACTAAACCGCTGCCTCCTGCTATTAGAATATTTTTCATCAATATATTGTGATTTGTTAAGAAATTAAGTCGTTCATTCTTAGATTTTAGATTTGAATATCCGACAACAAACGTTTAAGATTTAAATATAGTTGGCTTGTATTTTTTTAACTATTAAATTTATAGTGGGAGGGGCCTAGGAGGTCCCCTGTTTTATTGTTTTTTGTGATTTTAATTTCTAAAGTATCCCAATATTTCTAGGCGAAATCAAATAATCAAATCAAAACAACCTCTATCCTAAATAGTTTATTCAACAATGTAATTCGGGTCGAAACCTGATTCGCCTGGATCAAAATTCAATATCGGAGCCGCTGGTGGTCGTTTACCAAATCGAATTTGAAAACCCATTTTTACATAAAATGATGGATGTTGTTGATATGTGATATCATTTATTTCTAAATTGGCCCAACTAGTAGCACCTCCTTCTAAAGTAAAAACTACAAATCGATCTGTATAGTATCTGATTAAAACACTTCCACGTTTATAGTTAAAGCGATAGATACTCCATTCGTTATTATTGATGCTATCCGAAGTAAAAAAGTTATACCCTCCAGAATTATTTAATTTCAAGCTTAAGCTGAATTTTCGAGTGAACATATGCGTATATGTCATATTAAACGGAAATGTAAATTGCAATTGATTCTCATTGGAAAGTTGAACACCCGCACCAGCGATGGGCAAAATATAGTCTTTACCAAAAATTGGAGAGTATGTAATTCCCAATGTGTGCCACCATTTATTATTTTGGTATAAGTGTCGCCATAATCCAGTTGCATGGTAACGCATGTGATTTAGTTGAAATGAAAAATCGGAGGTAGGCATACTCACAAATCCTTGCATCAAATATAAATTTCGTAGTCCTTTTGCCATTACGCCTGAAACGCCAAACTTAGATACTGTAAAGTTCTGATTTGGTTGAAAGAAATCAATTTGTGATCTGCGTGCACTTAATCCGTAGTGTGTTAGAATTGCGATGAAAGGTTTCCCTCCGCTTGCATCAAGCCAGTCTTTCTTCTTCCAAACAGGAACTCGTAAAGCGAAGTTAGCGCCGGTATAGCCATTAGATACTGTAGAATCTTTTATTTGCGATGCTGGTATATATTCACCTTCAATTTGCCACATTGGAGATAAAAACGGATGCGGTCTATAATATCCTTGTGCATTTGTAGAAGAGCTGATAAATGTTTGCATTATAAATAGCAAAAAGCTAAATGATAGTGAAGGAATAAAATTATTTTTGTAATGCATAATTATGGATGAGCAACAACTTGATAAATATAGAAATGATCTCGAATTTATTCGACTGACTGCGCAGCAATTTATCAGAGATTGTGAACGCATGGGTTTTCAAGTTGAATTTGATGTTATGCAGCTCACCGGGATAATACATTTGCAAATGCACATCGAGCCGTATTTAAAACAATGGTGTAAAGAAGAGAACTCAAGGCTCGCATCACTACTTTATCAGATAGATATCCCAGAACATCATTACCCTGAAAGAGGACCTTGTTCAGATATACCTGCTTTAACTGCTCTGGTTGTAAAACGTGAGTTAATAAAAGTTATATTACGAAAACTTTATTCCAAATAGGTTGTTATTGAAGTAGACAACAGTAATTGAGTTGGAATAATTAAAATCATGAACCAGTTTTCGATAAAAGATGTAGAGGTTTTAACGGGTATAAAATCCCATACACTGCGTATTTGGGAGCAGCGGTATGGTATTCCACAGCCCAAGCGCACATCGACGAATATTCGTTTTTACGACGATGAGGATATTAAATTGTTGTTGAGTGTTTCGGCGCTTAACCGAAATGGCTATAAGATTTCGAAAATCACTAGTATGAGTGATAATGAAAGATCTTCTATAGTTCAGGATATTTCTCAGTTATCAGGAGATCATGTGGTTCAGATTGAGTCGTTAACTGTTGCGATGTTTAATTTTGATGAAGTAGTTTTTGAACAGATTCTTTCAGCGTACACATTAAAAAATGGATTTGAAAATACTTTTTTAGATTTAGTTTTTCCTTTCTTTGGCAGAGTGGGAATGTTGTGGCAAACAGGTAGTATAAACCCTGCTTACGAGCATTTTATCACGAATTTAATCCGTCAGAAATTATTTGTTGCGGCCGATGCTCAGCCTAAACATCTTAAATCAGGTGGAAAAAAATTCTTGCTGTTTCTTCCAGGATTCGAACCACATGAAATCGGATTGTTGTTCGCGAATTATCTGATACGTTCAAAAGGCCATCATACGAATTATCTTGGCCCTAATTTACCAATTGACGATTTAGGTCCGGTAATGCAATTATATAAAGCGGATTATATTTTGACTGTTTTGACAGCACCACATCCAACGCAAACGCCACTCTTTATAACAAAGAAATTATCCAACGATTTTCCGAATACAAAAATTCTTTTAAGCGGATTTCAGATGATGCAGGCTAATATTCAATTGCCTTCGAATGTGAAGGTCTTAACTTCTATGCAAGACCTTTCTTCTTTATTAAATGTGTTAAACGCTTAACCGCGGATAAATTCTAAAAACTCTTTTCTTGTTTCTGGATTTAAAAACTTACCAGAATATTCTGCAGTAACCGTTGAGCTATTAACGTCTCTGATGCCTCGCGATGCTACGCACATATGATGCGCATCTATGACAACCGCAACATCATTTGAGTTTAATGCTCTTTTTAGTGCGTCAGCTATTTGTATAGTCAACCGCTCTTGCACCTGCGGGCGACGAGAATAATAATCAACTAGTCGATTTAATTTTGATAGTCCTATTACTTTGCCTGAAGAAAAATAAGCAACATGTGCTTTACCATGAATGGGAACAAGGTGATGCTCACACGTAGAAAAAACGGTAATGCTCTTTTCAACTAACATTTGCGAATAGCGATAGTCGTTGGCAAACTGGGTTATTGAGGGCTCATTATCTGGAATTAACCCTTTGAAAGTCTCGTTTACATACATTTTGGCTACGCGCAATGGCGTGTCTTTGATGCTTTCATCTGTAAGGTCCATGCCTAATGTATGAAGTATCTCGCTAAAGTGTGCTGCAATTTTTTCAATTTTTTGTTCCGGACTCAATTCAAAAGCATTCTTGTGTAATGGTGTTTTGGCTATTCCATTGAATTGATGGATAATATCGTCTACCAATAAATCATCGTGATTTATATTGGATACTTTTAAGGGGTATGCGCTCATATAATGATTTTAGGTTATAACAAGCTGTTTTGCATATTGTTTAAAAAAGGGGACTGATAATTAAACAAAAAAGGCTTACTCAGTAGGAGGATATGACCCCAAATTGTCATTAAAGCTATTCTTAAGTAAGTAGATAGAAGGCTACCTAGCTAAAAATCAGTATTTTAATCTTGTTTAAAAATATGACAAAAAAATTAAACAAAACTTTTGTATGTTGAAGCATGTCATCCTATATTTGTTCAACTTTTAATCAAAACATTTAAACAATGACAAACTTTGAATTTTCCCATAAAGTAAATCTTCATTATAGTCCGTTAAGAGGCTACGCCTTAAAATTGACGCAAGATCATGAAGATGCTAATGACCTGGTTCAAGAGACAATGTTAAAGGCTTTCAAGAATAAAGATAAGTTTGAAGAGGGAACAAACCTTAAAGGATGGTTGTACACCATCATGAAAAACATCTTCATCAATAACTATAGAAGAATGGTAAAGGGAAACATCTTTACCGATGATACAGAAGGGCAGTTTTATATAAATCAAGCAAGCTTTACCGCAAAAAACGAAGGAGAAAGAAACCTTGTTATGAAAGAGTTGAATACCGCAATAGGTGAGTTAGCGGATAATTTAAAAACACCTTTTTTGATGAGCTTCGAAGGTTATAAATATGAAGAAATAGCAGAGCATTTAGATGTTCCACTAGGAACGGTAAAAATTAGAATTCATGTAGCTCGTCAGCGTTTAATGGAGCGATTAAAAGATTATGGCACAAAACACAGTTTTGTTTTGGATTAGATTTATTGGTTAGTTTTAGTTAAAAGCCACTCTTGTTTTTAAGGTGGCTTTTGTTTTTTATAAATGTTGATTAATAATTTTATCAGTTTAATCTCGTTATGTAAAGAAAATTATCTTTGAATTACTAATAAAAGATTCTGTTTAACGTGAGAAGAAAAATAGTCTATACCCTTATCATACTGCCAATAGCTTTTGTTTTATGGAGCTTTACCGCCGACTACTTTCAGGTAAGTAAACAACTGGAAATTTTTGCAAGTGTTTACCGTGAAGTAAACACCTATTATGTGGATGATATCAATCCAGGGAAGCTTTTTAAAACGGGTGTTGATGCTATGTTACGCACATTGGATCCTTACACGAATTTTTATACTGAGTCAGAAATAGAGGATTATAAAATTGAGCATGTCAGTGCCGATTATGGTGGAATAGGAATTTCTTCTTTGCGTATAGGGGATAGTGTTTTTGTGTATGATGTTTATGAAGGTTATGCAGCGCAAAAAGCGGATGTGCGTGCAGGTGATGTTATTCTTTCAGCTAATGGTAAATCGTTAAAAGGACTTTCTGGTGATGAAATTGATGGTCTGATGAAAGGACAGAGCGGTACTTCTATTACTTTATTACTCGGACGAACAGGTGAGTCGAAGACAATTGAGAAAACAATTACGCGTGAAGAAATAAAAGTAAAAAATATTTCTTACTACGGAATGATAAATGATTCTACGGGCTATATTAAACTCGATAAATTCTTACAGGATTGTTATAGCGAAACTCGCGAAGCCTTAGTGGATCTTCAAAAGAATCCAAAGATGACTCAACTTGTTTTTGATTTGCGAGGAAATGGTGGTGGCTTACTCGAAGAGTCTGTTAGAATATTGAATTTGTTTATTCAGAAAGGGCAGTTGCTGGTAACACAAAAAGGACGTATAACAGGTTCTAACAATGTATATAAAGCAGAAGCTGATCCTATTGCACCTGAATTGCGCATTGCAGTGTTAGTCGATAAAAACTCTGCATCGGCAAGCGAGATCACCGCCGGAAATTTTCAGGATGTTGACAGAGGAGTTGTAGTTGGTCAGCGTAGTTATGGTAAAGGATTAGTGCAGCAAACACGCCCGCTTACTTTTAACTGCCAGATGAAATTAACTGTTGCGAAGTATTATACTGCAAGTGGCCGTTGTGTGCAAACAAAAATATATACGCATACTTCTTCAGAAACTTCTGCATTTGAAGAAGTAGCGGATTCATCAATCAAACCATTTAAAACTAAAAATGGTCGGACTGTATTTGATGGTAGCGCTGTTTATCCTGATGTGTTTGTTAGCTTAAAGGATACTAGTAATATCACAAAAAGTCTTTATCACAAAATGGTGATATTTGATTATGCTTCATATTACCGAACTAAGCATACTGCAATTGATTCATTAGGTGATTTTAAATTTTCAGATGCAGATTATAATGATTTTGTGAATTTCGTACTCGCAAAAAATTTCGATTACAGTACTCAAACGGAATTAGCATTTAATGATTTGTTAGAGACCAGTAAGCATGATAAATATTATGCAAGTGCTAATAAAGAAATTGATTTTTTAGGCAATAAAATAAAACACGATCGCAAGGCAGATTTGATAAACGCAAAAGAAGAAATCAAATCCTTGATTGAAAAGGAAATTGTTGGCCGTTATTATTTTCAGAGTGGGAAGAACCGTTTTATGATGAAAAACGATCCTGTATTATTGCAAGCGCTATATACAATTTCTAATGCAACGCTTTACAATAGTATTTTAAATGGCGAAGGCGATTATAAAATAATCGGCAAGAAAAAATAATTGCTTAACGCAATTCGAAATTTTGTCCGAGATAAACTCTTCTTACTGTCTCGTCTTCTGCTAACTCTCTCGCTGTACCTTCTTTTAAAATTTTACCTTCAAATAATAAATAAGATCTGTCGGTAATTGTTAATGTTTCGTGTACGTTGTGGTCGGTAATTAAGATGCCGATATTCTTTTCTTTTAACTTGTAAACTATTCCTTGAATATCTTCTACCGCGATTGGGTCAACACCAGCAAAGGGTTCGTCAAGCAAAATAAATTTAGGGTCCACTGCTAGAGCTCGTGCAATTTCAGTTCTTCTTCTTTCGCCACCGGATAAAACTTCACCGCGACTTTTCCGTATTTTTTGTAAGCTAAATTCTTCAAGTAAAATTTCTAACTTTTCTTTTTGTTCTTCCTGACTTTTCTGGGTCATTTCTAAAACAGCTTTGATATTATCTTCAACACTTAATTTTCGAAAAACAGATGCTTCCTGAGCAAGATAGCCAATACCCATTTGAGCTCTTTTATACATAGGCTCTAGCGTTATATCAGTATTTTCTAAGAATATTTTTCCCTCATTTGGTTTAATTAATCCAACTGTCATGTAAAAGGTAGTTGTTTTTCCAGCGCCATTTGGTCCAAGAAGTCCTACAATTTCACCTTGTCTAACTTGAATAGAAACGTTATTTACAACGGTTCTGCCCTTGTAGCGTTTGATTAAATTATCGGTGCGAAGTGTTTGCATGAATGTAAAATTAGAAAGTTAATTGTAAACTAGCACGAATTCCATAATTAGAAATGTTTTCATTTTCTAAATAAGCTAAGCGCCAGATAAAATCAACCCGTAATATTTTAAAGATATTCTCTACTCCAGCACCAACTTCAACATATGGCTTAGCTCGTAGGGTGGTAAATGCTTTTTTGTTTTCTAAAATATCCAGATTCCTTTGGTTGATACCGCCCCAAACTGCTTTTACCTGAGCGATTTCTCGCCATTGTAGCTTACGCATTAAAGGTATTTTATTAAAGAAGAATCCATCGAAATGTTGCACCGCTGTTCCTGTTAAATAATAATCGCTTACAAATTCAAAATAGTTCATCAAATTAAAGGAAGCATAATCATAAAAATAAGTTTCATTTCCTGGATGCATCTCTAATAATGGGTATGGTACTTTACCCCAAACTCTTCCTGCTGTTAACGCCCAATAGGCATATCCGAATGGTGCAAGTCGTAACAAGTCATCAACTTTCGCATTTATTTTTTGATAGTTAAATAATCCATGTTCTACATCTTTTAATCCTTGTGTATAGTTAACCTGTAAAATTGGATAATCAGATCCTAAGCTTACTCGATCTATTTTGCCTGAAACAAATTTTTCTCTATAGGCAAAACGGAAATACAAATTCAATTCAGTAGTCTCATAACTGTTTCGTATATCCGCAGTATCGTTATTATAATAGTAATTGATGTTCAAATCGCCAAGAGGCTTGAATGCTGAATGCTGATAAGTAATTCTATTTGATAATCCAGGGCCCCATTCTATTTCATACCAGGCTTTATGAATCTCGATATTATTTAATCTGTTGGCAGGGTTTCTCCGAAATAGAGATGACAATACATTGTCTTCCTGAAATGCATTATCACTTTGCCCTAATTGTTGTACATCGTTTTTATAATTGACTCCAATAAACTGTCGTGGTTTATCATTGATTTTATATTTGATACCACCACCATATTTAAATCGCTCGTCTTTTAAACCATAAGCAACATAACCATCTAACTGTAGTTTGGTGCTAAAATCATCACTTGTTCTCGCACCAATTCTAAATCGGTTGCCTTCTATTTTGTTAAAACTATAAAATGTGTAATACGGACCTAGTTCAATTTTTCCGATGTCTTTGTATCCAGTAAAAAATAAAGTTATTAAATCAACATAGGTTTGAAAAGCAGGAAGTGTTTTAATTGTATCAACCATGTGATAAATCTGCAATTCACGATTTGATAAACTATCATGCCTACTATTGTCCCAGAACGCTGTTGATTTTGCCGAAGCATCGGCTTTTACTATTATATTTTCTCCACCTTTAAAAATGGAATCAATAGGATGTTCATTGATATGGAAATTACGATACGATGTTGTTTTACGTCCAATAAATCCTGTTCCCTCATCTTTTGCAGCAAAGTCAACAACTAATTTATCTTTCGATAACATCCATTGCTGATTATTGAAGTAAGTATATTCCTGAACAATGGCCATGTCTTCTACCCAATTGATATTGGCTTTGGCTGAAATACGCATGTCGATTTTTTTAATTGCCCAAGTACTATCGTTCACCCATAACTCTCCAAGAAATGTTAAATCTTCTGGGCGCCTTGGCCTGAACTTTATTTTATAACACCATTTACTGTCAATGAAAGTACTATCAAGCAAATAGTATTTGTAGTAAAGGGTTCCAATATTTGAAGTAGGACTAATAAAACTTTTTCCAAACAAATCAATAAAGTTTTCATAGATATCTATTTTCTGATACATATCACCTAGAAACTGTGTTACAGTTGCATTTTCTAATCCTGATATTTTACTTGCTTTGATAATTTCTCTTTTGTCTTTCGGATTGCTTTTGAAATAAACATCAGACAAAGATTCGGAAATAAAAAAGGGCAGGAATGGTTTACTGTTTGTTTCACTACTATCAATATTATCCCAAATAAAATTAAATGGTTTAAGTATTTTTTTATTTTTTAATTTATCATTGATATTAGTAATATCGAATTCTAATTTATTATAAACTTCAAATTGATAAGTGCTTAATTTAGAAGGGTCATTTTCAGGTTTATGTTCAATAATATTTCGTATAATTTGTAACGCAGGGTTTTCTCCCGGACGAATTATTACTTCTTGAAATTCTATTTGGTTAGTTGATAAAACAATATTTATTGATTGAGTTTCTCCCTTTTTGATTTTCATTACAACAGGCTTGTATCCTATCAACGTGCAAAGGATCGAATCTGTTGGTGTACTTGATGTCAGACGGTAGTTTCCTTGAAAGTCCGTATTTGTCCCTGAGTTGCTGCCTTTAAAAATAATAGTTGCAAAAGGTATAGCCTCGTTCGTTAGTTCATCTGTTACTTTCCCGTTGATTACAGTTTGCTGAGCAAATGAAATGCATGGCAGAAAAATTAATGTGATGAATGTTTTTAAAAAAGTAGTTGTTCTATTTAACTTGATTTTCATTCGATAAACTCTCCCAATATTCTAAAGCTCTTCGAGTATGAGGAATAACAATTGTTCCTCCAACCAAATTAGCTACTGTAAATATTTCAAATAATTCTTCTGTTGTTAGTCCTTCTTCTTTACACTTTCCTAAATGATATTTTATACAATCATCGCAGCGCAAAACCATAGAGGAAACTAATCCGAGCATTTCTTTTGTTTTTACTGACAATGCACCATTTTGATAAGTTGATGCATCCAATGCATACAGTCTTTTCATGTTTGTATCACCCTGCGCTAAAATTTTTTCATTCATTTTAGCTCTGTAATCATTAAAGTCATTTTCTAAACTCATGGTTTATGCGATTGAATTTTTGTTTTTGTTTCTTTCTACTGCTGCCGAAACAAATATGCTTATTTCGTAGAGTAAAAATAATGGTATTGCAACTAGCATCTGACTGGTTACGTCAGGAGAAGGCGTGATTACTGCTGCAATTATTAAGTTAACAATCATTGCATGCTTTCGATACTTACGCATAAATGCAGGCGACATTATTCCAATCTTACTTAAAAAATAAATAATCATCGGCAATTCAAAAACTAATCCTGAAGAAAGCGTCATGACAGTTACAATATTAATATACGAATCCATGCTAATTTGATTTCGTATTTCTTCACTTACATGATAACTTCCTAAAAAGTTAATTGATAAAGGCGAAATGATATAATAACCGAATAGAATTCCTATTAAAAAGAGGGCAGAGGTAAAAAAAACGATTCCGCGTGAGTATTTAATTTCTCTTTCTGATAACGCAGGACTAATAAATCTCCATATTTCCCAGACGAGATATGGAAAACCTAGCACACAACCAGCAACGAAAGCAACCCACATATGCGTTGTAAATTGTCCGCTTATATCTAAATTAATTACGGAAAAATCAATTTGTGTGATACACATATCAACATTTAATTTCTGACCTAGTAAGCACATCATTCTATAAGTCCAGAAGTCTGCATTTTTTGGAGCTAGAATAATTCCATCAAAAATTAATTCTTTATTAAAGAATGCAACAAAACCTAAAAGGCAAATTACAATAACTGAACGCACAACATGCCATCTCAAAGCCTCGAGGTGATCAAGGAAGGTCATGTCATAATTAGGGTCTCTTTTTTTTAATAACATAAATTAGATAATACCTTCTTTTAATAAATCATGCAGGTGAATAAATCCTACAAATTTTTTCTTTTCAGTTACTACAAGCTGAGTAATATTAAACGATTTCATAACATCGAGTGCTTCAATTGCCATTGTTTCGCTTTCTATTTGCTTTGGCTTTTTATTCATGATGTCTTTTGCAGTAAGTGTTTCAAACTTCCCTTTTTGCTGCATCATTCTTCTTAGATCGCCATCAGTAATTATTCCTAACAATTTGTTTTTCTCAACTACAGCAGTACATCCTAATCGCTTAGAAGTAATTTCCAAAATAACTTCTGTAATAGGAGCGTTCGGTGCAACAATTGGTTTTGGATTGTTTGACCACAAGTCAGAAACTTTTAAATAAAGTTTTTTACCTAAAGCTCCTCCCGGATGATACTTTGCAAAATCTTTACTTGTAAATCCTCTTGCTTCTAGCAAGCAAACTGCAAGTGCATCACCCATTGCTAGTTGTGCGGTGGTGGAACTTGTTGGAGCTAAGTTATGCGGACAAGCTTCTTGCTTAACAGCAGTATTTAGAATAAAATCTGCATGACGAGCTAAATCAGAATTCTTCTTTCCAACCATAGCAACAAGAATATTTCCTCCATTTTTAATTAATGGTGCTAATACTTTTATTTCTGGTGTAGTGCCGCTGTTTGAAATTAATATGACGATATCATTTTTTTGAATCATTCCAAGATCACCATGGATAGCGTCAGCAGCATGCATAAAAAGAGAAGGCGTGCCTGTTGAGTTAAATGTTGCTACCATTTTGTTAGCAATGATTGCGCTTTTGCCGATTCCGCTTATCACAACTCTTCCTTTGGAAGCCACAACTTTTTTCACAACTTCAACAAAATCCGAATCAATTTGCTTTTTCAAATCAACAATAGACTTTGATTCAATATCGATTGTTTTACGAGCTGATGCTAAAATTTTTTGGTCGGAAATCATGTGTTTAGATTTGTATTACTGCTGCAAAAGTATTTTATTATTTAAACTGAACTTTATTTGTTTTTTTTGTTTTTTAATGTATCTTCACGCAAGCGGAGTATTTGTTTATAATTCATTAGTTGAAAGATAAAAATTTACCAACCGAAAGACAAAAATAGGTTAAATTTGTTGTCCTTTAATTTTCTACTAGATAATGTTATTGGCTGAATCAACGCTCCAGGAAGCGTTAAATAAATATTTTGGATACGATCAATTCAAAGGTGAACAAGAACAAATTATTCGAAATGTTCTTGATGGAAACAACACTTTTGTAATTATGCCCACCGGAGGTGGTAAATCGATGTGTTATCAGTTGCCTGCTTTAATGAGTGAGGGAACTGCCATTGTAATTTCACCATTAATTGCATTGATGAAAAATCAAGTGGATGCAATTCGTGGATTTAATACGGAAGAGGGCATTGCGCATTTTTTAAATTCATCGCTGACAAAAACGGAAATCCAGGTTGTAAGAAGTGATATTAAAGCAGGTAAGACCAAATTGCTTTATGTTGCTCCTGAATCATTAACTAAAGAAGAGAATATCAAGTTCTTGAAAGAAGTTAATATTTCTTTTTTTGCAATTGATGAAGCTCATTGTATTTCAGAATGGGGACATGATTTTCGTCCTGAATATCGTCGCTTACGACCAATTATAGACGAAATTGGTAAAGTTCCAATCATTGCCTTAACAGCAACAGCAACGGAAAAAGTACAAGGAGATATTCAAAAAAATCTTGGGATGATGGATGCTGCTTTGTTTAAAGCATCATTTAACCGTGCTAATTTGTATTATGAAATTCGTCCTAAGCAAAATGTACTGAAGGAAATTATCAAGTTTGTAAAGCAGAATGTAGGGAAGTCGGGTGTGATTTATTGTTTGAGCAGAAAGAAAGTAGAAGAGGTGGCAGAAACACTTACAGTTAATGGAATACGAGCATTACCTTATCATGCAGGTTTGGATCCTGGCACGCGTGCTACTCATCAAGATAAATTTTTGATGGAAGAAGCCGATGTCATTGTAGCAACTATTGCATTTGGAATGGGTATCGATAAACCAGATGTTAGGTTTGTAATACATCATGATATTCCAAAAAGTTTAGAGGGCTATTATCAAGAAACAGGTCGCGCAGGTCGCGATGGAAGGGAAGGTAAATGTGTAACTTTTTATTCTTTCAAGGACATTGAAAAGTTAGAAAAGTTCATGAAGGGCAAACCTGTTGCAGAACAGGAAATTGGGAAGCAATTATTAACGGAAACTGTAGGTTATGCCGAAACTTCTGTATGTAGAAGAAAAGTTTTATTGAATTATTTCGGGGAAAAATACGAGCAGGAAAATTGCGGAAATTGTGATAATTGTTTACATCCAAAACCATTGATAGAAGCACAAGATGAACTGATATTATTAATTGAATCAGTTAAGGCAGTAAAAGAAAAGCATCAGGGCGAACATCTTGTTAATGTACTTTTAGGTGTAGCAGATCAACAAGTGAAAACGTATAAGCATGATAAGCTAGACGTGTTTGGAGAAGGAGCAGATCAAAGTGATCGTTTCTGGACAACCCTTATACGACAAGCTGTATTAGCAGGGTTTTTACATAAGGATATTGATAATTATGGCTTATTAAAAATCAGTGATAAGGCAGAGGAGTTTATTGAAAATCCTGTTTCATTTAAAATCGCATTAGATACAAGTTTTGAAGATACTGAGAGCGATGACGATGAAGATTTTGGTGGTGGAGGAGCTGGTGGTGGCGGTGCAGCCGATACGCAATTATTTGAAATGTTAAAGAATTTGCGTAAGACCGTAGCAAAGAATTTAAACGTGCCTCCTTTTGTTGTTTTTCAAGATCCTTCTTTAGAAGAAATGACAACCAACTATCCAATCACGATGGATGAATTGAAAAACATCACAGGTGTTGGAACTGGTAAGGCAAGTAAATACGGAAAGCCTTTTATTGAGTTAATCAAAAAGTATGTTGAGGATAACGAGATTGAACGCCCTGTAGATATTGTAGTAAAAAGTGTTGTCAATAAAAGCGGATTAAAAGTGTATTTAATTCAGAATATCGACCGTAAGATATCGCTTGAAGGAATGGCAAAAGCAAAAGGATTACAGGTAAAGGATATTGTTTCAGAACTTGAATCAATCGTTGCTTCGGGAACTAAAATCGATATTGGTTATTATATCAACGAGTTAATAGATGAAGAACGTCAGGATGAAGTTTTTGATTATTTTAAAACTGCAGAAACTGATTCAGTTGAGGACGCAATTAATGAGCTAGGAGAAGATGATTATACAGAAGAAGAAATTCGTTTAATGCGCATTAAGTTTATAAGTGAAGTAGGAAATTAATCCAAAGTACTTTCAATAAAAAAAACCTGTAGTTTGTGCTACAGGTTTTTTTTATTTAGTATTCATCTTCATTAAAAAAGAAGTCATCTTTAGTTGGATAGTCGGGCCATATTTCTTCAATAGTTTCGTATGGCTCACCTTCGTCTTCTAATTCCTGAAGGTTTTCTATTACCTCCATAGGAGCTCCTGAACGGATTGCATAATCGATCAGCTCATCCTTGGTTGCAGGCCATGGGGCATCTTCTAAGTGGGAAGCAAGTTCTAAGGTCCAGTACATAGTTGTAAATTTAATAAATTTTAAAACGACAATAAAATATTTATGTTGCCCCCGTTTTCTAAGGGGCGTGCAAAAATAATAAAAGATTTATCTAAAAAAAACAAATTTTTTAGGGGTATTTTATAATCTTGGGGTCCAAGGACTCTCCACAGCATTAAGATTTTTAGCTGTCAGGCGTGACAACATGAATAAATAATCCGATAATCGATTCAGATAAATAGCAATTATTGGGTCGGTTTCAGCCTCTTTTTGTAAATGAACAATGAGCCTTTCAGCCCTTCTGCATACACATCTTGCAATATGAATTTGAGATACAAGCGGGTGGCCTCCAGGTAGTACGAACGATTTTAATGGTTCAAGTTCCTCATCCATACGGTCCATAGTCTTTTCAAGTATCTCGCAATCTTCAATTGATAATGTTGGAAGCTTCATCTTACTTTTTTCAGGGTCTGCAGCCAATAATGAACCTATGGTAAACAATCGGTCCTGTATGTAAAGTAATTCCTGTACTTGACTATTATCAGTCATTTGATCTCTGATTAATCCAATCCACGAGTTTAATTCGTCAATTGTTCCATAGGTTTCAATACGCAAATGATATTTGGGAACTCGCGTTCCACCAATTAAGGATGTTTCGCCTTGGTCACCTGTCTTAGTGTATATTTTCATTTTAAGCTAATTGTTTACTGTTAAAATTGGGATTCTTAGCATCCGATTCTACTAAGCCATCTTTTAAGCGCACAATACGATGAGCATGTCGGGCAATATCTTCTTCGTGGGTAACCAAAATGACAGTATTTCCTCTACGATGTATCTCCGCAAATAATTCCATGATCTCTTCGGATGTCTTTGAGTCGAGGTTACCTGTTGGTTCATCGGCAAGGATAATACTCGGATTTGTTACTAATGCTCTCGCAACAGCAACACGCTGTCGTTGCCCTCCTGAAAGTTCATTTGGTTTATGTGTCATACGATCATTCAAGCCTACACTCGCTAATGTTTCTGCGGCTCTTGCTTCGCGATCAGATTTACTTACGCCAGAGTAAATTAAGGGTAAGGCAACATTTTCTAATGCGGTGCTTCTTGGTAATAAATTAAATGATTGAAATACGAATCCTATTTGACGGTTTCTAATCTCAGCTAATTCATTATCCGTCATTTTTGCTACATTAATGTTGTTTAGAAAATACTCTCCTCCGGATGGAGTATCTAAACATCCTAAAACATTCATTAAGGTAGATTTCCCAGAACCAGAAGAACCCATTAGTGCAACATATTCATTCTTGAAAATTTCTAAACTAATATCACGAAGTGCATAAATTTTTTCAGCACCTACCTGATAGGTTCTTGAAATATTATTGATTTTTATAATTGAATCCACGCGAATAAATTTTTATCAAAGGTAACAAACGGATGCTTATTCTGTTCGTGCATTTAGAGGAATAAAACGCTATTTGATTAATATCTTATTTTAAAATCTTGTTTTGAAAATCCTTTATTGAAAAATACGATGCCCATCATAAATACATCAATTGAAATACTTACACTTGGATGCTTAATAATTTCTTGCCAAGCTTTCTTCATCTCCTCCGACCAATTGATATCATCAAAGATGATAAAAGATTCATCATGCATATAAGGTAAGCACATATTAAAGTAGCGCAAGGTCGGTTCGTAACGGTGATTTCCATCAATGTAAATGGCGTCGATTTTACTTTTGGACTTTAATAGTTCTGATAAAGTAGTATCAAAATCTCCAGTTATTACTTCTATATTCAAATCAGGGAATTGCTGAAATTGTTTACGCGAAAATTCAGCAGTTGAATCACATCCTTCCAAGCTAGTTAATTTCATCTTCGGATTTCCTGAGCTGATGTATAATGAACTGATGCCTAACGATGTTCCTAATTCAATTACATTCTCAGGTTTCAAATACTCCATCAAACGAAAAAGCATGCGGGCATATTTAGGAGGCTTTGCAGCATTTTTTGCAATGGAAGCAATAGATAATTCTTTCTTTATATTTCCATTTACGCCTGCTCCAAAATCTTTTACATCAATAACTGTTTTGTTTTTTAAACATGCTTCGCGATAAGCTTCAATTCTATTTTGCGACAAATTTTTTTTATCATATCGCCAAACAAACTCATTTAAATTATAAAGAAAAGTTGATTGTAATCCGTGGCGGCCAACTGATGAAAACCAATAAATAATATAACCCCAAACTAATCGAAACAATCCAATCATGATACTCTTTCTTTTGCATTTAATGAAAACAAAATACTAATTGTAAGTATCATAATAATTGTTCCTAATGCAATAATAGAAGGCATGTGATGATTGAAATATTCTGCAATAATCATTTTAAATCCTACAAATACAAGAATAACAGCAATACCAAATTTTAGATATCTGAAAATTTTCATCAGATGTGAAATTCCGAAGTATAACGAGCGTAATCCTAATACGGCTAATACATTACTACAATAAATAATAAATGCATTTTTACTGATGGATAAGGAAGCAGGAATTGAATCAACTGCAAAAATCAAATCGGTGAACTCAATTACTACTAATACCAATAATAATGGAGTAGCAATTAATCTCGCATTTTGTTTAGTGAAAAATTTAGCTCCATCATATTCATCTGCTAATGGAACAAATTTTTTCATGATGCGCACCACATAGTTTTTAGATAAGTCGGAGGCTTCGTCATCGTGATGAAAGAAAATTTTAAATCCTGTAAAAACAAGAAAGCCTCCAAATAAATAGATAAGCCATTCAAAGTGCTGTATAAGCGTAACACCTGCTGAAATAAATATTCCACGCAACACTAACGCCCCCAATATCCCCCAAAATAAAACGCGATGCTGGTATTCATCCGGAACTTTGAAATATTTAAATACAATAATGAATACAAAAAGATTGTCTACGCTTAAAGTCCATTCAATTAGGTAGGTGGTTGTAAATTCAATAGTAGAAGCTGTACCAAAACAATAATAAATCCATGCTGCGAATGCGAATGCAACACCTATCCAAAAAAGCACCCAGCTAATTGTTTCTTTTACCGAAACCGCTTTGTTATCACGATTGACGAAAAACAAATCAAGTCCAAGTAATGCTAAAATGCCAAGGTTAAAATAAATCCAAAAAGAAGCCGGGACTATTTCTGACATTAATTAGTTTTTATAATTTTTTTCATCAAGCGCTTCTTTTCTCCATTGATTAAAAAAGTCCATTACTGTTTCTTTATCGTAACCTTCTCCTTTTTCAAGATAAGCTGAATTTTGAGTGTGAATTATTACACCAGTCGAATTCAAAATAACAAAAACAGGGAATCCAAATCGCTGTGGGAAATGGAGGTTTTTTAATGTTTCAGCGTTTTTGTTTTCCTTACTATAATTAATATGTTCAACTACGAAGTTTTTATTCATTGCAGAATCTAATTGAAAATCGGTTGTAACAAATTTGTTAAACATTTTACACCATCTGCACCAGTTGCCTCCAATCATTAGTAGTACATGTTTGTTTTCTGCAGTAGCTTTAATTGTGGCAGATTTAATTTGTTCTGCAGCATTAATCTCCGGATGATAAATTAGGGAGTCTTGTGCCCATAAATCCGAGGACAATAACATTAAAAAAATAATAATTAGTTTTTTCATTTCTCTTTAGGTTCAGGAATTACTTTTTCAAATTCTTGCTTTACGTCTTCTAATGCAGGAAATAACAAATGCGACAAATTTAAAACAGGGGAATACAATAATGATTCTTGTTTTGTTTTGTCATCAATAAGTTTAACGCGATTATCAATAGGCTTAAAAATAGCAAGAATCACACTTACCGTTAATGCAAATTTTAATCCTCCGAAAATTGATCCTAACAACTGATTAATTTGAGATAGTTTTCCGATTTTCAAAATGCCTTCTAAAAATCTTGCAAGTAAAATCATAACTACCAGTACCAAAACAAATACAAGTATAAATGTAATCCACGGCAAAACTTTGTCCGGGCTATCTGTCATTTTTTTAACTACACCTTCAAATAATCCCGAAAACTTTATCGCTACATACAATCCTAGAACAAGTCCAATCATCATCGCAATTTCGAAAATGATTCCTCTTTTCCAACCTTTGTATAATCCCCAGCAAATAGGAAGTGCAATTAAAATGTCTAAGTAGTTCATGTTAAAACAATGTTTCTGCTAATATAGTGCTCTGTTGTTGCTTTAGCAATGTTGCTTTTTATCAATCATTAACAATAAAAAGAGCTAAATAGTTAATAAGCTTCTATCACCATTTTTACTCCTGGTAGTTCCTTCCCTTCAATATATTCAAGTAATGCACCACCTCCAGTAGAAACATAACTTACTTGTTTTGCAAGTGAAAACTGATTTATTGCCGCGGCAGAGTCGCCACCACCAATTAATGAAAACGCACCATTTGCAGTTGCTGCCACAATTGCATCTGCTACTGTTTTAGTGCCGTTTTCAAATTTTTTCATTTCAAAAACTCCCATCGGCCCATTCCATAAAATCGTTTTACTTTCGCTAATCACTTTTGCAAAAGCCGCAGCCGAATCCGGACCAATATCTAGTCCTAACCAACCTGCTTCAATATGGCGGATATCCGTAGTGTTAGTATTAGCGTCTTTGTCGAATTTATCACCGTTTACGGAATCAGTTGGTAAATGAATTTGCACGCCCATTTCCTTTGCCTTTTCTAATATCAGCATCGCTAAGTCTAGCTTATCGTCTTCGCAAAGTGAATTGCCTATGTTTCCACCCATTGCTTTAATAAAAGTGTAAGCCATTCCTCCACCAATAATCAAATGATTAACTTTATTCATCAATTGCTCAATGATTAATATTTTATCAGAAACTTTAGCACCACCCATAATCGCGGTAAAAGGAGTTGCCGCATTATTCAATACTTTTTCTGCGTTGTTTAATTCGTTTGCCATCACATAGCCAAACATACTATTGCCTTTGAAGTATTGAGCAATCACAGCTGTACTTGCATGAGCGCGATGTGCAGTTCCAAATGCATCATTCACATATACATCGCCTAATGCTGCCAACTTCTTAGCAAATTCAGGAGCCCCTTTTTCTTCGTCTTTGTAAAATCGTAAATTCTCTAATAAAAGCACCTCGCCATTTTGTAATGATGCAGCGGCCTCTTCAGCAGGTGCATTGATGCAATCAGTAGCAAATTGTACAGGACGATTTAATAGAGCTGAAAGTGTTGATACGGTATGCTTCAACGAGTATTTCTCGGCTGGTCCTTCTTTTGGACGACCTAAGTGCGACATAAGTATTACGCTACCACCATCATTTATTATTTTTTCAATTGTTGGAATTGCAGCCTTGATACGAGTAGGGTCAGTCACCTGAAAATCGCTGTTCAGTGGAACGTTAAAGTCGACGCGTATAAGGGCTTTTTTACCAGCAAAGTCGAATTGATCGATGGTTTTTATTTGCATAATAATCAAATTTTAAGAGCGCAAAAATAGGTGTTCCTTGCCTAAAAAAAACTTTTCCACCAAAACGATTGGATAAATTCTAGAAAAAAAACTAAATACGGAAGGAGGAAACTCAACTTTGAAAGGTCATTCCGTGTATTTTTGCAACTATGCAATTTAAGGATGTAATTGGGCAAGACAAGGTAAAGGCAAGTCTACGTGCTTCTCGCAAAGAAAAGCGTGTCAGTCATGCACAACTGTTTTTTGGTCCGCCCGGATCAGGGGTTTTGCCTATGGCGATGGCCTATGCGCAGTTCCTGATTTGTGAAAACCCATCTGATGAGGATAGTTGTGGTGTTTGTGGTGTTTGTCAGAAATGCAATAAGATGGTCCATCCGGATATTTACTTCAGTTTTCCAGTGATCACCCTCGCCAAACAAAAAATTGACAAGCCGGTTTCTAACGACTTTATTGTAGATTTTAGAAAGGCTGTTCTTTCGCATCCTTACCTGGATTATAATGATTGGATAGCGGAGATTAGTGATACAGAAAACAAGCAGGGGAGAATTTTTGTGCACGAAGCTCCAGAGATAATTAAGCGGATTAACTTAAAAGCTTTTGAAGCTCCATTCAAGGTTGTAATCATGTGGTTGCCTGAAAAAATGGGACAGGATTTAGCGAATAAACTTTTAAAGAGTTTTGAAGAGCCACCGGATAATACTTTGTTTATCCTGGCCTCTGAACAGCGAGAAGCACTTCTTCAAACTATTTTATCGCGAACACAATCTGTTAAGCTTGGCCGATTAGATGATCAGCAAGTGATAAAATCATTATTGCTTAATAAGGGCATGGATATGCAAAAAGCAGGTGAATTAGCGCGCCTTGCAGATGGCGATTACCACCTTGCAGAAGAACTATCAGAGCAATTAGTGGGTGACGATACTTTCGATAAAGCATTTTTAGCATGGATGCGTTTGTGTTTTAATCCAATAAAAAACATGGAAGCGTTAATGGCTTGGGTTGATCAGATGGCGGCACATAAAAGAGAAGAGCAGAAACAATTTCTATTTGCATCAATTCAAATGGTGAGAGAATGCATGATGGTCAATTTGGCTGAACCCTCACTCGTAAAACTCGATAATCAGCAGGTGAAAACATTGGAGAAATTCCTTCCGTTTATCAATGCCAAAAACATGACTCCTTTTGTAGAGGAACTTAGTAAAGCGCATTATCATATCGAGCGAAATGCCCACGCAAAGATTCTATTCCTTGATTTATCGCTTAAATTGGGGAACATACTTCAAATTAAAGAATAGAAAAGTTAACTTTACAGCATTAATTAAATTATCATAGTGGTAAACGAACAAAATATAGAAGCTTATGGGATGTAGTACCTGTTCCACCACCGACTCAACAAATGGAACTCCTGCCGGCTGTAAAAGCAATGGTACCTGTGGTACTGGTGGCTGCAATAAATTGAATGTATATAACTGGTTGTCCGATATGGTGCTCCCAGAAGGACATAAACCTTATGATGTTTTAGAGGTAAGATTCAAAGGAAGCAGAAAGGAGTTTTTTAGAAATGTCAATAATCTGGTTTTAAAGGTAGGCGACATTGTAGCGGTGGAAGGAAACCCCGGACATGATATCGGGGAAGTAAGTATGATTGGCGAGCTAGTTCGCTTTCAATTACGAAAGAGAAATCTTGCGGATGATTCAATCGAAATTAAATCGCTTTATCGTGAAGCTAAGCAAGCGGATCATGATAAATGGAAAGAAGTAAAGGGTCTTGAATTTAATACAATGCATCGCTCTCGTACCATTGCGTTACAACTCGGACTTAAAATGAAATTGAGTGATGTTGAATATCAAGGTGACGGTAAAAAAGCAACTTTTTATTATACAGCTGATGAACGCGTAGATTTTCGCGAGCTGATTAAAAGATTAGCTGACGAGTTTAAGGTGAGAATTGAGATGCGTCAGATAGGTATGCGTCAGGAGGCTGCTCGATTGGGCGGTATTGGTTCATGCGGAAGAGAGCTTTGTTGCTCTACCTGGCTGACTGATTTTAAAATTGTTTCTACCAGCGCCGCACGTTATCAGAATTTATCCTTGAATCCATTAAAACTGGCTGGTCAGTGTGGTAAGTTGAAATGCTGCCTCAACTACGAGTTAGATACCTATATGGATGCCTTGAGGGATATCCCGGAATCGAATATTCGATTATCTCTTTCTAAGGGAACTATGGTGCATCGTAAGACGGATATCTTTAAACGAATTATGTGGTATAACTTAATTCCAGAAGCGAAAGAAGAGAATGAGAGAACGCCTTTTGTTCCTGAAAACTGGGTTCCACTAAGTGTTGAGCGCGTTAAAGAAATTATTGATTTAAATAAGCGCGGACAGAAACCAGATGATGCTGGAGTTTTAGAAATAGAAGATACGACTGAGGAGGATATGCACTATAAAGATGTTGTAGGGCAGGATAGTCTGACTCGTATGGATCGTAAGAAGAAGAAAAAGAAGAAGAAGCCAAGCGATAGAACAGGTGGAGAAAAAACGCCTGCTGTTGCAGTTGCTAAGCCAGCTTCAAATAATCCACCACCAGCAAAACAACTAGCACCTCAGCCAAAGCCTGCTCCGAATCCTAACCAAGGACCAAGACCGCAGCCACAGCGCCAAATGCCTGATGCTCCAAAAGCAAATCCATTAACCACTAACCCTGCAAGGCCAGAAAGGAAATTGCCCGGTGCTACGGATATGCCTCCACAACCGGCACCAACAGCGCCAGCAAATAATCCAGCAAACAACCCTGCAACGCCTACAAAAAGCAATCGTCCACCGCGTAAATTTGATAGAGGAAGTTAATACTCATGAATAGTTCAAAATTCTTTTTTTATGGGTTGTTCATGGTATCAATGTTTTGGATAGCATGTAAAGATAATGCTACTTTGTTTGAAGAAAATAAAACAATTAAGGATGCTAATTGGGATGCTGAAAAGGTTTTTAAATTCGAGACAGAAATTCCTGATACATCGAATGGGTACAATGTTTATTTAAATCTGCGCAATGCCGGAAACTATCCATATAGCAACATATTTTTATTTGTAAATACTTATTTCCCCAACGGGACTATCGATAAAGATACTGTAGAAATTATGCTTGCTTCGCCAGAAGGAAAATGGATGGGAAGAGGTCTTGGAGATATCTGGGATAACCGAGTTTTATTCAAAAGAAATGTTACATTTCCTGAAAAGGGTAAATATAGTTTTGAGATTTCACAGGCAATGCGTCTAAATCCGTTGCCCGGTATAACCGATGCTGGAATGCGTATCGAAAAAGTTAAGTAGCTATGTTGCACGTCAGAAATATTGAAGAGTTAAAATCGCAATGGGATGTTGTGATTCAAAAAGTGAACAAGCATTTTGATGCCGATGTTGATTTACAAGGATTGCTATTTATTATTGGAGTTCAGGAACTCGGCCAGGGAGTTCAAAAATTTAAAAAAGATGAGAAGCAAGATCTGATGCATATCGCTACTTGCAGATTGTTATCAATGTATGGTTATTATGAGCTTGCAGGAGAAGATGAGGAAGGGTGGCCACATTGGAAATTAGTAAACCAGCTACCTAAAATGAACCTCGGGGAACAAGATTATCTGTTAAAGCAATGTATCATTGATTACTTCGAAGAGCATGAGATTTTTCAATAGAAATAAAAAAAACCTGACAGTTATTGCCAGGTTTTTTTGTTTATTAGTAGGTAGTTATTATTTGATAACTACAGTTTTTCTAACTTCTTCAGATTGCTCTAAACGGATGTAATCTTTTGCAGACAATACATCTTTCGATGCTTCTACATTTAGAACAGCTTCCCATTTAAACTCGAAGAAAGCTTCTCCAGTTCCGGTAGATACCTGTTCCTGAAATAAATCGGCACGAACACCAGTTTGCGCATTAACTACGCTATCCTGACGTAAAACCACAGTAGCACCTACAACAGGATTCCCTAATGTGTCAACAACAGTAATTATTGCTTTACAAGGTTGTGTTTTTTTGCAGGCAGATACACTGATGATTCCTGCAACAGCTAATAAAAGGATAATATTTCTAACCATGGTCTGTGTAAATATCGGCTCAATACGACAAAGCTACATAATTTGTTCGAATTTAATTATTATTGCAATAGAACAGAAAACAAATCTTCCGTAAACTTGCAAATCCAAAAATAAACAAATCTTGTAATGAATAAAATAGCATTAATATTAAGCCTTATTGCGCTCGTGTTTGTGAGTTCAATTGGATATGGCCAGAAAAATAATAAAACAGATAAAAAAGCAACTATGGAAAAAGTGTATTACGTTCAAATCACCACTGATTTTGGAACAATGAAAGTGAAATTATACAATGAAACGCCGCTTCACCGCGATAATTTTGTGAAATTAGTTTCAGAAGGGTTTTATGATAGTCTTTTATTTCACCGTGTAATCAAAGGTTTTATGATTCAAGGAGGAGACCCTCAATCTAAAAATGCTCCTGCAGGTCAAATGCTAGGTGGAGGAGATGTGGGTTACCGAATTCCTGCTGAGATTAATGATAGTTTGTATCATAAAAAAGGCGTTTTAGCTGCTGCGCGTGATAATAATCCTGAGAAAGCATCTAGCGGTTGTCAGTTTTATATCGTTCAGGGTAAGCCTATGATTGAAAACGAACTTCAAATGATGGAGCGTCGTTCAGGAAAGCCAATGTCGGAAACTAAGCGCAACGACTATAAAACTATTGGAGGTTCTGCTTGGTTAGATGGAGAATACACAGTTTATGGTGAAGTTGTAGAAGGACTTGATGTAATTGATAAAATTGCCGCAGTACCTTGTGGTCCTAATGATCGCCCCGCTACAGATTTGCGTATGAAAATGGTTTTAGTGGATAAATAATCATGTTTGAAAAAATAAATCAATTTATCGCGGAAGCAGAAGCAGCTACTCCTAATGGAAAGGAGGAGTTAGAGGCATATCGCCTTCAATACCTTGGTAAAAAAGGTGTGCTTACTGATCTTTTTGCCATGATGAAAGAGGTGCCTGCCGAACAACGCAAAGAGTTCGGACAGCTGGTAAATAAATTGAAGAATGTTGCAGAAGATAAGGTAAATGCTATTCGTGAACAACTCGAAAATCAGGTTGATTCTTCTTCATCGGCATTCGATTTAACATTGCCAGGTGTTCCTCAGGAAACAGGAGCGATGCATCCAATCAGCATTGTGCGCAATGAAATAAACAGAATATTTTCACGCATAGGCTTCACCGTTAGTGATGGTCCAGAGGTGGAGGATGACTGGCATAATTTCTCAGCCTTGAACTTCCCGCCGGAACATCCCGCGCGTGATATGCAGGATACGTTTTTTATTAATTTGAATCCGAATGAAGAACATTACTTTGGCCCTTTAGCCTTGCGTACACATACTTCATCAGTACAGATTCGGGTGCTTGATAATCAAGAGCCGCCAGTTAGAACAATTTGTCCGGGACGAGTTTATAGAAATGAAGCAATCAGTGCGCGAGCACATTGTTTCTTTCATCAGGTAGAAGGATTTTATATAGATAAAGGAGTTTCGTTTGCCGACTTAAAACAGACGTTGTTATACTTCGCGCAAGAAATGTTTGGCAGCGAGACTAAAATCAGATTGCGTCCTTCTTACTTCCCATTTACAGAGCCTTCAGCAGAAATGGATATAAGCTGTTCGCTTTGTAAAGGCGACGGTTGTAATGTATGTAAGCATACCGGCTGGGTAGAAATTTTAGGATGCGGTATGATTGATCCTGCAGTGCTTGAAAATTGTAATATCGATTCAACAGTTTATACAGGCTTTGCCTTTGGGATGGGAATAGAACGAATTACGATGTTGAAGTATGGTGTAAAAGATTTACGCTTATTCTCTGAAAATGACCTTCGCTTTTTGAAGCAATTTAAAGGAGTGATTTAATAATTGATAGAAAAAAGAAAACCCTGTAGTATTCACTGCAGGGTTTTTTTATGTGGGTAAATAATGATTAAGCTTCTTCTAAATGGAATTCATACGTTTCCATAATTGGGTTTGCCAATAATTGTTTGCAGGCTGTTTCTACTTTTTCGGAAGCAACTTCTTTTGATGCAGCTTCTACCTCCAATGAAATTCTTTTGCCAATACGCACATTGTCAATTTCATTAAGATTTAAATTTTTCATCCCTGCAGAAACTGCTCTTCCTTGAGGATCTAACAACGCCTTCTGAGGCATTACATTGATGTGGGCAATAAATTTCATAATTCAAGTTTTTTATCAGGTGGAAATACTGTCGACAAAATTACATAATAGCAAAGAATTAATGGGAATGCAGCATGCTTTAAAATTATTAACATTAGCAAGCTTCCAATTAATAAAAAGTAAACTTCTTTGGCTGCTTTAAACGACCACGACTTCACTTTCAAAGAAATCATGGGTATATCTGCCAACATTAAATACGAGGTAATTAATGCGTAGGCAATTAGTAGTGCAGGGTTGTGAACATACTTCCCATAAGCAGGATTGTCGTAGGCAATAAAGGGAATTCCTGCAGTTACCAACGCATTTAGCGGAGTAGGCACGCCAATAAAATAATGTTCCTGACGAATATCAATATTGAATTTTGCTAAACGAAGGCAGGACGCAAGTGTAACGGCAAACATAAAATAAGGCATATATGCCGGCGAATTTGATTCAACACTCAGCTCACTTAAACTCAGCATCGATCCTGAAAACAGGTGAAAAAGTGTTAATCCTGGTACAACACCAAAGGTTACCATATCGGCTAATGAGTCTAGCTGTTTTCCTAATTCAGAACTTGATTTTACAAGACGTGCAACAAATCCATCGAAGAAGTCCAGAATACCTGCAACAACCACCATTATTGCCGATAATTCCATTTCGCCGTTCATAATAGCAACAATCGCGATGCATCCACAAAGCAAGTTGCCAAGGGTCATGGCATTGGGTAAGTGTTTAATCATAATGCAAATGTAAATTTATCTAACGATATATTGTTTACAACCTTTTTTTTTTAACTTTAAAGTTGTTCTTGTATTCTACAAATTTGTAGAGGGAATATTGTCGGATGATGAAATTTAATGTGTCGTTTTCCGTTCTGATAAATTAACTATTAACTAATGACGTCAATTAAAAAATTAGTGTTCGTTGTGTTCGGATTTATAATTCCGAATCTGGCTTTAGCGCAAGTAAAATATAGTAATGAGTTTTTATCTATTGGGGTAGGTGCCCGTGGACTATCACTTGGTGGAGCACAATCTGCTTTGGTTGGCGATGCTTCTGCAGGTTTCTGGAATCCCGCAGGACTAGTGAAAGTAAAAAGTAATTTACAGTTGTTTGTAATGCACAATGAATATTTCGGTGGTATTGGTAAATATGATTATGCATCTTTTGCTGCTCCCATTGATGCAACACGAACTATAGGTGCGTCTTTTATTCGTTTTGCTATTGATGATATTATCGATTCAACTGATTTAATTGATAAGGACGGAAATATTGATTACGGCCGATTAAAAACTTTTTCATCCGCAGATTATGCGTTTTTATTTTCTTACGCTCAAACATTAAAAGTGAAAGGACTTTCAGCAGGTGGAAATGTAAAAGTTATTCATCGTAAGGTAGGTGATTTTGCAAATGCTTGGGGATTTGGTTTAGATGCAGGTTTGCAATATGAACATAATCGCTGGAATTTTGGCTTGATGGGAAAAGATATCACGTCTACATTTAATGCATGGACCTACAATACAGAATCGTTGCAAGATGTGTTCGCACAAACAGGAAATGAAATTCCTCAGAACGGATTAGAAGTAACCTTGCCAAAATTAATTGGCGGTGTTGCTTATAAATTTAATCTTTCAAAGAAGATAACGGCAACGCCTATGGTCGATTTGGATTTTACGTTTGATGGAAAAAGAAATGTTCCAATTAAATCGGATGTTGTAAGTATTGATCCTAAAGGTGGATTAGAATTAGCCTATGATGATTTTATTTTCTTGCGTGGAGGAGTAGCGAATATTCAAACTGTTCAGAATATAGATGCATCAACATCTACGATTGCTCAGCCAAGCATTGGCGCAGGAATTAAAATTAAGAACGTAACGATTGATTATGCACTAACCAATTTTACTGGAGCTGCAGGAACATTGTACTCTAATATTTTTTCGCTCAAATTAAATTTCATAAGAAAGACAAATCCAGCAACCACTAATACTAAGTAAGGATGAAGAAACTATTACTCCTTTTAGTTTTTACTTCTTTTATAAATTATGGGTTTTCGCAAACCTATGGTAACGAATGGATATCTTTCGTTAATGGACAGCCTTATTCTAGTCAGCAGTATTTTAGAATTGGAGTATGGAAAGATGGTGTTTATCGATTAACCTATAACGATCTTCAAAATTCAAGTGTTCCTGTTAATGCATGGTTTAGTCCCGATCGTTATCAGTTATTTCACAGAGGAACAGAACAGTTTATTCGTGTGTTGGATAATGACCAGAATGGAATTTTTAATAACGGCGATTTTATTGAGTTCATAGGAAACAAAAACGATGGAGCTTTTGATGCGCAGATTTACGATACCATTACATCACATCCAAATCCGTATCAGAGTTTGTTTAATGATACTGCTGCGTATTACTTGACATACAATTTGAATTCGACTGCAAATCGCAGAATGAAAATTGAAAATGATCATAATTTTTCTTCGTATCCCACAGCGTCACTGCTAAGAGTTTCAGAGGTAAAAACAGCTGCACAGGATTATAATATTGGTGATCGCGATGCTAATTCAATTGCTGATAATTCTTATACACAAGGCGAGGGGTTTTACTTTAACAAAGTAAGTTATAATCAAAGTGCAAGTGTCGATTTTACTATCAATAAATCAAATACCACAATCAATGCTCCTGAGATAGAGATGGTGCAAATGGGAGCCAATGCGCTTTCGCATCCTTATAGTATTATCGTTAATAGTAATACAATTACAAATAATGCTATTTATGGATATTCGTTAAATAAAGATGTGTTGCCTCTTTCATTATTTCCTGGAAGTGGGAACTTAAACGTTAAACTACAGCCACTCGCTGACGCCTCAAATCCGTTTAACGCGAACTATATGAATCTTGGTTATGTAAAAATAACCTACGATCGTACCTCAGATTTTTCAGGCGAATCTTTTCCGGTTCAATTTTATCTTGATCAGAATAATAGCAAGTATGTTGTCAATTTTTCGAATGTAAATACAGCTAGTCCGTTGTTATATGTAGTGGATAATGATACAGTGCATATCGTAAGCATCAATACAACTGGAGGTAATTTTAATGTTTTGATTCCTGCTTATAATGGGAAAAGTAATATGTTATTGATGGATAATAGTCAAGTGTTTTATTCATCTGGTAATGTATCTATCGAATCAGTTAATAAAGATCCTAATCCTAATACCTATGCGCGCTTTACTAATTTTAAAGTTACGGGTGCTACTTCTGATTTTTTGATTGTTTCCCATCGCACATTATGGACAGGAGCTAATGCTTATGCTGCATACAGAAATACGAAAGGGTATTCTTCATTGTTGGTCGATGTAAATGAATTGTACGATCAATTCTCATTTGGTATTCGTCAGCATGTGCAGGCAATCAGAAGTTTTTCAGATTTCATGATTGATAACGCTACTGGATATCCGAAGTATTTATTATTATTGGGAAAGGGAATTTTAATTTCTGATGCACGCAGTGGAGCCGGTCATACTTTGAACTTTGTCCCTACTTGGGGAGAGCCTGCATCGGATCAAATGTTTACTTCAAAATTAAACACCAATAAATTTGTTCCCGAATTAGCAACTGGTCGTATAGCTGCAACGACTAATGACGATATTACTGCCTATTTGAATAAGCTAATCGAATTTGAAAGCAATCAGGCACAAGCACCAGCTTTATGGATGAAGAATGTATTGCATTTTGGTGGCGGTACCGATTTGAACGAGCAAAATGTTTTAGCTGCAAAATTAAATGCATATGCACAGGTAATACAAGACACTTTGTTCGGTGGTAATGTATATACTTTCTTAAAAAACTCAAGTGCTCCAATTCAGATAAATCAAAGTCAGTATTTACAATCGTTGATTGATTCAGGCTCTTCAATGATGACATTCTATGGTCACGCAGCTGGAACCTCATTCGATATCAGTACGGATGCACCAGAGAACTATAATAACAAAGGGAAGTATCCATTGGTATTGGCGCAGAGTTGCTATGTTGGTGATATTTTCACCACTTCTAAATTGTTGAATGAGCGTTTTGTATTAACACCTGATAAAGCAGCAATCGGGTTTGTTGCAGTTCCTGATAAAGGAATTATTGAAGAGTTAGATGCTTATTCAACTGAACTTCATCAGCAGTTATTCCGATTAAACTATGGCAAGAGTGTTTGTGAGTCGATGAAAAAAACAATTAACACACTAATGACATCGAATCCGGGATATAAAAATGTTTGCATGTGCATGACAATGCATGGCGATCCTGCTATTAACTTAAATTCATATGAATTGCCAGATTATTCGATTGATAATTCTTCCATCATTTTTGATCCACAGGTTGTAACTACAGAATTAGATTCATTTACAGTTAAAGTTGCAATTACTAATCTTGGTAAAAACACCTCGCAAAGTATCCGTGTGCTTGTTAGTCGTCGTATGCCCGATGGCGTTAGTATGCGCGATACAATTGTTATTGTGCCTTATATTTCTTATCGTGATACAATTCAAGTTAAGTTACCTGTCGATTTTCGAGATGGAGCAGGTTTAAATACTTTTGATATTACCGTGGATGCTTTCAATGAGGTTCAGGAATTTAATGAGTCGTCAAATAATTTTGCGTCAGCTACCTTGCAAATTACAAGCACCGATATCAATCCTGTTTTCCCTTCTGAATTTGCTATCATTCCGAATGATACAGTTACGTTAAAAGCTACAACTGCAAATCTCTTTTCAAACCCGAAAAATTATATTTTCGAAATTGATACATCAGCAATATTTACAAGTTCTTTTAAATTAAGTCATATAGTAAATAATATTTATGGCGTTGTTAGCTGGACAGTTCCTCAAACACTCGCAGATAATCAAGTCTACTATTGGCGCGTTGCGAATGATTCAATCACAAATCCAGATACCGCAATTGCGAATAAATTCCAATGGAAATACAGCTCATTTATTTACAAACAAGGGATCACAGGTTGGTCGCAAGCCGATTATCCACAGTTTCAAAAAGATGATTTGACAAATATTATTCGTCAGAATACAATTCGTTATTTTGAGTTTATTAATTCGCAATACGCCTTAACAATTACACATTCTGGTACACGCCCGTCTTATGAAATCAATGGAGTTAATATCGATTATGGTGGTTGTAATTATGCTCCGCAGATTGCTATTGCTGTTTTAGATTCCATAGATTTTGAACACCCATGGCAAACAGATTCATGTATACGCTATTTCGGAAATTACAATTATTTTAATTGCTCAACTCGAATTGGTTGTAACCGTTATAGACCAGATAAATTCTTCTTATTTAATACAGCTATTCCTGCACAAACAGATAGTTTGGTAGATATGATTTTAAATGATGTTCCAAATGGTGATTATATTTTAAGCTGGACTGTTTTTGATGTGCCATTTGATACCTTATCAGTTTTGAAAAATGGTTTTGCTGCTTTAGGCTCTACGCAATATTCAAGCTTAACATCACAGGATAAATACCTTTTCTTTATGAAGAAAGGAGACCCATCAACTGAGATATTTCAGAAAGGTACCTATCCAATAGCGGATTTGCGGATAGACTATACGTTACAACGTGATTGGGATAAAGGATTTTATACATCTACGAAAGTAGGACCTGCATCATCATGGTCGTCGGTACATTGGGATTTTACATCAACTGAAATAAGTTCTTCGCCTGATTCTGTAATGCTCAGCTTAATCGGAATAAACGCAGCAGGACAAGAGTTTAATTTAATGTCGGGGATACCATCAAGCCAAAAAGATTTTTCAATTTCTAATATTGATGCAAATACATATCCTTACTTGAAATTAAAAATGTATGCGCAAGATGGAACAAATAGAACGCCGCCTCAACTTACTAAATGGCAAGTTTATTATGATCCAGTTCCTGAAGGAACTATTAATCCTTCGTATTATACTTTCAATTCAGATACAGTACAAGAAGGACAAAATATTAATTTAAAAATTGCTTTCGAAAATATTAGTACGGTTGATATGGATTCTTTGTTGGTCGATTATTATTTATATAATCAGCAAAATGTAAGATACGATTTAGCAACTGTTCGTTTGCCGCGCAACCTTCCAGCAGGCGATACTGTAAATACTGGAATAAGTTTTAACTCGCGTGGATTTGTTGGTGCTAATACTTTATGGGTTGAGGTTAATCCACGCAACGATCAGCCAGAACAATATCATTTTAATAATTTAACAAGTATTCGTTTTAATGTTTCAAGAGATATTACAAATCCATTGTTAGATGTCACTTTTGATGGTTCGCGTATATTGAACGGCGACATTATTTCCGCAAAGCCTACAATAAATATTCAGTTGCTGGATGAAAATAAATTTATTGCATTGAATGATACAAGTAATTTTAGAATAGTTATTACTGATCCTGATGGAATAGTAAAGCTTATACCTTTTGAAACAGCATCTAGTATTAATTCTGAACAGCAATTGCTACAATGGGTGCCAGCTAATCTTCCTAAAAACAGTTTCAATATTATTTATCAGCCATCGCTTTTAAAAGACGGTATTTATTCTCTAAGCGTGCAGGCAACAGATGAGTCGGGCAATCAGAGTGGATTGAATGATTATAAAATTCAATTTGAAGTAGTAAATAAAAGTACCATTACAGAGGTTATTAATTATCCTAATCCGTTTAGTACATCAACTCGTTTTGTATTTACATTAACTGGAAGTGAAATTCCCGATGATTTCAGAATTCGAATTATGACAGTGAGCGGAAAAATTGTAAGAGAAATCAGTAGAGCAGAAATAGGAGATATTCATATAGGCAGAAATATCACCGACTTTGCGTGGGATGGTAAAGATCAGTTTGGGGATCAGCTTGCAAATGGAGTTTATCTTTATAAAGTCATCACCGGAATGAATGGTGCTGAAATAGAAAAACGTGAAACGTCCGCCGATCAGTATTTCAAAAAGGGTTGGGGTAAAATGTATTTAATGCACTAGTTTTCAGTCTTTAATAATTGCCTTATTGCCATTATAACATGGCCGTAATGTGCTTTAAAAGTAATTTAAATTGTGATTTGAATTATTTATATTTGATACTCTAAAAAGCCAAACTATAACCAATGATTACTCGATTAAAAGCGCTGTTACTAGCCGCTGTTATTGCTGTGCCGACAATATCTTTCGGACAGGACTGGGTTACGAAAATGAATGACCCTAATGTGAACTTTTATGAAGTTCAAAATTCATTTAATAAATATGCTGCAAAGAAAGATCGCGAAGTAGAACGCGAGCGAAAAAGAGCATCTAAAAGAAAAGGAGAGCCGCTTTCTGAAGAGGAATTAGAAATTCCTGGTTATTTTCAATATAAGCGCTGGGAACATTTTATGGCTCCTCGTGTATCGCCAACAGGTGAGCGCTTCGACCCTGCAACTGCTTACCGTGAGATGGAGCGTTACAATCAGCAACACGGAGTTTTTAATTCAGGAAACTGGACATTGTTAGGTCCCGTTTCAGCTGTGCCATCAAATGGTGGTAATGCTGGCCGTTTAACATTTGTTCGATTTGATCCAACTAATAATAACATCATATATGTAGGTTCACCTGCAGGAGGATTATGGAAGTCGATGGATGGTGGTAACACATGGTCAACAAATACAGATAGAGTAGCACAGATTATTGGCTGCACAGATATCGCTATTGATCCAACAAATACGAATATTATGTATTTAGCAACTGGTGATGGTGATGCTGGCGATACTTACTCTGTTGGTGTATTAAAATCAATTGATGGTGGTACAACATGGCAACCAACAGGTTTGTCTTACTATATGGCTAACTATCGTCAGATAAGTAAACTTTTAATTGACCCAACAAATACAAATACAATTTTGGTTGCTACTTCTGCTGGCGTTTACAGAAGTACAGATGCCGGTGCGACTTTTACGAATACACTTGCAGGTACTTTCAAAGACATGGAGTTTAAGCCAGGTGATCCAAATACAGTTTATGTATGCGGAACTGAATTTTATAAATCGACTAATAACGGTGTTGCCTTTACGAAAATTACAGCGGGAATGCCTGCTGCAGCAAATGTAAGTCGTATGGCTATTGCAGTTTCTCCAGCTGACCCATCTTATGTTTATATGATTGTAGGTTTGCCTCAACCAAATTATGGTACCGAAGGATTTTATAAATCAACCAACAGCGGAACAAGTTTCACTAAACCTTCAACTCCTGCATTAGGCACACAACAATGGTACGACTTAGCGATAGCGGTTTCTCCAACAAATATCAATGAAGTAATATTAGGAGGACAAACAGATTTTCAACGTTCAACTAATGGCGGTACATCGTGGACGCAAAACGGTGGTAATACGCACGTTGATTATCATGATATTGTTTTTACAAGTGGTACTACTTATTTTACATGTAGCGACGGTGGTATTTTTAAAACGAGTAATAGCGGTAACACATGGACAGACCTTAGTGATGGATTACAAATAGCCCAAATGTATGGCTTAGGTCAGTCTGCCACTAATGCTAATTTAATTATTCAGGGATGGCAAGATAACGGAACAAGCAAATACACAAATACAGGCTGGACAAAATTATTAGGTGGTGATGGTATGCTTTGCTTCATTGATAATACGAATGATCAAAACATGTGGGCTGAATATTATAATGGTGCATTTCAACGTTCAACAAATGGTGGTAATTCATGGTCGGCAGCAACAAACGGAATTACAGAAACAGGTGCATGGGTAACTCCTTGGATGCAAGATCCTGTTACACCAACAACTTTATATTCTGGATTTGTGAATGTTTGGAAAAGTACAAATGGAGGTAATGCATGGACGAAGATCAGCAACTTTACGAATACAGCAACGGTAACGCAGCTAGATGTTTCTCCTGCTAACAATCAGGTAATCTGGGCGTGTAAGCCAGGTGGATTGTATAAGTCAAGTAATGGTGGTACAACTTGGACAACCATTACGTCAGTTCCAAATGGTAATATTACTTATATCGCTTGTAGTCCTACAGATCCTAATAAAGCATGGATTACTTACTCAGGATTTACTAATACGAGCAAAGTATTTCAGACTAACGACCAGGGAACTACGTGGATTAACTTATCGGCTTCAATTCCGAATATTCCAGTTAATTGTATCACCTATCAAAATAATTCGGCTGATGGATTATACATCGGGACGGATGTAGGTATTTTCTTTAAAGATTCAACAATGAACGTTTGGCAGCCATTCTTTAACGGACTTCCAAACGTGAATGTATCGCAATTAGCAATACATTATCCAACAGGAAAAATAAGAGCATCTACTTATGGAAGAGGCTTGTGGGAATCTGATTTATATGTACCAGGCACTTACGCACCAACTGCGGCATTTGGTTCAAGCAAAAAGATTTCTTGTTCGGGCGCAGCAATTGATTTCGCTGATTATTCATCAGGCCAACCAACTTCATGGTTGTGGTCTTTCCCAGGAGGAAATCCGTCAACTTCAACTTTGCAAAATCCAACAGTAGTCTATAATACTCCAGGCGTATATTCGGCAGCGTTAGTATCTACAAATGCAAATGGAACTGATTCGGTTACTTATTCGAACTTTATCAATATTGCAACAAGTATTGCTCCTGATCCGCAAACAACAGGAGGTGTTCGTTGTGGACCTGGTTCGATTGCTTTATCTGCAGCAGGTTCAGGAAATGGAACATTACGCTGGTGGGATGCTCCAGGTGGTGGAAATGTTTTAGCTACTGGTAACAATTATAATCCTACTATCAATGGTACAACAACTTATTATGTTGATGAAGATTTTCCTAATGGATTAGTAGATTATGTTGGTGAAGTAGGAAACGGAATTGGAGCAGGTAGTTTCTTTACGGCGAATGATATTCGTGGATTATATTTCGATGTTATTAATCCGGTAATCCTAAATTCATTTGATGTTTATGCAAATACTGCCGGAGCTCGCACAATTGAAATTTTAGATGCACAAGGAAATACTTATATTGATACTACTATTAATATTCCTGCAAGTGGAGCAAATACTACCACTGTTAATGTAAACTTTAAATTATATCCAGGAACAAACTATTTTATTAAATGTCGTGGTTTAGTTGATTTATACCGAAACTCAGCTGGTGCAGCTTATCCTTATAATAGTACTTCTATTAATATTACAGGTAGTAATGCTGGCTCTCCTGGTTATTATTATTTCTTCTACAACTGGCAGTATACTGATATCTATTGCAACACAGGAAGAACAGCTTGTACTGCATTAGATTCTTGCTCTGTAGGCTTAGCTGATTTTTCAATCGATCAGAGTATGCAGGTATATCCAAATCCTACGAATGGATTATTTGAATTAAGTTTTAATGCAAATGTTGTTCAGAATTACAAAGTAACGGTGTTAAACACATTAGGAGAAATTGTTTACGAATACCAATTGAATGATTTCGTTGGTGAACATAAACGAATGGTTGATTTGTCAATGTTAAGCAAAGGAGTTTATGTAATTAACGTAAGCGGACCAACTAAAAATGTAATGCGCAAAATCACGGTTTATTAATCGTAGTTTATACTAAATTAAAACGGGATGAAGCATTTGCAACATCCCGTTTTTTTATTGGCTTTTTTTACTTACCAGATTTTCACTCTTTTCTCAAGAGGAACAAACATTTTATTGTTTGGTTTTACATTAAACGCTTCGTAGAATTCTGGCACATTCATCACTGGTCCTTGCACGCGTAAGAAGTTAGGCGAGTGAACATCCGTCATAATACGTAAAGCCATTACTTCATCACGATAATGTCCAACCCAACTTAATGCATATCCCATAAAATAACGTTGTACTGGTGTAAGGCCGTTGATTACTTTTCCAGACTTATATTGCTCCGTTTTCTTAAATGCTTCTAATCCGATTACAACTCCACCTAAGTCAGCGATGTTTTCACCTTGTGTTGCATCACCATTAACATGTAAGCTGTCTAACACTTTAAAGCTATTGAATTGATCAATAATTTTCTGTGCTCTGTTCTTAAATTCTTTTTCGTCGTTTGCTGTCCACCATGACTTCAAATTTCCTTTCTCATCAAATTGCCTTCCTTGGTCATCAAAGCCGTGCGTTACTTCGTGACCGATAGTAGAAGCACCCGCATATCCATAAATGATAGCATCATCTGCTAATGAATCTGGTAGTCCAGGAATGATAAATATTGCAGCTGGCAATACGATTTCATTATTTGAAGGATTGTAATAAGCGTTGTAAGTCTGAGGAGTCATATCCCACTCAGTACGGTCAACTGGTTTGCCTAATTTGGATACTTGATATTCATGTGCCCAAATGTGACTATTCATGATGTTAATTACATAAGCATCTCTGCTGATCGATAACGATGAATAATCTTTCCATTTATCAGGATAACCGCATTTAACAGTTATTGAATTTAATTTGCTAATAGCTTTTTCTTTTGTTTCTGCACTCATCCAATCTAATCCTTTGATGCGTTCACGATATGCATCGAACATGTTTTTTGTTAAATCTTCGTAACGTTTTTTTACTGATGGAGACACATAATTTTTCACGTAAAGCTGTCCTAGTAAATCGCCCATGCATGATTCTTCTTCATCCAATACGCGCTTGTAACGGTCACGTTGTACCTTAACTCCGTTTAATATTTTTCCATTAAAATTAAATGCTTCTTGTTCGAATTCTTTACCGCAATAGTCGCCATAAGTATTTATTAAACACCATTTAAAATATGCTTTCCAATCTTCAATAGAAACTGATTTGATAGAAGCTTCCATTTGCTTTAAAAACTCAGGTTGGCCCACAATTACAGTATCCAATTTCGACATTTTCATATTAGTAAACATTGTTGCCCAATTGATAGAAGGCGTAAGTTTTCCTAATTCTGATACAGCTTTCTTGTTGTAGTTAGCATAAGGATCACGAAGGTCTTCTAACTTACGTGATGCTTTTGCAAAAGAAGTTTCTAAGCTCCATACTTTATTCATGTTAGCATTGGCTGTTGCAGAGTCTTCGCCAGTTAGCTTAAACATATTTACAATATGCTTTTTGTATTCTTCACGAATGTTTTTTGTGCGACTATCTGAATTGAAATAGTAATCACGGTCAGGTAATCCAATTCCACCTTGACCAAGATGCACTGATACTTGCTCGCTGTTCATCTCGTCCTGATAAACACCTGCACTGTAAAAAGGACTTGCTCCATATACTTGCATATGCGCAACTGTTGCCAATACATCTTCTTTTGTTTTGATGTTACTAATAGCATCTAATTCTTTTTTAAGTGGAGCAATACCCATTTTATCAATACTAACGGTATCCATACCCGAAAAGTAGAAATCTCCAATTTTTTGTTCGATACTTCCTTTCGTAGCTTCTGATTTTCCAGCTTCTTCACTAATGGATTTAGTACGGTTATACGTTTCATTCATTACCATCGTCCAGATACCAAATCCCTTTTCAGAGGCAGGTATGGGATGGTTCTTAATCCAGCCACCACAAGCATATCCGAAGAAATCATCGGCAGGGTTGATGGTAGTGTCCATGTTTTCTACCAGCACATCTTTTACATCTGCTGGTTTTTCTGTAGTTGATTTGTTCTGATTGCAAGAAACAAATCCGACAGAAAGAAATAATGCTGCAACGAGCAATTGCTTTTTCATATTCAGTAAATTTTTATCGAAATTAATTAAAAAGTGTTGATAGCGCTTTAAAATTGGTAATAGGTAAGGAGCATGCATTGTCAATGCAATGGTAGGCAATGGTTTTATCTACACTAAAACGATTTTTATTCAGAGGTAAATTAGCATCCTGATGAGCTACTGAAAAAATTAAATTCGGACGATAATTTTTTTGAATTTGATGAATCCATTCGTTCGCTGATGGTCCACTCACCACTAATTCTTCTTTGCTGTTTTCCATTAGCAATGCTACCTGTGCCCACTTGCTATACCACGGAATAGTATTATTGATTTCCTTTTGTACTAGAGCAAGCATTTGTTGCGCACGCTTTAAATAATTGGACTCATCGAAATAGCGAGAAAGTAAATAAAGGTTCATCGCCATCATTGCATTAGAAGAAGGAATAACATTGTCTTGTAATTCCATACTACGCTTGATTAGTTTTTCAGCAGTGTTTGATGAATAGTAGAAGATGGGAGAGCCTTCAGTACTAAAATTATGGATGGCAGTTTCACATAGTTGTTTTGCAAGTAGCAAATATTGCTCATTAAAAGTAATCTGATAAACAGCAATTAGTCCTTCAATGATACTCGCGTAATCATCTAGAAAGCCTTCGTTATGACTTGCTGTTTGATTATTTTCTGAGGTTGAGACTATTGAGTGAATCACTTTATTGTCGTGAATCAAATGGTTAATTATACTGTCTGCTAATTTAGTCGCTTCTTCGAGAAAAGTTGCATCCTGTGTAGCTTGATAGGCATCCGAAAATCCTTTTAATAATAACCCGTTCCAGCATGCAATCTGTTTATTGTCTAATGAAGGGTTTACACGTTTGTTTCTTTGTGCCAATAGTTTGCTTTTTATGTTCGTGATTGAAGAATAAAATTCTTCTTTTGTTAATTGATACTTCTGATAAATAGGTTCAGGATTTTCATTTCGCAAGGGAATATAAACTTCATCTTCCCAATATCCTTTTTTATCGAAGTGGAAATATTCCTTAGCAATCATGTATTCTTGCTCCTCTAACAATTGTTGTAATTCTTCCACTGTCCACGTATAAAATTTACCTTCCACGCCTTCTGTATCGGCATCGAGTGCTGAATAAAATAAACCCGATTCAGATTTTAATTCAGCTTGTAAGAACTTTAAAATTCCATTTGCAATTTCTTTATAGTTTTCATTTTTAAAAACAGCATACGCTTTTGAATAGAGAGATAGTAATTGCGCATTATCATATAACATTTTTTCAAAGTGAGGAACCTTCCATTGCATGTCGGTGCTATAACGACAGAATCCTCCTCCTAGCTGATCATAGATTCCTCCATGCAACATTTTATTCAGCGTAAGCTGCAAATGCTCTCCTGCGTAAGCATGTTTATGCAACAAGAAAAAATCCAGCATCCAATCGTAATTAGAAGGCATCGGAAATTTAGGTGAACGGTTATTCCCTCCATCTTCGGTATCAAAATTCACTGACCAATTCAGAAATAACTGCTGCCAGTCAATCGGGCTTAGTGTACTAACGGTAGCGTCTTTCCTAAAAGATTCCATTTTGTTGATACCCTCGGTTAATTCCGTAGCATAACTATAGCACTTTTCAGGATCTGTTCGGTAGAGGTTTGCAATATGCAACAAGATATTTCTCCATTGCTCTTTTTGAAAATAGGTGCCTCCATAAATCGGGCGACCATCGGGAAGCAAAATACAATTCAGCGGCCAGCCACCTCTGCCTGTCATTAGCTGCACTGCATCCATGTAAATTTTATCAATATCAGGGCGCTCTTCTCGGTCTACTTTTATGCTAACATAATTTTTATTCATGACCGTAGCAATTTCCTCGTCCTCAAAACTCTCATGCTCCATTACATGACACCAATGACAAGTAGAATAACCAATGCTGACAATGATTAACTTATTCTCCTCTTTTGCCTTATGCAATGAATCGTTTGTCCATGGTAGCCAATGCACCGGGTTATAGGCATGCTGCAATAAATAAGGACTCGTACAATGAATTAAAGCGTTTGGTTCGTTAGGTAATGACATGCGTCTAAATTAGCGCAAAATAAGTTTAATTAGAATTTATATCTTTGACCTATGTCAAATCGCCGTCGTGTAATCATCATTATTACATCTGTTGTAATCGGATGTATTTTATCCTATTTCGTTTTTAAACTACGTCGTGGTGGTGGTGATTTAACAGAACAAGACCAAGGATTTTTAATTACCAACTTTACTTTTTCACTGGCTATTATTTTAGGAGTTGGTTATTTCTTTATTTGGAATAAAAAGAAGGATCTATAAACATACATTGCAGGCAAACATAATTCTGTTTGTTTAATAACATCGGAAAAATTCGGAATCCGATTCCGAATTTTTCCGATCAATTTTATTTTTACGAGGTGAAATGAAAATCGAAAATTTAAAATTACGAAAAATGGCTTCCAAAAAATAGCCTTTTTTATCATCACAAATCTAATTCTGAAAGTGCTCTCCAGTTTAAAATATCGGTTCCTTTGCTTCTCTTCTGATTTTCTTTTCCTGCATATAATACAAGTCCTTTTTTGAACCCACTCATTGATTTCCAATATTCGATATTCTTCAAAAACTCATCATGAATTGTTTTACCTGATTTTATCTCAATTGGAAACTGAGTGTTGCCATTGTCAACAATAACATCAATCTCTCTTCCTGTTTTATCTCGCCAAAACGATAAATTAACAGGCTTGCCTGCATTGGTTCTGTTCTTTAACAACTCTGTAATCACCATTCCTTCGAAGATGGCTCCGCGTAGTGGATGGTTTTTTATCTGCGCTACATTTCGAATTCCTAGCAAGGAACAAACAATCGATGTGTCGTAGAAATACAGCTTAGGACGTTTTACAATCGTTTTATTGAAGTTATTATGGTGTGGCTTTAATAGGTAAATGATAAAGCTGCTTTCTAATACTCCCACCCACGATTGTATCGTTTTCATATCTACACCCGTTTCTATCGATAGTGAACTATAGTTCAATTCTTGTCCGTTTCTACCTGCGAGTAGTTTCATAAACCTTCCAAATACAATAAGGTCGGTTATGTTTTTTATTTGGCGCACATCTCTTTCAATATAGGTGCTGATATAATTAGGACACCAATCACCAAAAGGAATTTTCTGATCATATACAGGCGGATAAAACCCTTTCAGCATTAAGGCATCATCGCTTGCTGCTAATAGTTTACTCTTACTTAACTCACTAATAGAAAATGGGAGTAGCTGCAAGTATCCTACACGGCCAGCCAATGTTTGCGAGATATTTTGTTGAAGTAAAAAATTGTTTGAACCGGAAAGGATAAACAATCCTTTTGCTCGTTGGTCATCGAGAATCTCTTGTAAGTATGAAAATAGTTGTGGCACACGTTGCACCTCATCAAGGATGGCTCCTTTCGGAAACGACGATAAAAATCCTCGCGGATCTTCAATCGCAAAATGTCGCGTATCAGGATTCTCCATCGAAACATAAGGCTTATTTTTAAATACCTGTTTGATGAGTGTGGTCTTCCCCGACTGACGCGCTCCAATAACAGCAACCGCCTTAAACTTGGAGGCAAGATCAATTAATTTCTTTTTTGCTATCCTTTGTACCATGCCGCAAATATATGGAAAAATTCGGAATTCGATTCCGAATTTTTCCAGTCTAATTTTATTTTACGAGATAAAATTAAAATTGAAAAATAAAAATTATGAAAAATGGGTTCTGAAAAATCCTGTTTTTTTAATTTGAAATGATAATAGAATTGATGAACAGGGTGGGGATTAATCCCCACCCTGCGATATTTATACATGATTGCGCAGGGTAGGGTTTAAACCCTACCCTGCTTCATGTAATTCCCTACCCTGCTACAGATTAGCCAAAAAAAAGGAGGCCCATCGACCTCCTTAAAACTATTTCTTAAACAACACTACTGCAACATCACCTTCGACTCCTGTACGTTCTCACCATTGATAATGCGAACGACATAAACACCTTTTTGCATGTTGTCTCCTAAGTTGATAGTAGTTTTTAAATGCTTATCGTTAGATGGGATAATATCATTGTAAATAACCTGACCCATTGTATTAACTACTTGCACTTCAAAATCTGCTTCTATGCCATCATACTCTAATGTGAAAGAGCCTGCATTAGGGTTAGGGAATAAATGCATAGTTGTTTCTGTGCTGTTGCCTAATTTAGTTGCTGGGATTTCATCACTCACAGGGTCTACAGCAATAATATCAGGATTGCTCATACGACAATTAACCGCAGTTATGATTGAGCCACTGCTAATACGTGAACATCCGTTAGAAAGATTTTTTGTTATTGTTTTGTAGGTGCCTGGTTGTTTTACTACCACCGAATAGTTAGTAGCTCCTTGCATAGAAATATTTGTGCGATACCATTGCACGCTGTAACCACTACCAAGATTAGTTGCATTTAAAGTAACGCTATCTCCAGCGCAGAACGAAGTAGCGCCGCTTGCCGTAAGCGTTACTGCTGCATTGGTTTGTGATGTCACCTGAATATCATTGCTCATTAATGCAGTACCGTTACAAGTAGCCACACAAGTATAAGAACCCGTTGCAGTTGCTTTGTATGTACGTGATGTTGCGTTAGTAGTAATGTTCACTCCATTCTTTTTCCATTGGTAGGTGCCACCCACTACATCACTTTTTAAGTTAACATAGTTGCCTGCGCAGAAAGTGGTTGGGCCATCAGCGGTGATAGCGCCTGTTCCTGTACATGATTGCGCATTGTATAATGCAGTAATTTCTTGTTGTGTAAGTGCTCGGTTCCAGATACCGATGTCGTCGAGTTTACCATTAAATGCATCGTAGGCAGGATGATTCATGCGGCCAAAACAGCCATTGCTCGCCATTCTTGGTGAACCACTCGTAACAACAATACTATTTATCAAGTCTCCATCCTGATAGAACTTAGCTATAGAACCATCATTAGTAAAAACTAAATGTGTCCAAGTATTATTTAACACAGGAGTAAAACTTGAATTATAAGCGGTTCCTGTAGAAGAGCAAGCGCCAAACCTAGTACCATTCGAATTATCCCAAATCCACTGAACATCTCCTATATTTCCAGCTGTTGGCCCAAACTCTAAAATCCTAGGACCAATACATCCACTTGAGGCTTTTAATGCCCATATTGAAATCGTTAATCCCGATTGAATAGATGTTGTATTTACATTAACATCTATTCTTGTCCCACAACCATTACTTGAAAAATAATAAGCACCATTTGAATTGCCCAATCTATCAATCGTCAGCGTTGCTCCATTCACTGTCCCATTATTCCCATTCCCACTCTCATCATTCGCATTGCCATTAAATGGCCACCAACCTACGAGTCCGCTAGTCGGTACATACGAAGGCACTTGTGCAAAAGCACTGCTTGCAGCGAATAATAGCGCTGCGATAATTGATTTTGTTTTCATTGTTATTTAAGTTGGTTAAAAAAATGATTAATTGATATTAATATCAAAGTTAGGGCTCTGTATAATACCCTCCAAGAAAAAATGCGGAAATAACTAACAAGTTATTGTTTGAGGGTGGTAAAAAATCAGGGTAGGGATTGCCTGAAGTGTGCTTGCGCTACTACAGGCAATCCCCTGCTATTTTGCAAGACAATATAAATTTGTGTATGATACAACACAGGGTAGGGTTT